>PACG01000079.1 GCA_002699335.1 Candidatus Poribacteria bacterium
CGAAATATTCTCGACTGCAGCCTCCCGTAGGAGTTTGGGCAGTGTCTCAGTCCCAATGTGGCTGACCATCCTCTCAGACCAGCTACCCATCGTTGCCTTGGTGAGCTGTTACCTCACCAACTAGCTAATAGGACGCAGGCTTATCTTTGAGTGGCTTACGCCTTTCATCGAATATGCCGAAGCAACTTCGATCGTATTCAGTATTAGCATCCCTTTCGGTATGTTATTCTTAACTCAAAGGTAAATTACCTACGCGTTACTCACCCTTTCGCCACTTTCCTCACAGCCGAAGCCGTGATTCTCGTTCGACTTGCATGCCTAATCCACGCCGCCAGCGTTCGTCCTGAGCCGGTATCATACTCTCCAAAAAGTCGTTTTCTCAAGTCCACTTTAGAAGTGAGCCTTGACGAGAATAGTCGTATACCTTATCAGTGCGATGCAACATTTTGCATCGCATGGCATTTCTCACGCTAATTCAGTTTTCAAAGATCAATTTCTCCGCTTAAGCCGCTTAATTCAGCGCCTCTCAGCAGAGCAGGGGGAAGTATAACACTTGCCAAATAGGGTGTCAAGAGAAAGTGGACTTTTTCACCTTCTCTTTTTTGTGGTTGGCGCTTGTACCATTGAGAATGCCAAGATCGAACTCAAACGCTTGTCTATATCCACACACGATTTGAATGAACTTATCCCAATATCTACTCGGAAAATATTCGCAGTCTTATGCCTTGCCGGCATGGCTTAGTTTTGCCGTAAAGCATCTGTTTCAGTAGGCGAATAGTTGTTTGAAACAGAACGACTATCGGTTGGCCTGCCAGACTAAGCTATAGATTTAAGAAGTTGTCGGGTAAAAGAAAATCATGTAATGTCAATCTGAAAATTAGTACCAATTGTTTGTGATCCCCGTTAAATTTTATTTTAAGTTAAACATGTAACCTAGTTATTTATCCAATCGTGAATGGGATCCTACTCAAGCACCATTCTGTACCAAAAGAACGGCCAGGCTGTTGGTATATACCCGTGATCTATGAAAATGCTTGATATTTCAATGTTTGAGGATCATGATATACTACATGATTGAAATAATCCTCTTGATGACGGAGAAACAAAAATTGGCCTCGAGCCATAAAAAGGCCCGAGGCCGCCGTTGGTACTCCCCAAGATATTGCTATGTGATCACAGAATTGCTAATTGATAGTAGTCTTAAGGGAGTAGATTCGACGGAGTATTACGTATTCCGCAATATCCGGATCAGGTTGAAAAGGGCTGGATTCAGCCAGCAGCAAGACCCCAGTTAAAAAGCCAACATCGAATATGTCAAGTGTGAATGGCATCCATGGTTTTGGTATTTACAGTTTGAGCCGTGCGATAGATATATCGCCATTCAGAAGGCTAAGGCTAATCAGTTTGCAGCTGTGGGACTGACAGGGAGTACCCATACCGGTCGCATAGGCTGGTTTGCTGAACGCGCCGCTAGCCAGGAGGTTACCGCAAATTATTGTTGGTGGCGGAACTCATGGGAAAGCAGGCCGCATATCAGTTGCGTCCTATGGAGGTGTTGCACGCGTCATGGCGACCAACCCTATTACCCTGGGCTTCCCTGCTGGCAGATTGTGCTCCTGTTGTTGTCGATATGTCCACCTGCGCGACAGCGGAAGGCAAACTGTGTTTTACCGTGAAATCGGCAAAAACTGCCCCGGCTGGATCCTCGTCGAATCTGGACAACCGAGCGGTGAAGCCGATGATTTTTATGACGGCGGTATGATCCTGCCCTTTGCGGATCATAAAGGGTATGGATTGGGTGTTGTCCTCGAGTTCTTAACCGGTATTTTGCTCGGCGACGCTCGTGAACTCAACTGGTTAATTCTAGCCCTGGATATAGCAACGTTTCGTGAGAAAGATGAATATGCTACGGACGCCGAGGCGTTTATAAAGACCCTGAAAGAAACACCAGCGGCAACCGGCTTTGTTGAGGTAATGGCTCTTAGTGAACCGGAGGCACGGGTATCAGCACAACGTGAATCTGAGAGAATTCCTTTACCTGATGCTACTTGGCAAGTAATTAAAGACATCGCGCATAAAGTAGGTCTATCAAACTTGAACACATTCTTGGATCCAACCACAAAGTCCAACGGGAAACAATAGATGAACGATTGAAGGGTAATCAATTCAGTGATTTTAATCTTCAATCGCCAACACTTTTAGGAGATCACGTAAGTTGTGGATCAAGCAACGCCATTGCCAAAGCCAGTGGGAAGCCGTTTCCAACAGATCTTTCCTCAAAGGAGTAGGGCTAGTTCGAGGTCCAAGGATTTGAGAAGCTAGTCTCGGGACTGATTTACCGTACAGACCAGCCGCCAACCAGTGGTATGTCGCTAGTTGCCATAGACACCGGCCTGATTGACCTAGGGTGCAACAGTACCCTCGGCTTCTTCACGTTTTTAACTCGCACGCCCCACGCCGCAGACCGTTGAATTTGCCCGTCCTTGGCCCCTGTGGAAAATCCTATCAGGGTTCTCACTTCCCAGAATGAAGATCATGAATATGCCCGGAGTGCACGGTCACACTGCGCTTGAACAGCGACAAAGGCTACGGCCTATATGAGTTAGAAGTATATCTTGGTCAGAAAGAGATTAACCACAGATAGCAAGAAAGAAGAATGCCGGGCTGAAATTAGGAGGTCCGGGACGGAAGAGGCCACCTCGATTTCAGGTGGAAGGGACATTCTGATGGATACCAAGAAAATTTGGCAGAATTGCTGTTGGATGGGAGGGAATAACACAATGTTTGGAGGCATTTTTTGTCTTTAGCCATCAAGGTTTTGTGCTTGCAAAGATTATTGAGATAGACTAAAATGTTTAGACTCACCTCTCCCGATTCAAACCAAGTTGCAGACCCAGGGGCCATTAATCGGCAACCAAATCTAATTCTAAAACACATACATTTTCTACCGGAAACCCGGTTGCATGATGAGAAATAATACCGATCAATCGTTTCGATCGTCATTGTCTACTGGCTGGCAACTCTTTTTTCTAACCAGTGGAATGTTCTTTATCACAATGAACGTTGCCTTCAACCAGAAAGGAGTCATCGCAATCAGCACGCTACTATCTTTCTGACTGATGTGGAGGGAAAACTTGAGCCGTTGAACCTTACTCAGAAGAAGGCTGTAGGTCAACGCAACGGTCATACAACCCGGTCGCCGGATGGAACACGGGTCGCTTTCGATACCAATCGGAAAAGCAAGGCTAATTATGAGATCTTTGTGATAGATACGGACGGGGCAAACTTGAAAAACTGGACTAAGTCAGAAAAAGATGATAGGAACCCAATTGGTCACCGAAGGGAGATAAGATTTGCTTCAAGTCCAAGCGTGATGGCAACTGGGAAATATATGTCATGGCCATAGATGGACAGAACCCTCTCCGGCTGACTAACCATCCTAAAACGGATAAGGTACCCAACTGGTCACCGGACAGAAAATCAATTGTGTTTACTTCTAACCGTAACCGTGGAAATTGGGATATCTACAAGATGAATATTGATGGACAAAATGTTGTTCGTCTAACTGATGATCTGGTTAAGGACGACCGTGCTTCATGGTCACTAGATGGAAAACAGATTGCGTTTACCTCTACTCGTGAGCTAAAGGGGCTGGTATTTATCTCATGGATGCAATAGACGGGCAAAATATAAAAAGAATTGTTAAAGCCGGCGTGGCGCCATACTGGTCACCGGACAGTATGAAGATTGTTTTCACTGCCCCGGTCTAACCTTTTCGACGCACCATTTGGGATTGAGCGAAAAAGAAAGAAATGGATCTGGGGATAGTAGCACATATCTACTTTCCGTCCTGGAAAGGTAGCCAGTGGAATCCAATAGGCTGAATACTCTTTGGGGAGTGATGGAGCAATGATTACGAACCGGATAGAGTTTCTGATTAGAATGATATGATTGTGAATGAGGGAGGTTGTTACCTGCCCGATTTGGCAATCGGATAGATAGCAAGGTTGTGGTTTTGTGACAAGTTGAATCAGTCGGTATCTGGAGAAGGAGACTTTTAAATCATGAATCGATTTTTTGTTCTATTGATATTTGGGTTAGGCGATGGTGNATGGATGCCGATCGCTCAAGGGGATGAGTTCGTGGAGGCTTNACTCCTAAACGATGGGAGAAAAGTTATGAAGGTTTCTTCCGGCCAGGACCGACATGGCGAAATTACTCTTGGTCCAGATGCCAAGTGGATAACGGCCCCTATGGAAAGCNGCGTTCAGCCCTGTGTCTCGATGATCAATCATTTTGTCGGGTTAAAGTCCGGGTGGGATATTTGACACACCGGAAGGAATTACGGTCGGGCGCTGGACTATAATTTCAGGTCTGCCAGATTGCTGTAGCGGTATTCCTCGTAAAATGGACAGCGCAGACGCCGGCGGTTGGGTAGGGGCTGGGGCTGCTGATATCCTGCCGACGTCAGCTCCAAATCCGGGTAAATGGACGCCGAAGGATTGGATCCATACCGCAGCTANTTATGACGGAAGCGTGGTTAAGATGTTTGTGAATGGGGTTAAGAAAGGGGAAAAGAAAGGTGAAGTTAACGAAATAGATCCGGTCGATAGCGCGTTAGGTTGGTCTCATGATGTATTCAAACGGCGACACCAGNGGGCTATATCCGAAACCTTCATCCTACGACAAAGCTATATCAGAAGCAAAGATTAAAACAATAGTGAAGAATGGCTTGGGAGAAACGCTGGCAGTGAGATTGCGGTGGCAAATTACCAACGGCATGGGGAATCTTGAAAAAGAAATACTAATTTTAAGCTTGTTCCTAACTTGATTGGGGAAATCAATTCGGAGTATCCAGGATGTTATCACAGGAAGCNATTGAGCACTTAGAGGTTTACGGTTACTGTCTGATAGAGGATGCAATCCCAACAGACCGTTGTGATCAGATGGCGGAGAAATACTTTCAGCTACATCAAGATCCTGACTCTTACCCCAACTTTCAAAGTCCGGGTGAAATTGGCGGAATCAATCAAACACTTTTCGGCACTGTNAATAGGGACGAAATGTGTTGGGATTGCATTGCTCATCCGCATGTACTGGAGGTCGTTCGCCATTTTCTGGGGCCAAAGGCGCGATTGGGAGAAGCCTGTACAAAATGGATCAAGCCTGGCGCACCAATGGCAGGGATTCATGTAGATTCTACGCACGATTTGTCAGAGCCTTTTCCGGACGTCCCATGGTTAATTAATTCTATGTGGATGATAACCGATTTTACCGTCGAAAACGGGGCGACGGTTGTTGTGCCCATGAGTCATAAATCTAAGCGACGCCCGGTAGGGCTAAGTCCTGACGATAAACGTATTTGTTCCATCGCCGGCCGTCGTGGGTCGGTGATGTTATGGCATGGCGGTGCTTGGCATACCAGCGGCGCTAATATAAGTCAGGATCACCACCGAATAGGTTTGAACATCGCTTATTATCCCGCCTGGTGGAACTGTGCACGGGAGGGTGGACACCAGCCGGTTTTCCCAGAGGTGTTCGAACGGATGCCCAGAGAAGTGCAAGATCTGTGTCGGTACAAAGTTGGCCGCCATCGCTCCGAAGTTTATGAATTTTGAGCGTCGGGTTTCACTAATCCACAGTTCTAGAATTTAACTGCCCGAATAGAGTTGCCTAACTATCAGNCCCACACCGTAAACCACTACCTCAGCCCCCATGCCGCCGTTTCCAGCCNCCCCTTTTGGCATCCTCTGGCTGAAGTAAAATAATATATCACGGTGCTGCATATCACCAGCTTTTCAATCTCGGCCAGTGCCAAACAGACCACACTCAAAACCTGTAGTGTATTGTCAACAATCGAGACGACCCGTACCTGGGTCCAATTGGCCTACCTGTTGCAGTTTGTACGCTAAGAGCCGGTTTGAACCGCGCTTTTCAAATATNTCTTGTGCCTTACTGGGTGCCGTGCCATTGTCCTGTTTCACTCGTGCAATCACACGATGGCACGAGTGTCCTATCTAACAATAAAATGTTTTATCTGGCCTGTCGGGAGTGGCTCAGGCGAGTCACGAATTGGGGAGTTGGNTTCCCNTATTTACACCGGAGAGTTCAATCTTTTAGCCAAAAAGGAGACCAGAAAGTGAGCGGAAATTATTCTGCGCTAACAGGAGAACCAATCTGATAATTCGGACAAACTGAAAGCCCGGGAATATGTCATGGTTACACCTGNCGGACCTGAAGATGGTGGGGATTTTGGTTCTGAAACGACGAATACCAAAAACAGTGGGATTCAGGACGCGCTTGACTGCGCAAAAGGAAATAAAAAGATGTCTACATCGCTGGCGGCGGAATCACTGAAGCTTTCAAGGACAGGGTGGATTATCGGCCGGATGAAATGTTGCCCCCCTTGGAATTAAGACTGACGGATAGATGGAGGAGAATACTGGCTGTCCTACCCTCCGGAAAGTGGTGATGCGGTAGTGATTGATAGCCAGATGAACAGCCCGAATCAAAATGGGGTTAATTGTCAATACACGGACTCCTNGGGCCGTTGTTCGGGCACAACCTACCTCAAAAGGACCAGACAACTTTTGCTGTCTGGTTGCAACGACGTTTGAGTTTAACGGTATGGTCGGAGCGAGGAGTGCCTGGGAGGAAGAGGGATCAGTACAAAAAAGTACCGGCCTTTTAATGGATGCCTCAAAGGGAGGGATCAGCGGCAACAAAGTCCTGGTTCAGGAAATCAATCCCTGTAATATCGGTATTGAACTAACTCAGGGATGTCACCTGGGTCCACCTGACCAGCTTAGGAATCAAAATCGGGAATGCCCCGGTTCCTGATGTAAGTGCACACGTCATTCAAGCAACTGTCTCCGGTGATCTCCCCCAAACCTCAGGCGTACAGATTTTGGTCGAAGGAATTTCCTGACAATTAATGCCCACAGTCACGATAGCGGAAGNAACATCATTTTCGAAGAGCCCGTACATGACAGCCTTATCGTTGCCACGAATCTGCCCAACAGCATAACCAATCTTGCGAAAACCTCAACCAACCGGATTATTCCGTGTCGGCCGATTGGGTTCAATGTTCCGACACCTAAACTTCCCCACATCGGGAAAANCCGTTATCAACGAACAGCCGTATCAAATCGAAATCCTTATCCTCACATCGGGCAACGTTTCCAGTTGGGGGTTGACAAACGCCAACGGAAATACTCAAACTGTTTGTGCTGGACTGTTTGCCGGGCAATGCTTGGCACTGGAACCTNGTGATCAGATCCAGCTCACCTACACGGTGGNGNCTGAATGGCGATGGCGAGTGTTAAGGTAGGGATGCGGGTGAAACGCCTACTATTCGGTTTGCAACATATAATCTCTGTCTCACTGCATTTACAACATATATAAGAAACTACATATAGAAAAGTGGCCTCATCCAGATACAACCAACTTCTGGTTGAGAATCGACCGAACCAGAAGTTGTGTCATTATCCCGGAATTCCGTTACCCTTAATAGCTNNGTTTTAGTCTACACTCCTACGTTAGATTGGCGTTAATTAACAGTAATTCCACACATTCGAATTCCACGCATTTGAATTCTGGTAAAAGTTNTCCGGATGTGGTGCNACCGCCCGAAGATTCTTTCAACTAGGCAAAATATCTAAATCTTTAGCACAACAAGTAGGGAGTCTCGTCAAGTAACCCAGGATGCGGGCCCCGAAAAGAACCGAAAATAAATAAGACCCGTTGTTTGGAGTCCGAATCCCAACAAAGTGGCATTTCCTTTCAAGCATTGACCATCGGGCTTATTCTGGCAATCATAAATTCTTACTGGATTTCGGTCAATGACTACTTGAAGGGGTTAAATCATACCTATATGTCGCGGTTCAGCAATGCGATTTTTACCCTCTTTATGCTGATTCTCTTAAATTTCCTTTTGCAGAAACTACGGCCGAAATCCGCTCNACGAGAATCTGACCTTTCGGTCATCTATATTATGATTGTGATGGTATCGACCATATCCGGACACCGAATGACCCGCTTTCTAGGACCTATTGCCCACCCCTTTTGGTTTGCCACGCCGNAGAATGACTGGCGGAATATGTTCTGGAGGTTGGTTCCTGAATGGTTTGCCGTAAGAGATAGAAATGTCTTACGCGACTTTTTTCTGGGTGACTCATCTTTTTTCATTCCGTTGCATATCAAGTCGTAGCTTGGACCTTTGCTTTACTGGTCGTCTTTTTTGTTTGTTTTGTGTTTTCTGCTCATCTGCATTAATACGATAATANGAAAANAATTTACTGATTGTGAGCGACTCACTTGCCCTATCACCTGGTTACCACTGACGATGAACCAATCTCCCNCTGTTTTGCTGAAAAATAGGTTGATGTNGACAGGGTTCGGAATCGCNGCAGGCATCGGGTTGTTGAACGGCTTGAAAGTTTTCAACCCCTGGTTACCAGCTATCCCTGTGGGATGGGAAACGATTGTTTTTCACGATAAACCTTGGAGTTACATAGATTCTATCCGAATCTCTTTCCAGCCATTCGTTATGGGCCTCTCGTTCTTTATGCCGTTGGATTTGGCCTTTTCCGCCTGGTTCTTCTACTTCTTGAAAAAGGCTGCACAACTTTTGATAGTTGCCGTGACGGGTCAGCGGCAACTCTACTTTGATGAGCAAGCACAGGGTGCCTGGGTTGGGCATTCTGGCATTGTGGATCGGGCGAAAGCACCTTACAAGTGTGACTAAACAGGCCGGAACACATCAAATAGATAGCTCCAGGGAGGCCGTAGCGTATCGATTTTCCTTTTTGGGAATCGCCGCGGTTGCCTGCTATTTTNTNCCCTGTTTGCGCATAGAGCGGGTCTTTCTATGTGGGCTATCCTGTTTTTCTAGGAATATACTGTTGTAGCGCTATCGGTATAACCAAGATTAGAAGCAGGCTTGGGCTACCGGCACATGAAATTCTTTTTTTGGACTCTTCTCGGACAATAGTGACCACAATGGGTAACCGAGCGTTAGGGCCGCGAAACTTGACCATTCTCTCTTTTTTATGGACTAACTCGGGATCAAGCAGGACATCCAATGCCGAATCAACTCGAAGCATTCCGAATCGGGGAACAGTCCCGTATCGATAATCGACAGGTGCTAAGCGCCTTGATTATATCCTTAGTGATCGGTATTCCATTGACTTTTCTAATATACCTCAATCTGTCATCAATATGGCGCTGCTGTCCAATCGGAGATTAGCGGAATGGAAAGGGAGAGCTTTACCTATCGGCTTCAGTTGTGGTTAACATCTCCAACCACAGCTAATTATTCGGCTGTTGGCTTCATGGGACTCGGTTTTGCTATCACAACTTTCCTACTGGTCATCAAAACGCGCTTCCTCTGGTGGCCGCTTCATCCAGTTGGTTATGTTCTGGGAGTTAGTCCAGCAGAAATAGTATATATTTGGGTGCCTGTTCTTATTAGTTGGCTAATTAAGTTTGCCATCCTCAAGTTTGGAGGATTAAGGGCTTACCGTAGTGCAACTCCGTTTTTTGCCGGCTTGATACTAGGAGACTACTCCATGGCCTGGCACCCTGTTGTTTGGTGGTAATCAACAGGAAATGCGCACGATTGTTCAGCTTTCCCCCATTAAAAATAAGAGATAACGATAAAGCTTGACCTCTCATTCCGAAAGTCCTAACAATATCTGAGAGCATTTACTTAAAGATAGAGTAAGACAATATTTTGGAAGCGCTTGAAAGCTTGAGACTCGGTGAGGTTAATCCCGATTTTGAGAGTATTGTTCAACATATGCCCAGATCTTGAAACTACTTTGGTTCTTCGTGTCATCCTCCCAAGAATCCATAGGACGTCTTTCCTTGACCATAAGATCAAGGCGGCAAAGGCCGGTTTTAATAGCGATTTGTTGTTCAACACGGCCGCCCCCTGGCACAAAATTATAAGCGTAGTCTTGAATCTAGGGCACTGTTTGCCTAGAACCTTACCATTCTTTACAATGGCTTAGAGGAATAATTTTTGCCTGACATTGACATAGAATACTTCTCCTTTCCATTCTTTGGAGGACATGTAACATAGCATTCTTGTTATCTCTCTATAATTTTATACTCTCAAGCTGGATTCCGTTATAATGGTGCGGCCAACATTCGGCTTGATTTCCTATGCCAAAGGGAATTTTCCTGCTTTGAGATCGACTTTGTGGACCTGGCCTTTGCGTGGCCGGGCACCTGTGGATGTGAATCTATCAGACAAACAGAAAGGACTGAAAAATGAGTAATGCACTACTGAGACTTGGAATCGTCGGTTGTGGTTGGGCTGGCCAACAAGCGGTGGGGGCTGGCCAGACTGTGCCGCGAACGACCATCGTTGCTGTTGCTGAACCGATAAAAGCCTTGCGTTCTACCACCATGGAGAATTACGGTGTGTCCCGTGGCTACGAGGACTACCGACAACTCCTGAACGATTCGGAGATTGATGCGGTCTACCTGGCGGTGAATCCACCGATGCGCTATCAGATGGTGCTGGATTCGCTTGAGGCAGGGAAGCATGTACAGGTACAAAAACCTCACGCTGTCAGGGCCCATCAAATCCTCGAATTTGAGCATAAGGCGAAGTCGGCAGGAAAAACCCTACAGTTTTGCTACTTCATGCGTCACTATCCGCACAACAGACAACTTAGTGCGATGGTGGCGGCAGGGGCTATCGGTGAGGCTTACCACGCCCGTATCTTTGGTAAGTATCACAGTCGCCCTGAACCGGCCGGGATCACCAAGTGGTTGCAAATCTATGGACAAAAGGGCGGGGTTCTTGGCCAGCACTACTCACACGAACTGGACCTGGCCTGGTTCTGGATGGGTTGTCCCAAACCTGAGTGGGCATTCGCGGGTCGGCACGCGGTCTACCGACTTTATGACGGACCTGAAGGTCCGGCTGAAGATTACTTTTCTGGCATGGTTGGCCTGGAAGGTGGAAAAATAATTCAGATCGACTGCTCTCGCTGGCTCCATTCTGAATCTAAGACGGTCATGGAGCTCTATGGAAGCGAAGGTGCGATCTCAAACGGAAAGATCGCACGCAACGACGGGGAGGGAAACATCTCTTTCGAGGAGGCTAGTGGGCCGGTGGATGTTACGCATACTCAGCCGCCGGAAAAGATACCCGTCTTCTACTACGAAATCGAGCACTTCGCCATGGCCGTGGCCGGCGAGGTTGAGCCGGAGATGAACGCAGCAGATGCTTATACCTTCATGAAGATCCTCGATGCGCTTTATGACAGTGCAAAAGACAATCAGAAAATTTTGATCGATTGATCGGCACTTATGACTGTACTCTCTTCTCGTCTATCCAGAGCAACCGACCGAGGTTTTTTCAGTGGAGATTTGGTTGCTTGATCATATTAATCATCTAATTAGCGCTTCATTATGCTAAGTCCTAGCAGATTGAACAATATCACTAGCAAGGATGCTTACCAGCATCTGGTCTAATTCCAGATACGATCTCCCAAACAGCAGAAGACAAACTCTGGTCTACATGTGCCACTCTATTTCTTCACTATGGGCATATTTTATGCGACACCAAGCGGTGTTGGGACTTAATCGAGTCGGCCGGCCAAAGTTAGCATTCCTACTTGTAATCCAGCCCACAGCTGAAAAAGCAATCTATGATAACTTACACTGCTAGATAGATGAGGAAGGCAGTATGCTGAATTTTATTGTTATTTGTGTCGATACATTCCGAACTGATATAGTGATATAAGTAGGTGAGGGGAAAAAACACGCTTTCATCGCGACTCCTAATCTGGACGCACTGAAAAGGCAAAGCACTGTTTTTGAAAATGCCTACGGTGAAGGACAGCCAACTATCCAGATGAGACGAAACCTGATGACGGGCAGATGCAGTTTCCCTTGGCATCATAATCCTGGCGACCGTGGGCTCTGGCCTAATGCTCTCGGCTGACATCAAATCCCCCTCATCAACAAACATTGTCAGAATACTTCTTTGAAACCGGTTATGTGGCCGGATTAGTGGCCGACACCTATCACATGTTTAAGGGCAGCCAGAACTTCACTCGTGGTTTTATGCAATGGGCTTTTGTCCGAGGTCAGGAGGACCATCCGTGTTGTCATGGGCCGCTTAATGCCATTGATCTAGCGCCCTACGTTGTTGCCACGGGGCAAGAGGATGATGCACACGCCGGCCTGCGGCAATACTTGCTGAATGTACAGGAACGTCAAACGGAAGAAGATCACTTCATTCCCCAAGTATTCCAGACTGCTGCTGACTGGATTAGCCAAAATGCAGACAACGCCCCATTTTTCCTTTGGGTGGATAGTTTCGCTCCACACGAATATTGGGATCCACCGACGGCATTTGCCGACCGCTATTTTGCCGATCCAGCAGTGAAGGATTTCATCGTGCCCAGCATGTGTGACGAGAGCGAGGCCGGCATCCGAGGAACCAAAGCCCTTTACTATGGTATGGTTACGTGACCTTCGTTGATAAATGGATCGGCCATCTGCTCAATCGGTTGGAAGACCTAAAATTGAACGGGTGAGACTGTCCTAATTTTTCTCACCAACCACGGTACAGAACTGATGGACAATGGAGCTTTCGGTAAAGGCAAACATGGTCCACGGAATTATAACGCCAAAATTAATCTGTGGTTCCGCCATCCAGATCAGGTACCCGTTACGGTCGAGCCGTTGATTCTGAGCCATCACTTCTGCCCAACGTTGCTCAACTAGCTGGAATCGAACACCAGCCACTAGATGGTCAAGGCCTCTGAGCGTTATTAAAAGGCAAGAAACGACCAGAGATGGAAGACACCGTCATCCATGCTTGGACTAACCGAGTCTCAGTGCGTAGTAGGGAGTGGGCCTGCATCGTCGATACCACCAACGAATCTATTCTACCCTTGCTCTTTAATCGTCGATCCGATCCGAACGCATCATTGGCTGCCAGAATTGAGGCCAAATGTTGGAAGAAATGGCAAGTTGGGAAAGAAGGGGATCAGCTGTTGCTGAGCCAAGTGGTAGAAATTTCTTGGGCTACCAAATCGACGCCACTAGCTAAAACCAACTGGGTCGTAGCTTGGCTGTGAGTCAATTGCCTCTTCGGGTCGCTTCGAATTCTAATGGGATGAGTTGGGATGAAATCGTGGCCCAAAACAGACAAGGTTGTCAGAGATCGATGGCTACCATTTATTATCTCCTACTAATCAGGTTATCGGTTAAAGTCAATTGGGATACAGAACTCAATCAAGGACTAAGACATAGATGCTATTTCTACCGAAAGATTTATTATAGATCAGATCTGATAGCTCTGATCTTTTATTTTGCTATAAAAACTCACACCAAGCGTTTAACAATTAAAAATGATAGAAAAATAACGTAAAACCAGGCGGCTTAGCTAGTATTATCCTGTTTTTTGCGCTTGACAGCCTTTATAGCGTATAGTATAATGGGCTCAGATTCAGTTATAGTGTGAGTTTCTGACAATTGTTTTTGATTTTTTTATAATCCTGAGGTATGAAAATGGCAGATAAAAGACTAACGAAGCAAGATATTGTAAATGCGGTTTCTGAAAGTGCAGGGCTAAGTCGAGCAGATGCAACATCCGCACTTGATGCGGTGTGTAGTACCATAACCGACTCTCTAGCTGACGGCAACTCAGTTGGTATTGTTGGATTTGGGACTTTTGAGGTTAAGAGTCGAAGTGCGCGTACAGGGCGAAACCCACAGACGGGCGAACCATTGCAAATTGCGGCTAAACGAGTTCCTTCCTTCCGTGCTGGCAAGAAGCTAAAAGACAGCATTAACTAAATTAGCATCATTTTAATCCCTTCAGTGGGGGAGTCGTTCCCCCTTTTAACCTCCTTTCTCATCGAACATCTCTTTTCTTTCCCTTATCTCGCTACAGTTGGACCTTCTTTCCAACTGTAGTAAGAGGTGGCTAATTTGCTGATTCGATCTCGGGCTCCAGTGCGTATTGACTTCGCTGGCGGATGGACAGACGTCGCATTGTTTACTCGTGATGCCGCTGGTATTGTAGTTAACGCCGCAATCCAGCTCTACTCTTTTGCTACCCTTAAGCAGAGACGAAACCAGCAGATTATCGATGAGACCAACTCTGATTCGGCGCAAGATCTAAGTCAAGGGGTTCGGATTTATTCCGCCGACTTTGATATCTCTGTCGAGGCAGAAGATGTTCAGACGTTAGAATACGACGGAAACGTCGATCTGGTTAAAGCTGCCGTTCGTCGAATGTCCATTACACATGGTGGCTTCGACCTAATTTCAGAGTCAATTGCACCGCCTGGAAGTGGATTAGGAACTTCAGCAGCCATGGGTGTGGCGTTAGTTGCTGCTCTGGCAAAGTTTGAATCTCAAACTTTACTCCCTTTTGAGTTCGCGGAACTAGCCAGCGCAATCGAACAACAAGAATTAGAAATTCTAGGGGGAAAGCAGGATCATTACGCCAGTGCAGTCGGCGGCATCAACTACATGGAGTTTATAGGCAAGACGGTTAAAACTGCTCCGCTACAGTTATCAGCCAACATCTGTTACGAGCTAGAGAAAAATCTAGTGTTATGTTACACAGGTAAATCTAGGTTATCAGGAAATATCCACCAAAATGTAACCGACGCTTACTTGTCAGGTGACGCTCAGACTTTAGTAGCCTTGAGCAACCTGCGGTCAATCGCTCAACAGACGAAAGAAGCTTTAATGCAAGGGCACTTGTCAACCTTCGGGGAATTGTTGTCCAAAAATTGGGAAAACCAAAAGATGCTACATGCTTCGGTTACAAACGACCAGATCGAATCTTTGTTTCAGATGGCCTTAGCCAATGGAGCAATCGGTGGTAAAGCCTGTGGGGCTGGCGGTGGGGGATGTTTGCTCTTTTATTGCCAGCCGGGCCAAGAACATCAAGTCCGCAAAAGTTTATTGGAGGCAGGGGCCCAGATTTTAGATTTCACCTTTGACTTTTCTGGATTGCAGACCTGGACTTCCGAGCCGGAAAAATAGTCGGTGAACAAAGAGAAAATAGGTGCAAATTAGGTGAAGACCGGCAATATCGAAGCTCCAGTAGCTTCTGCTTCCTTGGCTAACGACGCATCAGACCTACAGCAAGCCGAACGACTCCGAGATGCTCGGGCTGCTGTTCTGAGTGAGCTACAAAAGCGGATTGTTGGGCAGAGACAGGTCATTGATGAACTGCTGATTACGCTCTTTTCGGGCGGGCACTGTTTGTTGATTGGTGTACCAGGTCTAGCCAAAACACTTCTGATCCGCACCCTGTCCGAAATTCTTGATCTACAGTTCAATCGAATCCAGTTTACGCCGGATCTAATGCCGGCCGATATTACTGGGACTGACATTATTCAGGAAGATGTATCAACCGGTAACCGCTCTTTTCGTTTTATTCAAGGCCCAATTTTTTCTAATATCATTTTGGCAGACGAGATTAACCGAACACCCCCTAAAACGCAAGCAGCTCTGCTCCAAGCGATGCAGGAACACAACGTCACCGCCAGTGGACAGACCTATCCACTGCCAGAACCATTCTTCGTTCTCGCCACGCAAAATCCGATTGAACAAGAGGGAACCTATCCACTTCCCGAAGCGCAACTGGATCGTTTCATGTTTAACATCCACATCGATTATCCAGAAAAAGACCACGAGAAGCAGATTGTAATGTCGACGACCTCAGCTTATGAAGCGACTTTTAACCGGGTGCTAACCGGAACCGAAATCCTTCAACTTCAGCAACTGGTACGGAAAGTTCCTGTTGCTGAATCGATTGTTGACTACGCAGTAGCCATAAGCCGACACACCCGTCCTAATAATAGCGATTCCCCTCAGTTTGTTAAAGATTGGGTGAACTGGGGTGCAGGTCCTAGAGCTTCGCAATATCTGATTCTGGGAGCTAAAGCCCGGGCGGTTATGTTGGGTCGATCTCATGCCAGCTTTGAGGACGTTAAAGCTGTTGCCAGGTCTGTTCTCAGACATCGAATTTTGACTAACTTTAACGCTGAAGCCGATGGTATTACTAGCTTGGATGTAATCGACAAGCTGCTTGAAATCGAGGTTGGATCGCTAACATAGTCTCCCGTTGTTTACTCACCTGAGCCAATTTGATGGATCATCTTTGGCAACCCAAAACCAATCCGATTGAATGTGACTTTCAGTCATGCAAAATTCTCCCTCTCGCCAATCTAGCCTGATCCAAGACATTAAAGCTGGCAAGATTGCCCCCATCTATCTGCTTGCTGGGGAAGAAGCCTTCTTGGTTACAGAGACGGTTAAGCAACTGCTAGATCTACTTTTAGATTCCGGTTCCCGCGACTTTAACCTCGATATTTTTGATGGTTCTCAGATATCAGTGCGGGAAATTCTGAGTGCGGTCGAAGTCTACCCTGTAATTGCTGATTGGCGAGTGGTACTGGTCAACGACCCCGATTTTTTACAGCCCACCTCAACGAATAACTCGATATCTCCAACCCCCGAACCAATAGAAGATGCAGAAGATCTTGACACAGTCGGTGCTGAGATTGTCGATCCCCTCTTTACCGGCACACCAGCTGAACCAACTGAACCGGCGATAGTAGGAGTTGACGATTTTATAGACCTAGATCCCGCGGAGCGGTTTTTATCCTGGTTGACAGGAATACTACCTAAATTCAGCGTCCTGATTCTCGCCTGTCGGCATAAGATTGATGCACGTAGTCGGATCGTGAAAGAAATTCGCCGTCTGGGACAATATGTTGAATTTCCTCAGACCGATAGACCCACGCAAAATGACCCTTTATTTCAACAGGTAAAGGAGCAGGTCACCAAAGCTGGTAAGCAGATTAGCCTCAGTACCTATAATCTAATGCGGCAACGAACCGGACAGGACGCCCATCGGATTTTCCAGGAATTGGAAAAAGCCATCGCCTATGTGGGTGATAGAGAACGGATTGAAGATAAAGATATTCGCGGGTTAATCACCGAGATAGCCAACGAGAGCATCTTTGCCTTAACCGATGCGGTGGGAAGAAAAAATGTTTCGCACGCCTTGCTGAGTCTACATCGGTTGCTGCAAAGTGGCGAAGCCGCTATTAAAGTTAATGCCCTGATTGCACGCCAAATCCGACTCTTGCTTCAGGCGCGCTTATTGGTGGAAGAGAAGCTATTGCAAGAAGATGCGGGAAGATCCAATTATCAAGTTTTCAATCAGCGTGTTTTCCAACCTCTAGCTGAAAAAGCCAGCCACCGGCTCCCTGAAAGCGCTCAACTTAATTTGTTGAAGCAAAATCCGTATGCAGCCTATAAAATTGCGCAATCCCTTCGGTTCTTCGGACAGGTTGAACTTGAGAACGCATTAGAAAGCGTACTGCAGGCGGACATTGAGCTAAAAAGTAGCAGTTTGCCTACAGAGCAAATCCTAGAAGAGTTGATCTGTGATTTATGTCGTCGACCTGTTCTCCGTTCTCGTCGTTAAGTTAGAGTCTGAGGCCAGAAGATTAGCAACAGCCTTAGCCGCCAGGGACGCATCCTGCAAATAACTCGGCGGGTTGCCCACCTGTGCTTCTCCTGCCACTTTTTCGACTAGCGATTTGGGATCCCCTCCTGCCCATTGGACGATCTGTCGATCCACTAACTCCTGATAGATCTGATCCTGTTTTCGGTAGCGCCATTCGGCTTGAGTCCGATCCACCTTCAGTATCAGGACAGGTTTCCCACTACTGGCCGCTTCACAGACCATTGAAAAGCTATCTTCGGTCACCAGAATAAGATCGGCGTAAGCCAAAATATGCTCAACTTTAAAACCCTGACTGTCAGCCAATTGTTGATGAGCAAAAATAGCGATCGGAAAATGATCTAGCTGATTTCTTGTGGTAGTGGCAATTAGATCCGCGACTTCGATCGGTGTTCGACGAGAAGTGCTGAGCAACAATTGCCATCCACCGGTGGATATTAATTGGGCCAATGATTGAAGTAGGTTGATAGCCGTGTGGTAAGCGATCGTATAGTAACGGTCTGTACCACCAATTAGCAGGCCGATTTTAGGTCGGCCCGGTGACAGATACTGATGGTCTTCAAGCTGAAAAGTGGCGAGTCTGGCAGGCGTAATTCGGTTGGGAACACCCAGAGTTCTGCAAACATTACTGTGTTCTGGCTGATGCCAATACATTCTGGGTAGAATTGCCAGATCAAAGTGAGAGATACCGAGTGGAGAGGGATAGCGGCAGGTAACAGTTTTAGCCCCTAGCAGCTGGCCCAGCAAAAGATTGATGGGCGCAACGGAAGATCCGGTCGATAAGATCAAGTCGACTGACTCCAGTCGCTGCAGTTGGCCCAGCGATTCGGCAGTTACCGCAGTGGCTAACAGACACCGAATCAAGCCCTTCTTTAGTGGAATCAGGCCTACTATTCGCGTAACGATTCGCAACAAGTTATCTCGCCACTTGCGCCGGAAAGAAACCTCTACCAGTCGATGGTTGCAGTTTTCGAGATGGTCCACGATACCCAGCGACTGGTTGTAGTGCCCCGGCTTACCATCACTTAGGATAACAATCTGTTTTACGTTTTTTGGGATTTCAGGGTCCGCATTAAGATCTATCTCTATATTGTAGGCACAAAAAAAGCCCCAATACGGGGCGTGACGATATTGAGGGTTGAAAAGTTTACCGTTATTGCTTAATTTCGACTCACTTAATGGCCAGCCTAGGGGTAAAGGTATCTCTATTTTGAAATAGCTTCTAATTTCCTGTAATTCCTCCAAATACAATTGATTGTTCGGCTCGGTCTATAAAGCCTGTAAAAGATACTTCTCTGCCTCTACGTATCGACCGGTATAATGTAGACCCAAGCCAATCAGTTGAAGAAGAGACCTAAATTTGACTCCAGTTGTGCCGCGATTCGTACCAGTGAAATCGCCACATCTAAGTGAATCCGGCATCAATACATAACTGTACAAGTTTGGCGTAGGCTCAGGTCTTTGGGTTGTAGCTAGATAAACCTTTCAATACGATTCCGCCGCTGTTTCCAACCCTCCCCCGCTCAGCCGGAACCGCCGCTAAAATCAAGTGAGCTCTCACGAAATCGGACTGCAGAGATACCGCCTTTTAATAGATAACAATAGTCTCGGCTAGTTGTTGTTTTACGTAGACAATCCTCAAGCCGTACTTAGGAAAGATCAGGTTACGATTGTCAGGTGCGTTGGTAGTGTTTCTTTGCACCACCTAACTATTGTTAACGCGAGGCTATTTACCCTAATACGGCGTGTGCTTCCGCTAGTTTGGGATTAAGATCCAGTGCCTTATAATAGCTTTCCGCCCATCCCGGTATTGTTTCCATTATATATAGGTACCCTAATTTTAATGCAGGCTTCAGCACAAGCAGAATCTCTTACAGAGTACGATCATAACGCTGTTGAGCCTACTTTATACCTTTTTGTATTTCAGGTGGTAAGTTGTTTCCAGGTTCCATTTTCTTTTACCCCATACAGTTGTGTACTCTTTGCCGATGTAATTGTAGTTCTCTTTTCGGATAGCAGTCAATTAGCAAGTGATATTTCTCTGGTTCGGAGAAAGATAATGTCTTCCGAATACAAGGCGACAGCCGTTGACGCAATGTGCTATATCAACCGTTCACTTGATTCTTTTCCGCTGTCTCTTTGTCCATACAACGATGCGTTGTCTCAGGAAAGGTTTGCCCAAGATCACTGAAACCCGGCCTTTGCTTGTAGCTCAATGGTATCTGCTTCCGCCAACACTACCTCCGATCTCCCGCGGACAATCTCCGTGAACAGAACCTAAACATTAAGTGGCGCCTCGAATATATCTGTGAGGACCAGGCCATTCCAAAGTGCCTCTCGTTTTAACCGGATTTTGGATGTCTACGGGGGGTAGAATTCGATATGGACATCATATGGCCTGAAGATCAGCCACCCAGTGTGTCCATTCTCTAACCGCCCCGGAGCAGATTGGCAACCTCGTTGTCCTTCATCTTTCGGGTGGTCTGAACGCGAAGAGAATCGAGTGGTACCACGCGATGGCCGATGCTAACCGCAACATTGAAGATGCAGAGCGTGACCGAAAGCCACATGAACTGCGTTCGGTTCTTTGATGAGATGATGGGGCGAGAACTCGGGCATCCGACCGGGCTCGGTTACAACGCTGTAGAGATGGTTAACCAAGACATGTTTAGGGAGTTTGTTGTTCCTTACTATTTGAAGATATGGAAAGCGTATCCTGGTCCTCGCGGATTCCATAACTGTGGACAGAACGAGCACCTGCTCAACCTCATCAGGGATGAATTGCGAATCACATCACACAACAGTTTCGGGTTCTGTGTCGATCCAGCGGTTCTGGCCGACAAGATGTCGGGGCGCGTCGTTTTGCGAGAAGGGCCGGATCCTTTCTTCATCAAGTCGGAATCTCGGGATGATATCGTTGGCATTCCGCGGAAGCACATCACAATGCTGGGTATGCACAGAGGTTTCATCCTGAGTTGTGGCGGCGGCGCAGCACCAGGTACGCCCTAGACAACTACCACGCTCTTGTCTAGGGCTATGTAATGAAGGACTGACGGTTACCAACCATGACTAGAGCCGCGCGGTTAACGTTCACGTTATTCCTTCGGCGAGGTCTAACTTTCACAGAACTGCTTCTAATGAAGGCCGGAGAATGAATGAGCATAACCGGACATCAAAGACCTAGTAAGAAGATAATAGCATTCGAGGTTATTCGACAACCTACAAAATCAGGTGGATCTGCAGTCAGGTGATGATTTCGCTCAGAGCCAATGGGCATTATAGTGAGGGATGAAGAACCAAATAGCTCCAATCTGATTTTTATTTTATCTACAATGAGAGTGTCCTGCTGACCAAACAAGAGACTTTTTGACGCATGGTATTGTTGAAACCTGCAATCTAATTGGTCTGATCAGTCCCCTTTCCAACAGTTGGATGTCGTTTTTTTGAGGACAATTTGGTTCGCAGACCAGAAACGGTAGCACAAACAGCACATTGGCTGATCATAGCCTTTATCCAAACACAAACGTTGCTCTTTCTCTGGACTACCCTCAATACCAACGACGACGGCGACCAAGATCTATGACCTCGGTCGCTGGGATGTGGTTGGCCTGGCGAAAGTATATACGGCCTTGAGCGGTAGGTTTAGGCTAAGATCGGTTGCAATCAGGCGGTATCGGGAATTCGCCAGATCGTTTCTAAGGGTATTGTAACCGCTTTTTTCTTATGTACCATAATGTTACTTCTCGGCCAGGGGGTTGTTTTCTCAGCAAAGGAATAACGTCCCTTAAGGGGTTTTGAGATCGTTTCTTAGCCGAAAGAGTTACGAAACTTTTCACTTGATTTAAATCAGGGACGTGTTGGCGATCCGTCAGGCAAACGCGTTTGGGTCCACTGGATCACTTCGTCTTGGCATGGGTATTTAGCAGCCAAATCTTCGTTAACATCCATTCCTAGTCCCGGTTGCGAGTTAGGATACATATAGCCGTTTCTAACTTCGGGCAAGCCCGGGAAAATCTCATAGACCAGGTCAGAAAATCGGCACCATTCTTGAACCCCAAAATTGGGAGCCCATAAATCCAGGTGCAAGTTAGCGGCATGACCTACCGGCGAGGTGTCGCCCGGCCCATGCCATGCCGTTCGAATACCGTACATATTAGCGTGAATGGCCGCATTACGAGCGGGCGTGATTCCTCCCATTTGGCTGACATGCATACGGAGAAAATCGATTAATTTCCCGGCAATCAGTGGTTGCCATTCTCTGGGGTGATTAAACAATTCACCCATAGCAATCGGCGTAGCACACTGTTGTCGTATATGGGCAAACCATTCCAGGTCTTCCGGTGCCAGCGGATCTTCTAAGAAGAATAACTTAAACTGTTCCACATCTTTGGCGAATTGTACCGCATCAATAGGTTGCAATCGCTCATGGATGTCGTGTAACAACTCGACTGCATCGCCAATCTCCTGTCGGACATACGCCATCATTCGCAACATGTTCCGACAGTATTCTCTCGGATCGAAGTATGCACCATCCAACGCTCCTTCAGGCTGAGTTATCTGAGACGTCTGCCCACCGTAACCACCCATCTGAATCCGAATATACCGATATCCTTGTTCCATAAACGATTGAACACTTTCGGCTACGCTTTCAGGCGAATTCCCACCTGCGTGACCATAGACGGCTGCTCCTTCCCGACATTTCCCGCCCAGTAAATCGTAGACCGGTATACCGGCGGTCTTCCCTTTAATGTCCCAGAGGGCTTGATCTACCCCAGAAATGGCGTTGTTAAGCACGGGGCCATTCCGCCAATATCCGTTGACCATTAACATTTGCCAGATTTCCTCAATCCGTGAAACTTCTCTACCAATCAGAAACGGCTTGAGATGTTTTTCCACTGCTGTCACCACAGCCCGAAACCGCTGGGTGAAGGTTGCACAACCCAACCCATACAACCCAGGCTGAGAGGTCGTAATTTTGACGACTACTAAACGAGAACCCGCAGGTTGGGTTGTAATGGTTTTTATATCTTCAATGGTAACGGACATCTCTCGACTCCCTAGCTAACATTCCAAATTATAGAAGGCTTTAATATATTTCACCATTCTATCAGGAATCGGTATAAACTGCAAACTATTAAGTTTTTAGCCTTATGGTTGCTTTATCGTAGTTTTCTGCCAAGATGACAGGCAAACTTTAAACTAACTTATAAACTGATGAGATAAAAGCGATTATTTACTTCCTATATTCTTGCACCGGTAACCACGAAGGGATTGCCTGCCCTTTGCCTGCTAATTAACCCTTAATTCTTAAGTCCCAACTGACTGATTCCTACCGGAAGGTCAGGAACTAGTTCTCTGATCTGAGCCACCAGTTGAGTAGCCTGGAATGGTTTGCTCAGGTATCCGTCCATCCCCGCTACTCGATATGGCTTGTCCCATCTACCATATCTGGTGTCTACCACCATAACCATCCATCTACGGTATTAGCAAATCCACCAGAATTAGATTTTATTTGCCCGGACAGAACATCTCGCCTACCGACTACTCAAGTCGAACTCGCCGTCGTGTGCTAATTGGACAACCTCTACGTAAACATGTGAAATAGTGTGTATGGAGAAATGAGGTTGCTGGATTACGAGGGAATCCTAAATGGGTGGAAGGGTGAGATAGTTTGTAACGTTGGTCGAGTCAACTATGATGGTGTTATAACTTCAGACTAGAGATAAACTGTGAGGTGAAAAAGAGATGCAATTGACAGTAGAAGTTCCGGCAGGACTGGATTCGAGGGGCAATTAATACTTCTACCGATACGAAGAGATGGCGTTTACCACCGGTTATTATTGGTGTTTAGCAAATGCCATCCGACCGATGAAATAGCACAACAACTCCGTACTGATATTCTGACGAGGCTAGAGATATTGAGCCGTCAACTAAACCTTTACCACTCGGCATTTGGAGTAGCGTATCGACGACTAGTTCCGCAAAAGGTAATTTTGCACGGCAACTGTCCAGGCGGAGGTGCAAATCGGTTGGTAAAGACCGACTTCAACCAAGAAGGATAGTTCTTGGGCCATCTCAAGAGATTGCGCCAGGCGGCATACTCGGAGGGGCGGTGAATCTTGGGTGACGATAACGATCCCCTTTATCTTCAGTAGAACCGGTAGAAGTCGAATTCCGTTCTTTAGGCGCAGGTCGTCGACCAGATGGATTTACTGCCGCTGAAACCAATTTTTAAAATGTACTATCCCGGGTGGTTAATGGACACCAACGTGAGGTTAGCAAGAAATTGAACATAGCGGTTTCTGATGCGGAGGTTCCGATTCGCCTTAAAGCCTCCAACGAATTAGCCCGCACATACCGGTTTTCGTCTTTCAGCGCGGTAATTAGACTCGGCATCGCGGACTCCGCCAATTCACCTAACCTAGCCAGCGCCAGCGAGGCATTTCGTTTGACCCACACATCATCGTCTTTTAGGTTCTCGGCCAGGGCGGAAACAGCAGTCGTCGAACGCTGCCCAACTAAGCCCAGAGCATCTGAACTCGCACGCCGGACAGCGGGATCATCGTCGACTGCAGTCTTAATCAGCTGGTCTAGCGCATCGGTAGCGTCTCTCCCCAGGTCACCGAGGGTTTCGATTCCAGAGATCCGAACTGCGGGATCCTCATGGGCTATTAGTTCTGCGACTAGATCAACAGCAGCCGCCCCCATTGCGGCTAGACCATAAGTGGCATTTTGGCGAGCGATTCCATCAGGATCCCTGACAGCGGAAAGGAGATCTGGAATCGCAGATTGCCCCATTTCACTCAATTGGTAGGCCGCCCGAATGGCCTGAGCCTCGTCTTGATGATGTAGATCCTGAATTGAGACGCTATCTCCGTTTGTTTTTCGAGATGGCTGTGGATCACTGGCCATATGCCACCGCCACATAGCACTGTACAACGGATCATCAGTATCCCAGATTTTCCCGGATCCGGGCGCGGTTGCCTGATTCCGCGGGGACGGTTGTGGTTCCTCCATTCGGGTAAAGAGAAACTTGAGCATGTACCGCTTGTGGTTAGATTGGTTAGGCATGGCTCGATGCCAGAGATCGTAGTGAACGATCACAACGGTACCAGCTGCGCCGTGTAACGGGACTTCATCTGCCTCACCTGGACCTGCGTTCAGATAATGGCTACCGGGGGTCACACCTGTTGGACCAATTTCAACTGGCGTATCTTGCGGATAGTAAAGGGCCATTGTCCAACGCGTATGGTGTCTCAGTTTACTCCAGGAGTCTTTATGTAGATTCTGCCCACTACTGCGAGGTCTATTGAGGTGGGGGTGCCGATGAGGGTGGACATAGTAATTAGGGCCGTTGATACTGGTTAGTGTACCATGAATCACCGGATCAGTAAAAATCTCCTGAATTTCAGGGATTCGCGGCACCATATTATTACCTGGATTGCCCTCCTTTTCAAATATAGTCTCCATTTTATCGAAGATCTGCTGATGCAACTCAGCAGGGCGGCTGCTTTTTAAGATGATATATCCGTTCTGGATATAAGACTGTAGTTGAGTATCAGTCAATAAGATGGATTGTTGGCTCACTGTGCCTCCTAATCTAACCAGGTGCTAATTTTCAAAAATGCGAGCGGGAATTTGTCCTTCGTAACCTTTAGGAATAGGGGTGTCGAAGGCGTGTAAGATAATAGAGGCTGTATCCTTGATTGAGATCGGTTGGTCCAGTTCTATACCCCGGGCGATACTTGGCCCACGAACACTCCAAAAAATTTCCAAACATTCGGGTTCGTCACCACCGTGCCCTGTACCAAATCCACCATGGTCTGAAATGATCAGAATCAGGCTTTCTGAGTAGACATCTGCATCTTGGATAGCCTGTATTACCACACCAACCTCGTCGTCGGTTTTTTCGATTTGTTGCAGATATTTTTTACTGCCATAACCTTCCCGATGTCCGGCTGCATCAATATCATCCAGTTGCATGAAAAACAGATCAGGTGGAGATTGCCGAATATAGTTGGCAGCTGTTTGAACCAGTTCTGAATCGGGTTGGGAAACCCGATGGCAATCGATAGACTGTTCGATAATGTATTGATTAATCGGATTCCAACAACTGAAGACAGCGCAGGTGCGGTTGGGTTGTGCCCGTTGTAAAACTTTCAGAAAGGAGGGAAAAGGAACGTCCTCTTGGATCGGGTTGGCGTCGCTGATTTGATGAACAGTGGCTTCGACCCCATGCAACAATGCACCCCAATTCTGGAAACTGGCACTTGGCACTACGGCTTGCGCAAGATAGGTAAAAACACCATTCTCAATTACGGCATCGATATTAGGAGTCTTGGCTAACTTGACGGCTGACCCCATAGCACCATCAATTCCAATCACAAAAACTCTTTTGGGTCTATTTGACATTTGCTGTCCGTGTGTCTGATTTTAGGGCAATCTATTACAACTAGCGGGATTTGTCAGTCGGTATTATATTCTGCTAGCTCGATATTGACCTCTTGTGAAATCTCAACTGCGCAACGGAGTTTATCCGCTTGCTCCCTGAGACGGCTATCGTAGTTGTCCGTAATTGGTTCTGTCAAGAGAACTACTGTACAGTGCAGTGCGGACTGAGCAGTAGCGATATCTTGGTCGAGTTGTTCAAGGGTGGTTTTTAGTTGTTTTAGATTCGTTAATTCTTGATTGAGCTGTTCCGCTTTAACCTCTAATTGTGGCCGATATGGCAGGTCTACCCCTCTTTCCAGTTCTAAGTGAGTAATCTCCAGCTCAGATCTTAGCTTTAGCACATCGGTTTGGGTTAAAAGCTGTCGATATTGATTTCGTTTTTCAATTGCCGAAACCGTTTCTTTCATTAAGTGACTAAAAGTCATCGGAATTTCAGCTGAGATAAACTGTTGCCGGGTACCTTTTGAGATTAGCCGATCGAATGTCTGCCCTAACTCAATTAACCGTTCCAAGTCAAGTCGACCTGTCTCGTCTAGTTGCTCCGACAATAACCGATGAACGTCCGCTTGCTGATCCCAGTTTTCAGTTGGTTGGCTTTGGCGAAGCCGGATGATGGTTAGGACCAGGTTGCATGCAATTGCTAAAACTGCTAAGGCTGGGGCAACACCTGCCAATCCAAACTTGTATACTAAACCCACGGTCACTGCAAGTCCAACAGTTAAAGTAGAGAGTGGAAGGAGTCGTCGCATTGGCTTGCAACTTGAAAGGTGAATCTAATTTCTGTTATTCTAACATAACCTCGAAACCGTTGCAAAGCGGCAGAACCAACGACACTGGAAAGGACTTAAGACAGATTGAGTTTGATGATAGATCTCAACCGTATTTTCCCCCAAATCATCCTCGCCTCGGCGTCTCCTCGTCGCTCAGATTTATTACAACGAATTGGGCTGCAGTTTTGTGTTTGCGTTAGCCATACCAAAGAACCAGAACTGAACGACCACTCAATTGAAAAAGGTGTTCAAGAGTTGGCTCAATTAAAAGCTGCTAACGTCGCCAAACACTACCAGACAGGCCTGATTATCGGTGCCGACACAACGGTTGTTTTCGAAGGACGATCCTTGGGAAAACCGAAAGATCATCCTGAAGCAACAAGTGTGTTGCAAAAACTGAGCGGGAGTCAACACGAGGTATTAACCGGGGTGATCTTGATAGACCTAGATCGGAATCGCCGAGTTATTTGGTGCGAAAAAACGACTGTCTATTTTCGACAGCTAGATCTAGCAGAAATTGAGGACTATGTTGCCAGCGGTCAGGCGGATGACAAAGCTGGCTCCTACGGTATTCAAGGACAGGCAGCCGCTTTTGTCGACCGTGTTGAAGGATGTTATTTTAACGTGGTTGGCCTACCGTTGGCGAGTTTGGTCAGACAGATGCGACAGTTGGCTCATTCGGCAGAAGGTGAGGCTTGAAACCAGTCTAAAATGTACCAGTTCGCACTTCGAAGTGGGTCGGTTTGCCTAAAGTTGGGCCACCAATTTTAACCCAATGTGCGACCCAATCAATCATCTGACCCAACGGGATGCGGGGATAACTGAATATTTGATGGCAACGACTGGCATTATTCAAAAATGCAGTCTCGCCTTCGGTATTGATAAAAATGGGTTCCTGGTTAAAGATCTGACCTAACCGATGTGCAAGCAAACGAATCGAAATGGTCTCTGGCCCCGTCAGATTTAGGACCTGTGGTGGACTGGCACAGAGTGAGAAGGTTCGTAATGCCATCTCGTTGGCATCTCCCTGCCAAATAAGATTGACGTTCCCCATCTGCAAATCAATCGGGATTCCCTGATCGACTTTTTGGGCCAGATCTAGCAAAACGCCATATCGAAGATCGATGGCATAATTGAGTCTCAAAATGGTGATCTGGGTGCCGTTGTAGTTGGAAAAATAGGTTAGGATCCGTTCCCGCCCCAAACAAGACTGCGCATATTCCCCAATCGGCATAAGGGGGTCGGTTTCAACCGACCCGCCGCCGGTGACGGGTGTCAGCGGATAGACATTACCCGTTGAAAAAGCGACCAGCTTTGAATCTACGTATCGTTCTGCCACACGAGCCGGCAAATAGGTGTTCATCGCCCAGGTTAGTGGCGGTTTGTCAGTTGTACCGAATTTTTGACCGGCCATGAAAACTACCTGAGAGGCGTCAGGTAACTGCCGTAGATCCGGGGTCTGAAGTAGATCACACGTAACGGTTATTACACCAGCTTGATCAAGTAGAGCTCTTGCCTTTTGGTTGCTAAAGCGTGAAACAGCATAGACCTTCGACTTTAGGCCAGCAGTGGAAACCGCTCGTTGGGCTAAGATAGCCAGTGATGGTCCCATCTTTCCACCTGCCCCGAGTACAACTAAATCGCCATCCGGTTGTCGGGTCATATCGGATATTAACGCAGGTGATGGCGTTGTTAGCAGATCTTCTAATTCGGACTCCGATTCGATGTAACGATCCATTGGTAAATCAATCTTACTCTTGCATCTGCGCTATCGTAGCCTCTAAACGCTCTACTTGCTCTCGACGAACACGGTTGTATACGCGCTCTGAAACCTTTTCCTGTTGACGCATCTCGTCTAACCGGGTGATAAACTCTAACCGAATCGCTTTAACTGCCGCCAGATCACTGACATTCGATTTACGCAACCAACTGACATCTGGCTGACGGTCAGGCGTTTCCAATTCGACCGGATCTGTCTGCCCCGGTTTTTGGATGTGGATCACCATGGTAATGACGAATCCCACGATGCAAATTGCCAATCCGGCAATCAGTACAATGAAAAGTGTTGATGACGAACGATCCAGTTTCAGTTGTAGCTGAACGGCTCGGCCGGCGGCTATTAGTCTCGCTGTTTCGTAAGTTGCATAAACGGTATTATGGATTGTTTGTGGCGTTTTAGCTTCCAGGTCTTTGGATTGCACCACCAACGGTACCGACTCTGGAATTAACAGTTGCAGGCTCTCGGTCTGGAACTGTTGTAGGCGCGATAGATCTACGACCTGATTGATATGCAGCAGGTAAGAAATTTGAATGTTAGTTTTCCCTGGTAGAATTGGGGCCGGAATCACCACCGGATTTTCAGCTACTTCTTCCATGATCTCGACGGTAGAAATACCCACTTGTAACTGCTCTATACCACTGGGCAAAGGGAGAAGACAACCCAAGATTTTCCCTTCGAACTCCTGCTGAAAGTTGAGATTACTGCGATTTTCGAGGCTTAAAAATTCCAGTACATGAACGGCTTCTCCGTGCACATGGTCAGGAACAGGTTGTAAAAAAATCGAATGACGAAGAATTCTCATTACAGACAGGTCGCTGGTAAAAGCGTTAAGGTTTAGATCAACCGTGACGTTCGAAGCCAGGTTCGTCACTATCACATTCTCTTCACGGTAGGTTCGCCCTTCGAACTCGGTGAAAACGGTATAGTGGTCAGTTGAACTCGGTTCGAGATTTTGAAATCGATAGTGCCCCTCAGCATCAGTTTCGGTTTCTCGACGACTGGTTTGTTCAGCTTGATGCCTTTCCAATACGATCAGTTGTCCCACTAGGAGTTGGTTCTGTCGAAAGTCAAAGATCTTTCCCCGTATCTGACCTGTTTGTGAGATGGCATCCGGAACCAACCAGAAAATCACGAAAAGGTAGATCCATATTCTTTTCATGCTTACTCTCTACTCTGGTCAGAGGAGCGCTGAGATCTTTTGTACTTCTCGATTTCAATTTCGGCTTTCACTGAGAGTGATTCAACCGAGACCGGGGTCGGGTCACTAGCCGTATCTGCTTGATCTATCTTTGTATCCCGTAAAATATCTGCTGTTTCTTGAAGAAGTAACCATCTCAGTCTTTGGTAGTCTTCGGGTGAGATTTTACCCACCTCGTAATCTTCTTCCAGATCTGCCAGCGCACTGTAGTACTGTTCCCGGTCAATGGCCTGTGCTAACGTCTCGGAGGTATTGGGTGAGGTTATCCTCGACTCCGGTCGGGAGGAGTGGATTTTGCCCTGACGGAAAATAGGGGAGGCAATATAGATAAAGGTTGGAACACAGAGGATTAGCGTCCATACCAGAACTGTAATCACGATTTAGATCTAATGAAGAACAAAAACCAACAAAAAAAGGGAAATCGGAGTTGCCTCCAATTTCCCTGGATGTGGCAATTTGTTTTAGCTGTTAGCTGGCGGGTTGTAGTATAACCTCAACTCTACGGTTGGCTGCCCGACCTGCTTTGGTATTGACAGAAGCAACCGGATTGGTATGGCCTTTTCCAACTGATTCGATTGAATGCGAGACACCATTATCTTTCAAGTACTTGGCAGCAGCATCAGCACGAGCTTGGGACAACCCCCAGTTGCTGCGATAGCGACCGCCGAGAACGGGTGTCCCGTCTGCATGTCCAACAACTAGAATCGTGGCATCTGCGGGGGCGGACTGGGCGGCTTCAACGACAGCATCAAGTGCGGTTTTGGCCTCGGCACTTAAGCTGGCTCCACCACTACTGAAGTTAACCATAGTAAGTGTCTCGGCTTTTGTAGCAATTGCGACTTGATTGGCCGTAACATCTTCTCTAGTGTCAGCAATAACAGCCTTGAGTTTACCGAGTGCTTCAGCAGTTTGTGCTTGCGACTTATCGTTTAAAGCGCCGACTTTAGCCAGAACTTTCTCATCACCTTCAGCTGCGGCTTTCAAAGCCTTATCACCCACACTTTTAGCGGTTGTAGCTAATTCTTCACGAACGGCTGCCTCTAGCCCTTTAGCAAAATCTTGAGCGGCGTCAATTGTATCCGCATCACCTTGCTCTGCTGCGGCAATGGCAGCCTCTTTGGACTGCTGTATGTCGGCGGAAAGAGCTTCATTCTGAGCATCAACCTTACCATCTAATTCGGAGATACGATCACTGAGGCCTTGGTCAGCTTTATCAATCTTGGATTGGAACCCTTCGTGTGTTTGGCCTTCTTTATCAGTGTAACCATCCAACCAGTTAGTGAATTCTTTCTCAGTTTTGATCCAGCCGCAACCAGCAAAGATTACACTAAACACAAACATAGAAAGCAGCGATAGCGTAAATGTTTTTTTCATCAGTTCCTCCTCGAAAAGAACTTTGTAATAATCTAGTTTAGAAAAGAAAATACGTCAAACCTGTGATGCTATATCTTAGCAGGCGTAGGCCGAGTCACTACGGAAACGGGTAGCGAGTTCCAAATTCTCTGGCAGCGACTACAACTCAAGGCCGAATTGTAGCATATCGTTAAATTTAACACAAGGCATTATTTCTCTGTCTGAATCCCGTCTTCAATTGACATGCTTTTCGCCGCGTGATATGATGTCAACACGTTTTCTAGATAAGGGTTATGTTCCGAATCATCCTTTTGGTGAGCTTAATCTTCAACGATTTCATCGCTCTCTATGCCGAGGGAGTAGACGAAAGTACTATTATCGAGCCAGCGATTGTCTTTTCCGATGTGACGGAAGAGGCGGGAATCACCTTCCGTCATTTTGATGGTCGGCAAGGGGACAGGTACTTTGTCGAGACAATTGGATCAGGTTGTGCCTTTCTGGATTATAATAACGATGGGCACTTGGATCTATACCTCGTTAGCGCCAATAATTTCCCTCAATCTCCTGATGAAGACAACTCTTACGACAACCAACTCTACCAAAATACAGGAAGTGGATCTTTTGTGCTGGTTGCGGCGGGAGTTGAAGATCAGGGCTATGGGACAGGAGTCGCTGTGGCTGATTACGATGGGGACGGCTGGTTGGATCTGTATCTCACTAACTTTGGGTCTAATCGGCTGTTTCGAAATCAAGGCGATGGAACGTTCCAAGATTTGACTCAACAAGCCGGGGTTGATGATCCTCGATGGAGTGCTGGAGCCGCCTTCGCCGACTACGATGGGGACGGCTGGCTGGATCTGTATCTCACCAACTACTGTGATTTTCAGTTAGCTGACCATCGCACTTGTGCCGAGCAAGGGGTGGAAGTTTATTGTGGGCCAGAGGAGTTTAAGGGAGTAACTGATCGACTATTTCGAAATCAAGGCGATGGAACGTTCCAAGATTTGACTCAACAAGCCGGGGTTCACAACCCAATTGGAAAAGGGATGAGTGCGATTTGGTCAGACTACGACAACGATGGTGATCCAGATCTATTTGTAGCCAATGATGGCACTGAAAACTTCTTATATCAAAACAACAATGATGGAACGTTCCAAGATTTGGCCTGGTTAGCAGGCATCGATTGTGATGATCACGGCAACATGCAGGGGAGTATGGGCCTCGACTTGGCTGACTACGATAACGACGGCTACCCGGATCTATTGGTCACCAATTTCCAACGCCAGCTAAACACCCTTTATCGTAATGAAGGAAACGGTTTTTTCAATGATGTCTCCTTTCCCTCTGGCCTCGGATACTCCCTGCCTTTTGTCAGTTGGGGGACCGGATTCTTTGATTTTAATAAAGACGGGTTTCTGGATCTATTTATTGTCAACGGACATATCCAAGACCAGATCGAGAGCTACGACTCCAGCACCACTTATCTTCAGGTCGATCATTTACTGATCAATGACCAACAGAACTCGTTCGATCGCCAACCGACCCTTTTCACTACTCCCAAATCAGGGCGAGGGGCGGCATTCGGCGATTATGACAATGATGGTGACATCGATATTCTGGTTAATAATGCCCACGATGTGCCAACATTGTGGCGCAACGATACCAAGTCTATGCATCATTGGTTGATGGTTAAATTGGTTGGTCAAAATGGCAATCGTTATGGAATCGGAGCGAAAACTAAAATTATAACATCCGCTCAAACCTGGTCAGCGGAATGTCGAGCCGGTGCCAGCTACATGTCAACTAATGATTCTCGTTTGTACTTCGGTCTGGGCCAAACCAGGTCAATAGAACAAGTCGAAGTCCATTGGCCAAGTGGTCTGATCGATCGGATCAAGAATCCATCGCTCGACTCTGTTTTGATTGTTGTCGAAGGATCAACACAAGAATAAAAAACACCTCCCCAGATCTAAGGTCGTTTGGCTAACAGATTTAAGGACATTTAAGTAATGAATCTGCCTTCGATTTGGCGTAGTCTCCGAATTCGAACCAAAATCATCCTCCCTTTTGTTCTCCTGTTCAGTGTCATCATTTTAGGCATGTTGGTCTTAACCATTTTTCTGTTTGATCGTAAATACGACCAACAGTTTAGTGCTGAGACGCAACAGTGGTTGGAGACAATTCAACACACACAATATATTGAAGAACCGGAGAAAGTTAAGCAGGCCTACCACTGCGAAGTAATCGTTTTTGGTGGCGATGATACCCTCAACGGAGCGACATTAGTAGATCTACCTGATCTGGAGTGGTCAGCCCTAGGAAAGCACTTCGCCCTGAGTCAAGTTCGCACTAAACTGAGCCAACAGGATACACCCGTTATCGGTAATGTTCATTTAGCGGGCCGACCGTACAAAGTGGTCTATGCCAAACAATCACTGAACCGAATTTACTGTTTGATGCGTCCGATGGATCGAGTAGCACAAGCCAAACGACAAACACTCCAAATCACAGCCGTCATCGCTTTCATTGGGTTGCTGTTCGTAGTTTTGATTAGCACTTTAATTGGACGTAACCTAACCCGTCCCATCGACCATCTGGTTCGATTCACTCATCGTGTTGCCAGTGGCGACCTAGAGCGTCAATGCGATATTACCGGTGGCGATGAGGTTGGCCAGTTGACAGCCGCATTCAACCAGATGACTCAAGATTTGAAACAGTCGAGGCAGGAGAGGCTGCAAGCCGAACGACTCACCACCGCAGGTCAGCTATCAGCAGCCTTCGCTCACGAGATCCACAATCCGCTGTCCTCGATTAAGATGCTGACCCAGATGATGGTCGGCAAAATGGCGGAGTCGACAGCCAAGCAATCCTTGACTAGAGTTTTAGACGAAATAGAACGTATTGAAGTGATTGTCAGTGGGTTAATGGACTTTGCGCGGCCAACCGAACTCAACCGAATTAACGCAGATCTAAATATAATTGCTGAATCGGTTCTCAAACTAATGGAGATCAACCTGAAACATCATCAAATTTCGATTGTCACTCATTTTGATGCTGGCCTACCTCATATACGAGTTGATACGGATAAAATGAAACAGATTTTAATGAACCTGATCTTGAATGCGATTCAGTCGATGCCGGAGGGGGGAAAACTAACCGTCACTACGCTGGGGTTTAATGATCAGATACGACTCCAAGTGGAAGATACCGGGATCGGTATTTCGACAGAAACAATAGATCGCATCTTTGATCCTTTCTTCACCACTAAGCCAACCGGCACAGGGTTAGGCCTTTCTACCAGCAAACGTCTGGTCGAACAACATCAGGGTCTAATCGTAGTAGATTCAGTGGGAGGTCAAGGCACAACGGTAACCGTCGAACTTCCACGTCATTCAAATCACAACTCTAGTTGAAAATGTCATGCTTATCTTTGCTAGCAAGGTTACTTTACTATCAGGCTTGACATTGTAACCGCAGTCCAGTAAAATGTGATTCCGCGTTCCGCTCCGAATCGCACTACTATTTTGGATCTATGTTGGTGATTACGATTACATCGTTAGAACATTAGGATACTTGCGCTTCTTGAAATTCTGGGTGCCACCATTTTTGTGTATGGCACTTATTTTCGTTCTTTCTCACCTCCCTCACCCACCAACATTGAAGGTTCGATTTCAAGGGATTGATAAGCTCTATCACTGCATTGAATACGCGGGATTTAGTTTTTGGTTAACACGAGCTTTCTTAAATCTGCCCATTTCCAACTGGAAAGCATTTGCTTTGACAATGTTGGCAATCGCGATCTTTGGTGCAACTGATGAGTGGCACCAGTCGTTCGTTAGAAATCGCTCACCTGACATTACTGATTGGATCGCCGACAATGTTGGGGGTATCTTGGGCACCTTGGTATTGGTATTATGGCAAAAAATTTGGCGACTGTTATCACAGTAGAAGCCGTTACGCTAACAATATCAATGGCCAATGATCGATAGTTCACTGTTTAAAGCTGTTCTACAATCTTATGATCAACCGCCACCGGAAAACGATTGGGATTATTAGTTTTAGCTTGATTTTGAGCCTTTTGGTTCAACCTGTACAAGCCCTAAATCGATCGCAAAAAGTTTCCGCTTTTTTATTTGTATCAGGAATCGGTTTGACCTTTAGTGGAATCTATGTGGGAAAATCGGCCCAGGACAGTTATGATGCTTACCTGCGGACAGCACTGCAAAATGAAATTGTCCAATATAAGCAGGATTATCTCAACCACCACACAACTAGCCTTATTATGTCTAGAACTGGAGCCGGAATCACGGGATTAGCGCTTGCGATTTCAATCTGGAATCAAGCGGTTTCCGCTTCCAACCAGCAGATTTTGTCCTTACCATTCGAGTCGGGAATTGATTTTGTCCAACGGCAGACAAACATCGTTTGGCGCAGGAGATTCTAGGGTGTGTGAGTTAACCCTTCGGCGGCGAGATCTAAGACTAATCTTGCCGTTATCGCTAACGCACCTGATCTTATTGATCTGCGGTCAATGCCTGATTGGACTCGTCGGCTGTGGTAGCAACGACGACCTGGCGAACCCCTTCGATCCCGACAATCCCAGAACTTTAGGATCTCCCGGGGGTCTAAAGCTGACTCCAGGCGATCAGCAGGTTGTTGTCAAGTGGGATAATCCGGGCTACGAAAGCACTGCCGGCTACCGGATCTACCGTAAGTTTACTGGTGATCCTTCACCTAAGTTTGTCAAAGTTAGTGAGGTCGACGGCCAAACCCATCAATATGTGGACAAAGATGGGATCTTAAATGACCAGATTGATGCTGCCGGCAAGCCCTATTTTTACGTCTATCGAGTCTCCTACGTCGATGCTGATGGAATAGAAACTCCCAATCCGGCTGACTTTGACAAGTCGAATGGTGAATCAATCACCGATACCGATGCAGAGGAGATATTACGCCTTTGGCCAAGTCAAAAAACGACGCCTAGCGATCCGCCACCCAAGCCTGAGGTTATTGTTGATACCTCGCGGAATTTAATTGTCACTCTAATTTGGAAGGACTATCCGGTTCCTAAGGATTTCAAGGAGTTTCGAGTTTCCTCGACTGTTCCAGGCGGCTCTAAATTTGAGCAGGTTGGCATCCCCTATTTGTTGAGTAGTCCCTTCTTCTTCTCTGACGTGGTTTTTAACGAAGACGGTGAAGCCAAACGGTATCGGGTCATTGCCTACGATAAATACGGCGTGCCCAGTGTGACGGAAATTGAAGCCGCAGCCGGGCACATCCCGCCCCTAAGACCACGCAACTTCGTCTCCAGGTATAGATCCAGACTCAACGGCAAGTACGATGTTGCCTTGATGTGGGAGGCTAACACCGAAAAGGATCTAAAGGGGTACCAGATTTATTCCACCAAGCAAGATGAAAAACCCTTCTCTCAGGGCGGTGAACTCGCACCTCGCCGATTCCTACAACGTATGGAGACCTCGATTATTCTCGAAAATGAAGGTTGGCTGTTAAATGCGAAGAAACAGCTCATTCCCAAGCTATATTATATCGCGGCTATTGATAAAACGCCTCGCCCGGATACTGGCCTACAGGACGAGAGCATACTGGCCGATGCTCCGCCTCCACCTGGCTTCGAGGATTTGGTGGCACAGTGATGCACTTATTGTATCATGGTTATTTCAGATCTAATTCGGGACGGTTGGCCAGTTCTATTTTGGCAATTTGGGCCGCGTCGGCAATCACTGTCTCTGTTTTAGCTCAAGTTCCAACCGTGATATATCTCGGCATGATGCAAACAGCAGACACACTAGGTAAAGGCGGTACCACCACCCGTGCAGGAATCCTTGCCTACACCAGGCGAGAGAAAAGCAAATCCGATACACCACAGACTGCTGTCATTGGTAACTTCGCTGAACTTCAGGAAGTTAAATTTAATGCTAAATCGGCACTGTTGCCGGTGGGCTTGACTTTCGGTATCAGTGAAAATGTCGACTTGACACTGGCAGGGACTTACGCTATTGGGCAGATCCACAAGGAGATCCCCAATTTTTATCAAACGGACGACCCGGACCAGAATGCGCGGGTCTATCCCCAACCGGTCTTTGATGGCGAGATCGCCGTTAAGTATGGTATTAAACCTGAGGCACAAGATGGACTGCCCGCAGTCTCGCTTTTTGGAAGTGTCCGAAGTGGATTTACGGCTGACGACTGGCTTGATGCCGAGGGAGAGTTCCTCGACCAAACTCCTGCTAATGGGTTGCCATTTTTGGGTGTAGAAACCCAGATCTTAGTTACGCAACGTCTGGGTCAGGCACTTCGACTTCATGCTGCTGGCGGAGTTCATATGTCGAGTAAAGGATTGAGGATCGTCCCGCTGCTACAAATTGGGGTCGAGTTTGCCCTCTCAGATAATATCTGGGCCACGGCTGATTTTTCCAAAACGGTTTTCGTTAATGGATTTAAGTTAGACAACGTTAGTAGTGGTGGTCTCCGCTACGATATTAACGGAAATACTTCATTGTCACTATTTCTGGTTTCAAAACCTGGCCTTCAGTTCGACTTCACTTTTGGTGGTGCCAAAGAGGAAGTCGTAATTCCGCAAGCCGCAGAAGATGATATGGATCTACCTTTTTAATCTACCACATGTTGATAAGGAGTTAACATAGAGATGCAAGAATTTGGAACTTTAGCTGCGATCGCAGCGGGTATTACTGTCGTTTTTTTCATTTTTCTACTCTGGTTTGTTCCCGTCGGACTCTGGATTGCGGCCACGTTTTCGGGTGTCAGGGTTCGTATTTTCGTTGACCTAGTTGGGATGCGACTCCGTCGTGTTAGCCCACAAGTTATCGTCAATGCTCAAATCAGTGCCGTCAAAGCCGGACTGAATCTGAAGATCTCAGATTTGGAAGCACATCTCTTAGCTCGAGGAGATGTGACCTCTGTTGTCAATGCTCTGATTGCTGCGGATAAAGCCAAAATCGAATTACCCTTTCGACAAGCAGCCGCCATCGATTTGGCAGGACGAGACGTATTTGAAGCGGTTCAGGTTAGCGTTAACCCAAAAGTGATTGCAACCCCATCTGTTTCGGCTGTGGCATTGGATGGCGTTCAACTACTGGCCACTGCGCGTGTGACGCTTCGGGCTAATATCAACCGGCTGGTTGGTGGTGCTGGTGAAGATACGATTCTCGCCCGTGTTGGAGAAGGAATTGTTAGTGCTATAGGTTCGGCTGAAACCTACGAAGATGTTCTCGAAAATCCAGATATTATCTCCAAAACGGTTTTGGCACGAGGACTTGATGCCGGGACAGCTTACGAGATTCTATCCATTGACATTGCCGACATTAACGTGGATAAGAACATCGGTGCCAGCCTTAGAGCTGAACAAGCAGCAGCCGACCAAATTGTGGCTAAAGCCAAAGCGGAAGAACGCCGAGCGATGGCGGTGGCTCAAAAACAGGTTATGACAGCTAAAGTTCAGGAAATGCGGGCTAAAGTGGTCGAAGCTGAAGCCACCGTTCCTCGTGCTGTGGCCAATGCGCTTCGTGCGGGTAACCTCAACATTCAACAAGGAGAAGGTGTCTAGGTATGATTAGTTTAGGGCCAGTTTTAGCCGTTATTGTTGTTCTCTTTATCGTCTTGATTGGAAACTATGTGCCGTTAGGACTATGGATAGCCGCTAGAGCCGCTGGCGTTCGAGTCCGTATATTTGGGGATTTGGTCCCCATGCGACTCCGACGGGTGCCACCTAGACAAATTGTGGACCCGCAAATTGAAGCCACTAAAGCCGGCTTAAATCTTTCACTCGATAATTTGGAGGCACACTTTTTGGCTGGTGGTGATGTCACTAATGTCGTCCGATCATTGATTGCAGCGGGTAAAGCCAATATTTCTTTGGAGTTTNACCAAGCAGCAGCAATTGACTTGGCAGGTCGCGACGTCTTAGACGCAGTAAAGATGAGTGTCAATCCCAAAATTATCGACGTGCCAGAGAATGTGGAGCAGAAGCGAGGTATTACAGCCGTTGCCAGAGATGGAATTCAGTTAATTGCAAAAGCCCGAGTGACGGTCCGTGCTAACATTGACCAATTGGTTGGTGGTGCCACGGAGGAGACGATTATTGCCCGTGTCGGCCAAGGAATTATTACCACCATTGGCTCTTCTAGCAGCCATAAAAAGGTTCTCGAAAGTCCAGATATTATCTCCAAAACGGTTTTAGAACGAGGACTTGATGTTGGGACAGCTTTCGAGATTCTATCNATTGATATCGCCGATATCGACATCGGTGAGAACGTTGGGGCCAAATTGCAGACTGACGAAGCACACGCCGAACTAAAAATTGCCCAAGCTAGGGCGGAGGAGAAACGCGCCCTGGCCGAAGCTCAAGAAGAGGAGATGAAAGCCCTAGTCGAAGAGCGAACCGTCGAATTGATCGAAGCGGAAGCAGAGATTCCACAATCGATTGCGGATGCATTTAATACCAACCAACTGAGCGTAATGGACTACTACAACNTACGCAATATTATTGCCGATACCGAGATGCGACAGTCGATCGCCTCACCAGTTGGCAGTAGAGATACGTCAAGATCTAGTCATTCGGTAGGGGTTACTTAATTCGCTAACCAACCGAAGCTTAGAAACTTTTAGGAGTTGTTAAGATGGAAAATATACTTGAAGTACTGGGCTATATTGTCGTCGGCATTATCGTCATTTCCAGATTGATCTTTGGCAAGAAGAAGTCGTCCGGCAAGGAGTTCGGCCTCACTGAGGAAGGTAAGTTAAATCTGCCATTCATCGACCAACCGATTGAAGGAACTGAGATAGAAGAACTGGAAATTGAAGATACACTCTCACCTCAAGACTCTGTTACGTTTGAAGTGGAGCAACAGTATATCGATGCTGTTTCAGGATCAGAACAGAGCCAGACAGAGATCCCCGCGCCAAGTTCAGTGGACGCCGACCCGATCAGGGTAGCCTTCACGTCAAACAATATCCGNCAGGCGATTATTCTTACCGAGATTCTTAAACCACCAAAATCCCTTCGTTAGTTGTAACTCTCCCACTTGTGAGAACAAGTAAGTATTTGTGNGGTCGCGTAGGATGGGGCGTGGATTATGGATTCCCATTTTTTGGTGCTGGTGCCGATTGTCGTCCAATCTCAGATCATTATCAACGAGGTAATGGCCAATCCGATTGACGAGGACACCGGTGAGTTTATCGAGCTGAAAAACCCTGGTAAGCAGGCTGGAGACCTATCCGAATGATGGATGGCGATGCGATCGATATTCTGCAGCCCTACCAGCAAGGAACGACCCTCTTGCTTCCTAATGGATTAGCTGTTATTCTGGATGCGGAATATGCAGGACAGTACGACCTACCGGAATCTGCTATCTTATTAACGACCAAGAATACGACACTTGGCAACAGTCTCCAACTAAATGATCCGATTACCCTTTCGAATCCTCAGAAACAGGTAGTTGACACTTTTACTCCCACCTCCAAAGCCAAGAATGGGTTTCGATCGAACGGATCTTAGCCAAAGCTGCTAGCACCGAGGAGAACTGGCAACTGAGCCGAAACGCAACGGGGGCAACTCCGGGGCGGCCAAACAGCCAAAACCAAACTGAATCTGAGCCTGTTAATCCAGACTTAGCTCTATTGGCCAAAATCTGGATCAACGAACTTTGCCTGCCCTAACCTTCAGGCGGTCGATCTATCCGGCTGGCAAATTACAGACGCCTCTAAATAAGGCGATACACCTGCCAGCCTGACGGCCACCTGATTTTGAGCCAAAAGGCAATTGCCGTCCAAACCTTGTTTACTGCTCCGAATCCGTCTCTAATCGTCGAACTCGCGCTCCCATCTCTTACATAATGGGGGGATACGGTTACGCTGAAAGATCAATACCAACACCAGATTGATACCGTAGTTACGAAACATCCAAATCTAGTCGTTCAATTTGTGTCCTGAAAGAGGTTCTCCAGCCTTCTATCGACTTGTCTGGTGGCACTCCCGGGAAGCTGAATAGTCTAAGCCAGCAGACCTCTGGACAGGTTGGGTTAATCATTGAATCCTCTCCATTTGATCCGCTGCGACACTCTACACAGATTCTCGGTACCAGGCTCATTTTGAAGCAATTATTGTACTTCAGCATCTTTGATGCCACCGGTCGAAAAGTTCGTCTGCTGGTGGACGTCAATCAATCTCTTGGGATGGTAAAAATGATGCCCAAGAAATTGTTACAGTGGGGATCTACATTGGTGAGATCATCGCTATCGCCTCGTCAGATAAACCGGCCATTCGCATTGCCAGGCCCGTTGTTGTTACCAAACAGCTCTAAATCGATCTCCCAAAATCATTTCTACTGATATAGCCCCTAACGACTATCGATACAGCGACAGATGTACGTGCTTGGATACTATGACTGACCGATTAATCCTCACTGATAACAGGTTAGAAGTTTACTTTCGAGATTGGCAGCATAGCCTCTTTTTAGGGATGACGATCCTATACCTACTACCCATTTGGTCAATTCAGTTCTTTCCCACCCAAGATGGCCCCAGCCACGTCTATAATGCGCTGATTATTAAAGAATACTTTAATACAGACCAGTATCCACTATTTCGACAGTACTACAATCTAAATCTACAACCGATGCCAAATTGGTTTGGTCATGCCGTGATGGCCATTCTGATGTTTGCGCTGAATCCATTAATCGCAGAAAAGCTGATGCTGACCGGCTATGTGGTTCTATTTCTCTATAGCGGCAGATACTTGATCATCAGCGTAGATCCAGCTAAAAAGGGGTTGCCTTTCATACTTTTCCCATTTGTCTATAACTACCTGCTCCAGATGGGGTTCTACAACTTCTCCTACAGCCTTGGCTTCTGCTTATTGGCAATCGGCTATTGGTGGAAGCATCACCAGCAGTTACAGATAAAACCGGCTATTTTATTTAATCTAATAATGGTCTGCTGCTACTTTTCCCATATGGTGTCCGCCGTTATCGCCCTATTATCAGTGGCGATACTTTGGCTGGTGACTATCCGGCCAACCAACTACCAGCGACATCTATTGCAAATTCCGATGTTGTTCCCGTCCTGCATTTTACCGCTTTGGTTTATCTTTTCACACGGAACCAAATCTAATCGAGCTCATTGGGGGTCACAACGATTGTACGACTACTTTACTCGACTGGAGATTCTATTTTCTTTTAATCGATTTCAGATCTATTTGGGGCAGGCGATAGCCGCCTGTTTTCTGCTCTTATTCCTACTGAAGATTCTGACCGAGAAAATCGACTGGGAACGGCGACGACCAAGCGCCGAAAAAAGCGATGGATTTCTGTTGGTGAGCCTGATCTGCTTGATTCTCTATATTTATGTTCCCGATGGGATGTCAGGCGGCGGTTTTATCACTCACCGGCTTAGCCTCTACCCCTTTTTAATTTTACTGCCCTGGTTAACGTTAACCAAATGGCGATTTGTCAAAATCTGCGGATCCGGTCTCCTAGTCTTAATTGCGCTGGTAAATTTCGTTTATATGATTGATCTGTATCCCAAACTGGATAAAGATATGCAGGAGTTTCGGGCAGGTCTAGCGAAGGTAGCCCCTAACAGTCGAATTTTACCGCTTATTTTCGATAGTCATGGCCAATGTCAGCGGATCGGCATGTTTCTCCACGCTATCGGTTATTACTGTGCGTACACTGGTGGAATTGAGTGGGATAACTACGAAGCCAACACCAACTATTTTCCCGTCCGCTTCAAACCGGAACTAAACGGGATTCGTCCCGACTTAGGTGTTATCGAAGGACGCCCCAGAGATATGGATGTTCATCGTCATGTAGATCTAGTAGACTTTATCTACACTTGGTCAATGCCAACTGATTCTCCGGTTCAACAGCGAATTGAGACCGATTACAAATTGGTTTTTGAGCAAAAACGGACCCGAATCTATCAACGACGACCAATCACAAGTAGTAGATCTACTCAAAAACTACCATCTGGGATCGATAACTAGGGGAGAGTATTTTCTTCGGGGCAATTGGCTAATGAATATTACGGCGATGGCATCTCGCCTTGCACTACAACTATCGAAGCCCAAATCGTCAAGTGTAGAACAGATTCCACTTGACTCCGCTAAGTCAGGACCAATTTCGCCTGCCCAAACCAAGGTCCCGACTACCGTCGTGGAGTATCTGGCTCCCAGCTCACCGGCAGAGCAGGATTACTTAGCTAAACTGTTGCCCGCTCTAAAAAGAGAACTGAACCCAGATCTGGAAAATGCTTTATACTTAGCGGGACAATTTCATCAGCGGAATAGCATTGTTCAGCCGGCGATTATGGCGCAGAACCTATTTTTGGATATAAGCCAACAGGAGACGAATGCCCAGTTGAAACCCGCCTTTCACTCAGTGCAGCTATTTCAACCTGATCTCTCAAACCAATTGCTCAACCAGAACATATCCGCCTACGAACAAGTGGTAAAACAGCGAGCCAACTCTTTTTCAGACAAGACTTTTCCCCTGCCGACCGTTGATTTCCTACGGTAGGTGAGAAATTCGTTCCTCTGAAAGTGAATCCAGATCTAGTCTGATTATTGACTGATCTCCGTCCGTAGCTGTAAGAGCAGATCCACAGGTGGCTCAAAAGGGATCTTGATGGGGCGCCGATAGAGCGCACTGGCGTACAACCCTAGCACTGCGTTCCACTGATGTAGTGCCCTTTTGAGGTTGGTTTCGACCGGTTGATCCCCATCCTCAACCCAACGCAACATAGCTTGAGTCAAACCGGCTTGCGCTATATCGTTGTAGCGATCTCGATCTTCTGCACTAATCTGTCCTCCTTGATATCCTTCAGGCGACTGGATTGCCCACTGCCCAAACTCCTCGAACCGTACCTGACCGTACTCAGCATAACCTGCAACGTGCGTGTGTTTATAGATCGCTGGGTCGTCCATAATTGATGGGGCCGAAGTGCCAGTATGCCACAATCCGTGCACACCATTAGCAAAGATCACCTCTGCCAGACTTAGGTCCGGGGCCGGATAAGTGCTATCGAGTAAATCTGACCCACTGACGGTACCAAAGACTTGAATCGCCGGGGAGTCATTATTGAGTGACATCGCCCAGTCAATCAGGTGTGTGCCTTGGGCGGATAAGTTCATGCGGGCGAGAAAATTGAGCCACATCAGTTTTCCCAACTTGCCTGACTGCAGAGCCCGTCGACAGTCCAACAATCGAGGATGCCAACGAAACTGTTTGCCGACCCCAAACCTGGTCCGCGATTCGGTCTCTAATTGACATAATTTCTGCCAATCTTCTACTCCACAGGCAATCGGTTTTTCAACCAAACAGGCGGGTACACCAAGATCTGAAACCATCTGCATCAACGAGACCCATTGGTTAGGCATAGCGACCAAATGAACTAGGTCCGGTTGCTCTCGCTGGATCATCTCGGACGCATTAGCATAACCCGTAATCCCATAAGTTTGAGCAAAGTTTTGTCTTCGATCAAGGTTAGATTTGTTGGCGCAAGCGACCAACTCAGCATTGGGAACTAGTTGATAGGCTTTGGCATGACCATGTGCTCGACCACCACAGCCAATGATGGCCGTTCGATGCTTTTTCATTATCACTCCTTCTCTTAATTTATCCGGGAAATTACCATCTGATTTTTTCCCGAAGGTCCTAACTTCTCTAGCGCAAGATCACAACATCAGATGTTCTGTCATTCTAGCCAACCTTGATTTGCCTTTGATTTGACACGTTTATAGGGGTGTGATACACTTGCTCCATCTCAGGAAGTAGCCACCCTCTATGACCCACCAACGCGAAGAACTACCCCTTTTCCCTTTAAAAGTGGTTCTTTTTCCGGGCAATATTTTACCACTCCATATCTTTGAAGAACGTTACCGTTTGATGATCCGGTATTGTTTAGAAGAGGAATCCAACTTTGGTGTAATCTTGATCAAGAAAGGATCTGAGGTTGATGATCAGACCGAACCCTATAATGTTGGAACAGCCGTACGTATCATCGAAAGTGATACCATGGATGATGGGCGAATGAATATCATTACTGCCGGACAGTATCGTTTTCAGATCAAAAATATTACTAACCAAACGCCCTATTTGGTGGCGACCACCGACATTCTCAATCCTGGCCCACCACCAGATCAACACCGGTTATCGGTGCTGATGACAAGGGTTTCAGAGCTATACAACACTTACGAAGATCTATTATCTGAGACTATTCCTGACTGGGAAATCCCAAAAAACGTCCCCCAAACCCCCTTTCATCTCGGTTGCCATATTGCGACTCGACTCCAAATCACGTTGATTGAAAAACAGCGGTTGCTAGAGGTGTTGGCTGTAGATCAACTCCTAATGCAAGAAATCAAGATTTTAAGATACGAGATTCAGAGACGACAAGCAACCGTCATCGCGGAGAGGAAATTTAAGGCGATTCCAACTTCCGAAACCCCTTTCTGGAAAAATAATTCACTCAACTGAAACCCGTTCCATTTGGGTAGGGCATGCCCAGAGTTCGAGACGCTACCACATCCGCTGATAGCTACAATATTTCCCCTGCTCACTTTCTCTATCTTAGCAATCTGTTGTCGTTGTTCCGAATCGTTGCTGTACCTTTTGTCTTTTGGGGCTTGGTCGAGCAAAAGCATTGGCTGGTTTTTGGCGTTGGCGGAACGGCCTTCGTAACTGACGCGCTCGACGGGCTTATTGCTCGAAAGTTGGAGCAACAGAGCGATCTAGGGCGGTTACTGGATCCAATCGGTGATAAACTGGGGATTCTATCTGCCACGTTGGCTCTGGTCGTCGTTGAATCTGCTTTCCCACTGTGGGCGTTTCTGGTGGTACTGGTTCGGGATGTGGTTGTTTTTGGGACTAACCTTTCGCTTTTTCACTNCACCCAACAAATTCAACAATCGGATCTATTAGGGAAAATCACCAGTTGGCTATTGGTGTTATCTCTACTTTTGTATCTGCTGCTGCATTGGCAGATCGGGATCTTTCCGCAATGGATCGCATTGTTAGGCTTATCAGCGGGATTAGGTTGCGCGCTGGTCTCAATGGGTGGGTACATCCAACGACTCTATTTCACCCTTAAGCATTAAGACCTCAAACTACAGTTTAGGAGTTAGCTNTNAGACNTTTGTAATATTCCCAAGCAACTGTTGCCGTCGTTGCAGGTGTTAGTAAGGCTGTGGCGAACCGAGAACCGCTGAAATGTTAACCTCCAGGTGCCTGTTTTTGAACTCACGGTGATCACTGTTGAAATCACTGACGGNTACTACGTCGCAAACTTATAAGTGGTTGCTAGCATCGTTGGTAGCAGGTCTTGACTAAGTTGCCAGATAGTAGCCGTCACGGAGTATAGTTTTTTAACGTCTACCCCAAAATGGTTTCACTTTCACCATAACTGGCAGCAGTAGCAGTCTGGTTAGTGTCATAATCTAAAGCAGATGCCACTAACCGACGGGTGGCGCCTTCTAAAACATCAGTATTTTACCTAGGCAGCTTAGCCCACCCGATATAAGTGAAACCAGAGAAGATTTTAAGCTAGTTCGGCCTAAAGTCCGATATCTCATTGATGGTTTACCTGTTAGTTTTGTTGGTCAGCGACACGCACCAGTACATGATATGACCCATCCTCAACATCGTACCAACGTGCGACCACTGCTATATTTTTTAACCGGACTGCAATCTCTGTGCTGGTAATTTGCTCATTGTAATCCGTCGCATATTTCCCCAGATGACGTATCTTGGCCTTCAGGTTGACGGCCAGGTTTATACGAGCATGCTTTTCCGCCGCCTGCCAGCCGATTTCGGGGTGATAGCGAGGATTACAGTTCCCAACCCCGTAAATAAAGCCATCATTGGCGGGCCGATTGATTAGCCAGTCGGGTTTTTTCTGCGAGGCTAGGGGCTTCCTAGTGGCCAGGTTACGTTTTTGGTCGCCAATTAAAACCAGCAAAAGTTGTGGCGTTTCATAGGTCGCCCAGACGTGGTATTGGTTGGAGACTCGCTTCCTCAGAGCAGGGGGAGTGACCTCACTGAAATCCGCCACTTGTACCTGATCAATGGTGATGCGGCCACCGACGATATCGACCTGGTGTTGTCGGGCCAGTTGATCAATCGCATTTTCGGTGGCCTGCTCAATTGAAGATTGTCGATAAAAGTAGATCCTGGCATAACCAACAGCACAAGAAAAGTCGATCGGTGGTGTCCAAAACCACTGTGGGTAGGTGATCAAACGACCCTCATTGCCACTCTGTAGAGCCTGACCAGCACAGCCGAACAAACCAGCTGTCAGACAGATAAATGCAATAAAGAAACAAGATCTTAACATCAAAAAAACGTCCTGAACCAACCGACTGCAGGACAGACTTATTTCGTCTTTGGGACGATGCTACGGTACTAAACCCTGTTCTTTCTTAAATTGGTCGTATTTATCGACTTCTCCTTCCAGCTCCTGAAATCCCTGTGAGGCCCGGAAACGGGTATACATGTTCTGCTGTTTTTTGATAGCGTCCATCAATGCTGTATTGGCCGGACCGATTGGCATCTCCATTAAGACGTAGGATCGATAAATGATCTCACCCTCTTTGAGCGTTTCGACCTTTCTAGCTTTGGAACCATTCAGTACTTTGGAGGTCACCAACTTAGAAACCTCAGTGGTCTGGCCCAAGAATTCGGCGTCCTCTCCTAATCCAACCTCTTCGTTAAACTGTTTAATCATCGATTTGACCTTGGTTTCCATCTGTTGGGCAATATCGACGCGTCCCTGCTGTTTGGCCTTATTGACTGACATTTGTAGGTCTTTGGAGGTGGAGGTTGCGACCGCAAATATGTAGTTTGGATCTTCTGGTGGCGACTGGAACCATTCTGGTAAGCCTAAAGCGTTACTTTTGAATTTCGAAGACCCACCACAGCCTAAGGATAGAACAGCAATTATTAGTAGAACTAACGACAGGTTGAAGATTTGTGTCAAACGTAAATTTCTCATATGATCACTCCTTTTGTGGGATGTTGGTTATGGTTTAACTATTGTGGTACCTGGTACATCTTAACAGGAACCGATTGGTATTGGTTCGGTATATCGCCGATTTTCCAACCCCTTCCAGTAGTTTCACTGTAGAAGTAACGGCGATCTTCATACTGATAATGAACACCCGAAAATTGGCCAGAAACCCCGAGTGCCAAATGACCTTGGGGATTGAGCAGCATCAAGTCATATCCAAGTGGTCGGAGAAGACTTGCTGCTAAAATCACGGTGTCTTCACAGTCTCCACCACCCGCAATCAGGGTTTCAAAGGCGTACATCTTGAACTCATCATATCCTGTTGCCACATCGTCTGCGGTATAGGGCAAACTTTGGGTAAATGAGAGGATGAAGTTAGCTAACCGCTCTCTACTCCAACTGTTCTTTTGTCCGACTTGCTCCATTTCAATGGCGATTGGCTGACCAACCGCTGATCCTTCTACCACCATTTGCGTCCATCTGGCACGGTCACAGTTAGAATAGGTATTGTAGGCTTCTAAAGACAAGCCGATCAAAAGAGTATAGCTCTGGCCTTCAAAATTCCAAATAAATCGCCGTCCTAAAACCTGATCGGTATTCTGAATCCGCTTTTGGTTTAGTTCAGCATGCAGTTCAATAAAGGTTACGCCACCATTTGGGAATTGAGGTACTTGATCGAAAGTTTCGTCCGCTGGAACCGGAATCACAACCGGGTTCTTTGGCGGCTCTTGCGGTGCCGGTGGCTGAACCGGTGCGGGAACAGAAGTTGGATCGGAAACCGGATTTACTATTTCGGCCGGTTGAACTGGCAATTGGCTATCCGGTTCGGGCTCATTTTCGATAGGTCGCGTTTCGATCAGAATTTCAGGATCTGACGAAAGATCCGTTGGATCAACAGGTGCCGGAGACAGTGGAGTCGGCTCAGATGAGGAATTGACGACTATGGGTATCGGATCAAGTTCAACCTTATCAAGCAACCGTTCCACCTCTACAACAGGTTTCTTCTCCACCAAAGATTTGAATGGTTGCCACTTTAGATCCGTTGCCGTGGTGACCTCGACCTGCTTGGTTTGACGGACTCGATTCCAACCGATGATAGCGGTAAGCGTAACATTTGGGGACTGGTCCAGGTCGGGTAGGCGAACGGCTCTATTGTACCCGGAATCGATCAGCCAGATCGACTGGTCGGTGGGCTGAACCACCAGTTTTTTGGGATAACGCAAATTGGTAACTTCACCCATGGGAAGTAGATCGGGAGTTAAGCGAATTGCCATCATTGGGCGGAGTAACCAAGCCCCACCATCATTCGTAGCGACGACGTCAATTAGATCGGGGATGGCAAATCGAGCTCTTTGCGGATCACCGTCCTGAAAGCGATAAATCGATCCCCGTTGATCGACGCACCAGATTTGCTGAGACGTCGACGAGAGNTGGCGGATTTCAGGCAGAATCGGTGGATCCAACCGCTGATCGGTGACTAGTTGCAACCCTCTCCAGGTCAAAATCCAGCAGTTATTGTTAGCAACTGCAATCTCTTTTGGCGATCGGACGGTGATTGTCTGTTTGATTTTTCCTGTCAAGTCCGTTACCACCACGGTATTCAAGGCCGCATCAGCGATCCATAANTGGCCNGAGGCTAAAACTAAAGCAACAGGCGCAGCAAAGCCGTTCAGTAGCACCGGCTTGCTATTGACAGAATACNTGGTTATCCTTCCTTGAAATGAATCAGTTACCCAGCAACTNGCATCTNAGGCGTNAATNGCGATTTNTGATCGCCGCTCTGCCGCCAAAAACCGNGGGTCAATCTCAACACGGTTCCGGCTGAAGGTTGAGTGAACCAGCGTTCCATCGTTCAGTAACCACCAATGATCAACNCCGGCTNCTCCCAGATGGGTTATGCTGAACAACAAAAATAGAGAGGTGGACCCTTTTTTCAACATCTCTGGATTCTGACCCCGTTAAAGGTTTGGTNTTTGTGGGGATAGTATTTCTTCAGCTGATCGTTTATCCCCAGTGTCGATAAAATGATTGGTCGACTTTAAGAGTTTAGCGGCGGGGAAAATCTTTGAGCAAGCGGGATCTGCGTACCGGAGATTGTAAAATTGTCCCTCGGTCTTCACCATCTAGTTGCTGACTGATAGATTGACCACGTTGTTTGATAAATGGTTTCAAGCCAAAAATTTGATGTATCATAGGTGGTCGCCGCTCCGACGGGGTGGGTCGTTTCTGGTCAGGGCGAAAGTGTCGATCAATGCTCTGGTGGAACTGTGCCGTTGAAAACTGCTTGTGTGGGTCGGTTTCCACCGCCGGACTGATCAGTTGGTAGTGTCGGTCGATTTGATTAAAAATCCGGTCTGGATGAAACTCAATGTCGGCTAGATCTCTTAGATTACGATGGTAAAGATGCCGATAGTCCTCAATGTTTAGCAAGCGTTCAACCAGGAGTTTTTTCCCTACCGCCGGGTGATCGATATCCCAATTGATCAAGTCTGCGGGTTGGGCTTGAAATTGGAAATGCCCGAAAGCCTCATTTAGATCCCAAGGGATCATCTCATATTTGTCGGTATGGGTATTATGGTAGAGATAGAAATTATGGCCGGTGCCAAAATAGCTGTCTAAATTGACCAGCACCGAATTGATAGCCATCAATTGTAAAAAACTGTCCACATTAAAGTATTGTTCGATTTGTCTGGAAAAGGTTTCATCATCGGTCTGACGAATAAAACGGAGAAAGTTGACCAGCCGATTCGTATCTGCTTGACGAGGATTTGACTTCAGTTCATAGTTGTGGCGGTGGTCGGCCCAACTAGTTCCTAAAGGTATCAGGTCCGGAATCCGGTCTGGTTTGACCAACAGGCCGTCGTCGTTACCGAATCGGTCCCGTAAAAACACCTGATCTACTTGTTCAACCATGGTGTAAAGACCGAGATATTCTCGCTGATATCGGGTCGGAACAGTCAGGAAGAGTTGGGCGAAAACAGCTCTAGAAGCTGGGATATCCAACTTATGAAACAGGTCGTAGGCTAGTTTTTCGCGCAGGAGAGAAGGGTCTTTGAAACCGTTACTAAAGTTCAGCTTGTCGTAGCCGAAGAAGTGTTGCTCCTCAACAAAATAGTCGAAGTCAAACTTAAAAGGCTTTTTCAGACTGTTGGGATTTGATTTCAGTGAAGAGTTGCCTTTGAAACGAACGCTAACCTCAGACCAAACCTGTCCTTGAAACTCAACTTCCGCTCTGACAGATACTAGGTCAAATACGACTGGAGGGCGACGACGGCGTGGCTCAGGTCGAGGCCATCGATCACCCAGCCTATCGTTTGGTTTTTGATAGGCTGATTCCTGGGTGAGAAATGGATCTGATTGACGCTGGCGAGGTTGCATCTGTTCCCAATTGTCAGCACTGATCGTCAGATGAAAAATTAGTATCTGATTACTGTCAAACACATCGGTATTGACGGGTTGCCCTGCACTCCACGCAGAGGCAACTAGCATTAGCATAGAAATAAAGCTTTGCTGGCATCTTCTCCAATTTAGCATGTAATCACAGAGTTTATACATTTATTGACATGTCCGGCACTAACATACCGGGGTCAGATGATTAATAGCCAGGATCAATCGATAGTTTAACCAGTTTGTAGTTCTGGCGTCGGTAGTTTTCGGCTAAATTTCGAAGCTGTTCCCAATCGTGATAAATACCGACCACTGCACCACTCGAACCGGCAAATTTAGCCGGGCAACCTTGATCCCGCGCAATCTGGATCATCTCCCAGTTTTGTTGTCCGATCACAGCATCGCCAAAAATCTTTCGGCGAAGATCGAAATTGAGGTCCATCAATTCTTTCACC
>PACG01000080.1 GCA_002699335.1 Candidatus Poribacteria bacterium
CCTGCCACAAAAATGGAGTCCGTGGTTTCGATCCTGACTGCAGGCGATCGAACAAGGAGAAATTGGCCAATTTCGCTCCATGGTTTGCAACTTTAGCTGGTCTCTATCACGAGGACATAGCTACACGTTAAGCCTGTTTCGCATGTTTGCAGGTGCACCTGTGGAATGAGTCTTCGGTCGGATGAACAGTGATCAAGCGGCAACAGGTAATCAGGATTTATCTGGTACTACCAAAATGGGATTCAAGGGTTCTTGAACCACGGGGGTTGGCTGAATATCCATTTTGTAGGCAACGACGGTTGGATCAGCGCCAGAAATATGCACGCCGATTTTGAGATGTGGTCCAGGCACCCGAAAACCAGAGAACCAATACGTCGACAATTCCCAAATCCGAAAAGGCCCAAAAGCTCGCAGCAAGCAGCCATAGAAGGATTAGCGCAAAACCTGAGGGATGGGAGTCAATCACTTTGCCCAGGAGAATTCGGACGAGAAGCACTGGAAACAGCGATTGGGCTAAGAGAATCGCATCGACGAGGAGGAGAGAAGGTTGAGCTTCCGCTGGAAGACCAAACTCTAGCCATAAGTGGACACGTTTAAAGATTCGATCTAATACTTTACTCCCAATTTCTACTGAAAGTTTGAAACCCATATCTGGAACATATCGGCTAATCAATTCTTATTACCGTTCGTTAGATTGCTTTTTTTAATTTCCTGTGACGGATTGGCAATACCATTATGGGGCCATTTTATATTTGTCCGAACTAATCCATATCTCATTTGTCTATTTTATTTATTTAGTTGTCTTTCAAAAACGCGCAAACCTCATACCATAACCTTCCCAATCTAAGGTCGATTGGCTATAATTATTAAAATTGAAAAGATTCTATCATCTAATGCAACAAACAAACAGTTCTCTTAAATTAACAATTTGGCTGCCAATGATTTTATTAGGCTCCATATCTGCTATGGGGCAAGACGATATTCCTCACCAAATAAAATGGTTTGCTACCGAACTTCATGCTGACGCCGCTAACGTTCTGTTTCCTGTCCCTGAGTTTTCGGTCAAATTCAATTCGGACAGCATTATAGTTACCAGCAATGGTGTTCCTAGTTTCGAGTTCGTTGCAAAAACACCTAATGGACTTAAAGCTCAGTCACATAATTGGGTTATTCCGAGAAACCCAGTTCCCGCTACTACATTGACCCAGATTCCACTTTTGGGTACGGTAGCTTTCACCACTACAGGATTACCCATCTATGGACCAAATGAAGCCCAACACCCTGACCCTTATGGAGATCCATATGTCAATCAAATATTAGATTATTGTCATGGGCACACAGGTGGGCAAGGGGATTATCATTTTCATGCGGCTCCAGAATGCCTGATTCAGCATCCAGATGGTAGCGAAGAACACTACAATATTATTGGCTTCGCACTAGACGGCTATCCACTTATTGCCCACTACAAGTCTGTGCTTGATGCGTCAGGAAATCCAATATTAGACGCGGACGGAGAGACTCAATTTGATTGGCTGGAGACAAGTGGATACGAACCGAAACCAGCCTATAAAAGACAGGTAATCGAAGGTGGTGCAATCTCTACCTATGCCTGGGACAATTATGAATATGAGGTTAATCGAGCCAGGCGAACACTAGATGAAGGGAATGGTCGATTATTAACCGACAAAATTATTACAGAAGGATTGAGCGAGAGGGAATTTTTTAGATTTGACTATGGTTATTTTATAACGGGGGAATTTCCCTATTTCATAGCAAAGTACAGGGGAGAAATCAACATTCGGAATCAAAGGCCAAACATCGAAGGCCCAGAGAATGACAGNCCGCCACGACCTAATGAGGTAGAAGGAGACAGATCGCCTCAGTCTGAAGTGACTGAGGGTGAGGGGCATCATGAACTTGATGAGAAATNAGACNCGAAAGTAGGTCCAGAGACTAATGATGCCACGGCTCAATTAGTCTTTTCTGAGATCGAAACCGTTAATCTTGACTCTTCTTTTTGGCTAGACCTTTTGTTGATTGGTGATTTTCAGTTGGCTGGATGGCAAACAGACTTCATCTACAACCCGCAGGTTTTAGAACTTTTAGCGGTTAAAGAAGGTCAGGTCTTNACCAATACCTTCTTTCAAGAGGGCAAAATTGACCACAAAGCTGGCCGATTGCAAGGACTTAGTTCTGCCCTGCTTGATCAAGGTGTGGTTAGTAACCCAGGGACACTTTTATCCCTTCGTTTTAAATCAATAAAAGAAGGTGAAAGTGTCGTGCGGCTAGAAAATACTATTTTGGGCAACGACCAGGCCAAACCGCTAAAAATCTCGGTCAAAGATACAGTCATTAAGGTTATCAGTTCACCACCTTGTGATGTTAACGCAGATGGCGTTACGAATATATTTGATCTAATATTAGTCGCTCAAAAGTTCGGCCAAAAAAATGTTACTGGTCGTACAGATACAAATGGTGACGGAGAGATAAACGTCTTTGATTTGATTATTGTGGCCCAATGTTTTGGCCAAGCGGCAGCGCCCTCGACTGTCAGTCAGCCAGAAAGTATGAGTCAGTTGATCAAAGGCTGGATTGGACTCAGCCAGACGGTCGATGACGNATCANCTGAATTTCAACAAGGGGTGCTGATGCTCAAACAGATTCTGGAATCCCTAAAACCGAAACAGACAGCTTTGTTGCCCAACTATCCCAATCCCTTTAATCCTGAAACCTGGATTCCTTTCAAATTAGCACAAGACTCAACTGTTACTGCTAAAATCTACGACCTAACAGGCAAACAAATCAGAAGGATTGAGTTAGGTCATATACCAGCAGGGAATTATGTTGAATCAAATCGGGCAATTTATTGGGATGGTAAGACAGATACTGGAGAATTTGTATCTTCAGGAACTTACTTTTATCAGATTGAAACTGATGACTATACAGNAACCCGGAAGATGGTGATTCTGAAGTAGTNACCATTTCTGAATCTAAAGGCATATTCAAAGTAATGATAGTTTCAGTAGAAGAAAAGCAAAAAGGTCTGCTCTCATCCGAAAAACTTGAATTGGCTTGCCAAACGCTAGCAGAAGTTGGCTATGTTGTTTTTGAACGCATCCTACCTNTTAGTTTGATAGAAGAGGTCAGAGANGCATNCGAAGCCAATTCTCAGCNAGAGCAACAGACAGTTGACTTTCTGACTCACCCTTTTCTAGATCCTGGCATCATAGATAACCCCATCGCTGTTCAAATCATTGAGGCAGTGATGGGTTCCGGATTCTTTTCCTCACTACCATACGGCTTCAACTCAACGCGACGTGATTCCAGGTATTATAATAATGCCCTAAAACAGTGGATTCATCGAGATAGTGGACATCTGTTTCCTCAACTGGGACTGGCCTTACCCGTAACCAAAATTGTAGTCAACATCCCGCTGATCGACTTCACACTGGAAAACGGATGCACCGAGATCTGGCCCGGTTCTCATCTGATCGTTGACCCCATCATTACCCCCTCGACGGAGGAAGAAGAATTGTTCAAGAACTACCACGTTTGCAGTGAGGAGCGAGCAGCCAAGCTACCCTCGGAGCGGATGGTGATGCCAGCCGGCTCGGTTGTAGTTCGGGATATGAGATGCTGGCATCGAGCGATGCCTAATTGCACCGATCAAGTCCGCACTATGATTGCGATGGTCTATTTTAGTCGTTTTCATAATGCACTGGGAGATCACGGTATTTTTAGAACTCAAGTTGCCAACAGAGTCTGGCAACAGATACCTGAGCGAGCCCAACAGATCTACCGCTTCCATCCAATCGATTGAGCTAAATCAGCGACGGCCGAACAGCTAAAATCGACGACAAGCCAATCTAAATCGTTCTGGTGCCGAGGAAATGGCGTTGAATGTTCGGGAAACAATCCTACCTGAAAGATTACCAACGCAAACCTAACTATTAGCTAATTANCCAAATCTATTCAACCCAGAAACATNGATACCTTTCTAATTAGCTGAAGATTCAACGGCCACTGCTGAAATCTGTGACGTAGCAGGTAAGTAAATCAGAATGATTGCATTAGGTCATATACCAGCCGGGAATTAGGTGGACTCAAGTAAGTGACACCAGAAAAATGGTGATCCTGAAATAATCGAACAGGGAGCTGACGGCGAATTGCCATCTGCAGAATTTCATCGATGGATGGGGGGTTAAGNCCTGTTTGGTCAGGTTACGATTGATCTTGGTATTGATCGATTCTCAGGGANGCGAACGTCTGGTCCGATCCGGGATCATAACGAAGCAACCAGCGCTTCTCGTTGTATGAGAACGCATAGGCGACTACAGCGTGATCACCTCTCTCTGATTTCTGGTCCGGTAACCGGGTGAGATCCAACCAATCGGAGACGTGTACTTTGCAACGGACCACCTCCCCTCTGACCACGTTGTAAACCGAGTCGAGTCGCTCAACCTCGACCACGTAGCCAAGCGTTTCCGGCACGACCACGAGTTCGACCATTTCCGGCGTGTGAAAGCCCTGGTTGATGTCGCNCGGCTGACCAGACACCGACTGAATCTGATAGGCTTTTTGAGTGAGGTCTTCTTCTTTGAGAATGTCATCGAGATCCTTGGGTACAGGGAAACAGGCCAGCAGTTCCTCGATCAGCGGTTTCAATAGCCCCTGATAGAAATCGTATTGCCCACTCCTGGAACCGGCAGCGATTATACGGTGTGCCAATTCCTGGTCTCCGGCGCTGAGTTCCGGTTCGCAAGCGATACCGTAGGGTGACCATGGCAGTGCCCCTTTGGGACTGGCCCAATCGGATATCACAAATTCACGTCCCATATGACCTGTGATATCTTCTCCCTCCTCGAGCATCTCCCGCATTCGATTCAAATATCGCTCAACTCGAGGCCAAAAGTAGTGTTCCACCAGTTCGGCGTAATCCTCCGCCGTGTAATCCAAAAGTGGACGCCAGGCAGTGGGCGATTGAGTGGCGGTAAAGGTTACCCAATTGCTTTCCTGGTTGGCGTGTCCAGGCAGAATCTGCGGGCATTTGGCCGCCCGATCGTCGTGCACCTTCAGCCGAAATTGGTTATGAGAAGAGGTGAGCTTGGCTATGAAGTGCATCACCTCCTCCACTTCTGCCGCGTGACATTCAAAAGCACTCTGGCTTCCAGACCGAAACGCCTTTCGGGCCCGGGCCAATCGGTCGTTGAACAACGTTCCCAGATAGACCCGGCCGTAATCGACAACATCGAAATGGTACAAGGGGCAGACCGCACCCGAGTGAAGTCTCTGCAGTGAATCGAATTCCTCTAGCATGGTTTCGAGGATAAAACGCAGTTTGGGTAGATAGCTCAAGGTTCGCTTAACCGAGGTCGGCGTCAACCCCGGCAGATAACCTCCGGCCCAGTCACGGNAGAGCNGGCGATTGGTCATGTCCATGTTGTAGCAGGCATACAGGGNGTCCATAGCGGCCTGGGTAACAGGCTGNAGACGTTCCGCGGNGGCTNCTCCNTAACGGGGGCGATCGTCCATCGTCTGACGAAGTCGTCCAGATCGACGGACATTGGATCTCAGGAGATCTCGGTCAACAGGTCCTGTTTGAGGTGGGCCCGATGGCTGGACTCCCCCCGACCGTGAATCCCCACCAATTGTAAGCCCTGGGATCCTGGCACAGGGCTTTGGCGTTCTCCACCGCGACCTTCATGTCGCCCCAGGGATTGGTGTGCTTACCACAGTGTACCACCATTCCGTTGGTCCATCGCAGCCCCCAATAGTAGTCGTTGAGCTGGAAGTCCGGTATACGTTGCGGTACGGCCAGAAAATTGGTAACGACGATGGCTTCCGATTTTTTAACCGCTCTCTTTTGTGCCTGGTAGGTGGGCGCGTAGGCAAACGGCTGGCCGGTCAGGATGATGGCCTGTGGATCCGCAGCCTTGACAGCGTCGATGGTCTTGAACAGCAAAGCCTCCGTTAGTTCATCCAGTTCTTCTGGCGAACCGCTGCCAAAATGGCCTTCTCCTCCGATGCCGATGTAGTAGTAGTGGTCCGACCCTAGTACTTCCATCTGCGAGGCCACGCAAGCAGTGATAAACTCCTGTACCTCCGGCATCCTGGGATCTAGCCACTGAAAGGTGAGCCCACACCATTTATAGGGCACAGTCGGCACGATTTTTCCCGTTGACTCCTGGTATTTGCGCCAGAATTTAGCTGTCTGGACGCTATCGTAATAAGGCATGGATCCAGGTTCATTGGCCAGCCACGGCATATGCCAAGTGACCTCGTGCCAACACCGGATGCCACACATACGGGCGTAATCAAATAGTCTCCGCATCATGGCCAGGTTCTGTTCCTGCCAGGGAGTGAGCTCAATCTGTATGCCGAACTTGGCAGCAGCCAGCGCCTCTATACCGGTGTAGCGTGCCGGCCAGCCTATTTCACAAGTGTTGATCCGTGTCTTTGACCAGCCAATCGAACCACTGCTTCCACTCTTCTTCGCTGTACCAGCGATGGCCGCTGTAGGCGGGAAAGTGGGCCACGCACTTGTTGCGCCATTCAAACTTCGGTTTGCAGACATCGTTCAACCGACCGATGGTTGAGACGGCACCTGGTCCCCGTCTTCGAAAAAACCGCATCCGAGATGCCGGGTCAACAAATGGTAGACTGCGTAGAGACAGGAATAAGGCTTGATCCCAACCAGCGCTATATCTGTCCCAACGGTTTTAACAACATAGCCGTCAAAACCCAGCACCTCCTCGGAGAGATTGAGTTCGGTCGTCGGAGCCGCACTACCGATATAGATATTTGTTTGTTCCAGGCCAGATACTGTTTCTACAGGCAGGTGTATCCGGCTCATCTGGTAGAGGTACTTATTTAGCTCTGCGGCCGCGTGATTTTCCACCGGTGAAGCTGCCTCTAAAACGACGATGCGCGCGCGGGGCTGTCCATCCATTACAATCTCGATCATTGGTTACCTGGTTGACCTCGCCTGTTAGTGATTCTCTCTTTCCAGAATATCTCCGGAATGCAAATGAATCACCGCCTTCCACCTTTCGGTATCCGTCATTTCAACCCCCTGCTGAATCCAGGTCTGTCGGTGATTGACGTAATAAGGTTCTTCATAAGCGATATCGTAGAAGCGGCCATTTCTATAAAATTCGACATAGTCAATTTTTTCAGGATATAAGCTGGCCAACCTNATCCAACGCTTNTTTTGATAGGTGTTAGCCTCTTCAAACCCCTGCAGGTAAAACTGAGCCTCGAAAGGTATTNCCGGNGCCTNGATGCCCAATCCGTCTGCCATGCGCCAGGCGAAGAAATAATCCTCCCCGGCCGTAACCGACCAGTCAGCCGGCGGTTCCTGTTTCGTGTGGGTATTGTAATACCCCCAGGAAGTACCGGTTTGGTAGGCCACCTTCAGTTGTGTGAAGCGGGGCGAATCCTCGTTGCAGACGATGGGNCGGTTTAAATCCAGGGCCTTGACATCACGAATCATATTGTAATAGGTCTGCTCTGTACCGCCGTTGCCGTGCACCAGGATAATATCGCTGGCTTCACATACTTCAGGGTAAAACCGGATGCCGCCACTGGAAGANCCGACCAGCATNCCCCCAGATTCTCTTCGGGCCAAATCGATCAGACTGGCGATGCCATCGGGGTAGAACACCAGAGGGTGGTTCTTGAATTGCCCCACGTCGTGCTCATTGGCCACCTCGATCAACACATTTTTATAACCACGGCCTCTTAAAAAATTACAGCCACCCTTTACTGCATTGCGAATACAGCGCCCATCTCTCATTCTGGCGCTTTGCCCCTGGTACAATAAACTGACAATCACAACCATCCCAAGTTGATCTGCTGCGGTTATCAACCGGTCTAAACGGTCTAAATATTCGGGATTGACGCGGGTACCGTCCTCACTATAGGGATTATTATCGATAGTTTTGTTGGAGATGGTGAGTACCGGCATTCCGCCCTGTAAACCGACGGTAAAGGCCAGTAGCCCGTATCGCTTCCATTCAGAAAGCGCTCTGATTAAGCCGTCTGTATTTTCATCTGCATCCCAGGAGCCGCCAAAGCGCGAAAAGCGATGGACATCGGCCCGATCGTCAAAAATCCCCTGAATAAAACGGGCATTCATTAGTAAGCCGTGATTTTCGGGCCTGGTTCCAGGAATATCGCTATATGTTAGTTCACCATTGATGGTAATCTTGTCATCGGTAGTTCCGAGTATTGTTTGACTCATATATAAACCTGTTTTCAGTCAGTATGCTAGATAGAATTTTGATTGTACCCGGCCCTTTTCAGCTCAATTGAAAGGGGTCTGATGCATCTATAATTTCCCCTCTGCATTTCAGCGGTACTTGTCCAGATCGGCACGGAAGGTCAGGCCCAAGACACGCTGTGTCTCTTCTACATTGCAGTGTGCCTCCGCTTCCGGGGATCCGGCCAGATGCAACACGTCGAAGGTGGGAACCTCACGTTCCACCGCCAGACGACACGCCTCAGCCACATCGTGGCGGCAGACCATTCCAACGTTCCAACTCCCCGGTTCCAGCGGAGCGCCTCCTTTGGCCTGATCTGTCCGACCATCTATGATGGAACAGGGACGCAGGACGACGATCGGTAAACCGAAGGCGTCGTGAAACTGACGGCACAGCTCTTCCTGCAGCCGTTTGGTGGCGGCGTAGNGACTACCGTCGGGGCGCCGGGTTTCCGAGGTGAAGAACTTCCCTTCCGGATGCTCAACCTGACAGGAACCAATATGTACAATGCGACGGAGGCCTCTTCTTCTGGCAGACTCCAGCGTGCTCCAGAGTCCCTTCAGGTTGATGAGGAAGGGTTGGTCATCGTTGTCGGCATATATACCGGCGTAGACAGCTACATGAATGGCGGCATCTGCCCCCTCAATGGTTCGGTCAACGGTGTCAAAATCAGTGATATCACCGTGGACAATTTCCCCTGCGAAACTATCTGTTGTCCACGCTTCTGGTCCCACATCTACAGCCCGGACGTCGTGGTGAACGGACAGGTTTTCCAGAATGGCACGCCCTAGCCAGCCTGCCGCCCCCAAGACTGTGATATTCATGATAGTACCTTATCTTATAGTTGTAATTTGGGGCAATCCTCTCTGATTAGTCCCAACCGAAATAGGATGACAAACAGTCGGCCCAGCGCTCAGCGTGCGATTCTAATCCAGCCTGGCCAAAATGAACGCCATCATATCGGTAATGCTCCCCGATCAAATCGTCTGTTGTCGGACCGGCGAAGGCTACCCCTCGTGAGACGAGTTCCTGCTGGCCTTCGATAACAGCACGCTGTTGCTGGGTATAATCGGAGCCGATGTATGAGACCTCGGCGATAAACCAGGGTATCTGTTGACCGGCGTCTGCCCAGGATTGGCGAATGATCTGTTCCATTCCGTCAGCGTAAGCCGTGGCCGAGGTACCGGCTACAGTATCAGACTCCCCCTGATGCCACAAAACGGCACGGGCGTGGGCAGTATCAGCAGGGGAGGAGATACTTTGGCTGGACTTCAACTGTTGAAGCGCTTGCTGCAGGCGAAGATAAAGGGTGTTCTCGGTGGATGGATCCCACTGCCAGACAGCCGTTCCACCGACACCTACCGAAGCTAGACCGATAGGAACCATCAGTTTGCGGTTTAGTAGATCGCCCAGCAAGGGCCAGGGGGTTCCACCTTCTCCAGTGGCGACCGGTTGTGGATCGTCGGCGATTTGCCACCCTTCTAATCCCAAAGATGTGACATTACCGGAAACAGTGTTCTGGCAGGGAAAACCGTGGTTGGCTGAATTTGACTGCCCGGCAGTCAAAAATATTTCGCCCACGCCCAACTTGTTGATTCCTAACCGGTCCGTTGGGTCGCTACTTCCCGTCAGCGTTAAGTTGTGCCAACCCGATGTCAATGGGATAGTACCGCCAAAGCGACCGGTTTCATCCACGGTGATGGCGTAAACCGCACCGTCGTCGGACGTAACGGTAATTTCATCACCCCTGTAACGACCGTCAATCAGCACTTCAGCCTGACCGTTGGCATCCCTTTGGGTAATTTGTAAGCTGTAGGGCTTTATGATCTCAATTTTGTTTTCCATCTCGAACTCTTTCACCTAGAACTAATGTTGTGGTAAGTTTGGATTCTAATCATATCATTATTTAGTTTCATCGGCTCAACTAACCTCAATCCGACATTTATTCCATAGTGTTTGATTAAGCAGAATTAAAAGCTGGCACTTGAAAACAGGTACATTTCAACAAACACCGCTTTGTTGCATACAGGAGTTACTGTTGAACATTAACTACAGGACTTCTCTAACCAGTTTTTTCCTAAATCAAAATGGCGTCCTCTTCGCCATCATTAGAGATAGGCCAACGTAGGCACAGCTTACTCAAACACGTAGAAAGCTAGTTAAATTATATAGACTTGCCATATGTTGTCAACGAATTTTCCTATACTTAAAGGGGCCTGTTAAGCAAACGTTACAATAATTTTTCTTGTTTCCCCACCCAGTGACAATCTACCTCATTTAAGCGTAAGGATGAGATATTCCCTTAGCCGATGAAACGTTTTCTCAAAATTCAGCTGTCAAAGCCGAACGAAGTATTTCAGGTATTGAACTGTGCATGTTATACCAATTCCCATTGAAANCCCTCTCCCTTTGTTGGAATGANCTGGCCGATAGAGGTCGCAATGACACGGGGTNCGGTAAGGCAATCCGTTACCTGAGCNAATATGCCGAATAAACTGCGTCGAGTCGGGCTTTCAAGTATTGGTGTTCTGGTCAGCCCATCGGATCTAAAGTCAGCCTTCTACAGGTTGTCAAGGGCGCTTCTGCCTAATGAAGCGCTCTTGACGNCCTGCTGTTGAGTGTCTATAATCTCTTTATTAAGAGNGCGAAACGTGTATCCGACCTTTGGTTGGGGCGCACATTGGGGCAATTGTTTCTTTCGTTATTGATTTGAGGATCAAAACAATTGCTGTTATTATGGANCGTGTCGTCCACGNCAGTCAAGTTAGACGGAAATCCTCGTTTGACACGTTTGTCAGACGATCAGTACCCTGGAAATCCAGGCGCGATGCCANCAGTCGAACTTTTGGGACACCTGTCGGTTTCGGAATCCGTTAGCCGATTTTTCACACTATCTACGGATCGATATAGCATAGAACTAACCTCATTTCTNTGATATAAAAAAGGGTGGCTATGATGTCTTTAAATACCAATGCCGCACAGTTTTCTCCAGCTAAACGGGCAATTATTATCGGTATGGACGGCGCCAGTATGGAGCTGNTCAAAAACGTCATCGATTGGGGACACGCTCCTCACATGGCAAAATTGATGGAGCGTGGCGTTTTTCGTCCGATGCTGGGTGTATTTCCAACGTTGACCCCACCCGGTTGGACCGCCCTCTCCACCGGTTCATGGCCCGGTACCCATCGGGTGATGGACTTTAATATCCGTGCTCTAGGCAAACCGCTTGATGAGACCGTATGGGGGATCAATACCGGGCTGTGCCAATCGGAATACCTCTGGAATCTGGTTGAGCGTGCCGGACGCACACCAATCCTCGTTAAGTGGGAGATGTCNTGGCCTCCCACGGTAAAGACGGGAATTCAGGTTGAGGGTACGGGGCCTGGCGTATCCAATCACCATCAGATTGCAGGCTATCACCTCTTTGTCAGTGGAAAATGGGCACCGCGTCCGATTGGTGGCCAGCGAGACCCAGAAACACTGGATCCCAGTGCCCTGCAGGAAGTTCGCAGCATTGATCCGGTGACGATTGAAAGTGCTGAGGAGAAGGGATGGATCGATCTACCCGCATCTGGCCGGTCGCCACTGGAAGTGAAATTGACGATTCAGCCCCTGGCGCGAGGACGAGAATCCATGAATCGTGGCAAGGAGGGCACGCCCAAACCCTTTTTCGGCCTCCTCTACGCTGAAGGTGTAGATGGTTACGATCGGGTGCGTATCTGTGGTAGTCGGTCTGGCAGTGACATTGTCGCTGACCTGGGTGTAGGAGACTGGAGCGATTGGTGGTTGGATACCTTCCAGATTGACGGTGCCGACATAGAGGGTTACGTGAGGATGAAACTGGTTACACTCACACCAACTGCGGATGCCTTTGAACTGTTCGTGCCACAGATCTGGCCGCGGGAGGGTTACACAGTACCAGATAAAATCGCTTCAGAGATTGATAAAGGAGTTGGGTCGTTCCTGCAGAATCCGGCTCGCGATGCACTGGGCGTGATAGACGACAACACCTATTTCGAACTGTTGGAATATCACCATCAGCGTTTAACCGATGTGGCACAGCACCTAGCCAGAAGCCGTCCCTGGGACGTTTTAATGGTAGAGACGCATGCACCTGATTATACCAGTCACTTCTTTTTGAGCCAGGCGGATGAGCTCAGCGGTGCTGATGCTGAGACAATTGAGCGGTGCCGTGAGGGGGTGATCCGTACCTATGCATCAGTCGACCGAATGATTGGGCGGCTGATGGAACTAGCGGATGATCAAACAGTAGTTCTTATCTGTTCAGACCACGGTGGCACCCCGAATCAATTTCGTTCGGTAGACATTGCCCAGGTGTTGGAAGAGACCGGTTTTATCACCTACAAGGAGGGAACACGAGAGATCGATTGTTCGAAAACGAGCGCTGTCAACGTCGGTCTGGTCCATATCTTCATTAACCTCAAAGGGCGTGAACCCGGCGGTATTGTCAATCTAACAGACTACGAATCGACGCAGCAAGAGATTATTGCCGCCCTGCACACCTACCAAGACAGAGAAACTGGTCGATACCCCTTTTCCCTGGCCTTGACAAAGGCCGATGCGGAGATGGTCAATCTCAGTGGTGATCTGGTTGGCGACGTCGTCTACGCCCTGCGTCCGGAATTCGACGGTGCGCACGGCAAACAACTCCCCTCTGTTAGTTTTGGTATCGGTGGGCAGCACTCGACATTCATCCTGTCGGGGGCCGGGGTTCGTCAGGGAGTACCTCTTCAACGTCAAGTACGGGTGGTCGATGTTGCCCCAACCCTCTGCTACCTGTTAGGACTGCCCGTGCCCCACAAGGTCGAGGGCGGGGTCATCTACGAAGCCTTAGAAGACCCAAATTGGCACCTAACAGTGATCGACCAGTTGAAGGGTTAAGTTGCTAAGTTGCGTTAACCAACTATTCGCAACATGTACTGTTGTTTTGGGCTGTTGTTACATGTGGTTTGGAGGAGCGACCAATGCCCTGTGGTTAGCTACACGGCTGCACCTTTTAATCTGATTGTAAAAAAGATCTAAGTGTGAGAGCAAATGTAGATATAGTCAACGAGTCAACTCTCAATGTTTATGTTAATTATGTGTTTTGACAAAGGAAAAACAGATGAAACCCGGTTTTATGAGTTCGGTCTGCCCCCAGCAGACGCTGCCTGAATTAATTGAAACGGCAAACAGATACGGTTACAAGGGCTTGGAATTTCGTGTTGAATGGGATCATCAACACGGCATCGAACTGGATGCCAGTGATATGCAGATCGAATCGGCCAAACAACAGTTAGACGAGGCCGGTATCGTCTGTACCTGCATTGCAACTGGGGTACAGTTTAATTCTGACGATGCAGATCAACACGTTAGGCAACAGGAGATCCTCAAACAATATATCGAACTGGCGGCCAGTGTAGGAGCAACGTTTTTGCGAACCTTTGGTGACCCGGTGCCGGAGGAAGACGCCAGCGCCCGAGATGCCGTGCTGAGCCTGGCGGCCCAGTCGTATGCCGCGGTGGATGAGCAGGCAAAACAACATGGGGTATATGTGCTGATAGAAACCCATACCAACATGCGTGCACACTGGGCCCGGCAGGTGATCGACAAGGCTAATGTCCAACGGTTGGGTGTACTGTGGCACATCGGCCACCACATAGGTTATGGACAGTCGGTGGACGATGCCTATATTCACATCAAGGACGACGTTCATCATCTGCATTTCAATCTGGGGGGAAGAGTGACAAATGATGATAACCAGCGCACATTTGAGCTACTGAAACCGGACGGTTTCGACGGTTTTTTCTCGGTGGAGGTCATCAATCCGGATGAGCCCGAAGTGGTGTTGCAGCATCATATCGATAAGTTCAACCACTTTATGAATACCGTTGTTTAGTCAAAAAAATAAAACATCAGATCGTCACTGGCCAGGTTGATTTAGAAGGGATCTGGGCGCGGACAGAAAATTGGAGGTCGGCTTAACCGGTTTGGGCGAAACGACCGGTAGATCGACGGGAAACCTCTTGCCACAGGCTACGCAGTCGGGTCTTCGAACCAGGTATGGTCTTTCATGTCCCACAAGCTAGAAATGCTGCTCGCCGCGTATCGTTACGGAGAATTGTACCACCCGGTGGAACTACTCCAGTAGATTTGTCACGGCAGGTGATAGCGTGATAAGCGCTATGGCAGAGAAATTACGCGTAGGGATTATCGGTGTGGTGTCGAGCTATAGAGCTTACACTACGGACAATCGTTGAGTAAGATGGACGGCGTCGACTTTGTGGGACTGGCCCATTTGGGACGCGCTGAATTTGCCGTGGGTATCGAAATATCCCAAAACCCTTGAGGCCTATGCCGAGAGATTCGGTGCCGATATCTACGAAATGGCGAATGAGTTGATCGATCGGGGAAAAGTGGACGTCTTATCATTTGAAGATTATCTGCATCAACGTTATGCTTTACTGGCGATTGAACGAACGTGGGATCCACGCACTATTACCTAAGCCTTTTGCTCAGTCAATAGAAGAGACCGAGGCAATCTTCAGTGCAGCCAATGAGCGTCAGGTGATCGCTTTTGGTGTTTTTGCCGCATCGGGTTTCGGCCGCCGGCAGTGACTGCACGATCAGCGATTGAAGAGGGTACTATCGGACGTCCGATTACAGGGCATTTTGCCATTGCTCATCATCTGACATGTGGGTGGTTGGAAGAGCGATACGTCGATGGCCGCTGGACCAGAGCTAGAGGTCGGGTTTTACGCCTTTGATCTGGCCCAACTGCTAATGCTGAACGAACCCGCGTCGGTAATGGACCTGGGCGTCAATCTGGACCATGGGGTATCCCCATATATCGACAATGAAAAATGCCTCATCACCTGTCAAATAGCGCCATCGCATCGGTGGATCTGGTGATGTCATTGCACCAACCGTTTACCCCCGCGCAAACGGTATATGTGGTTGGCGATGGAGGCGCACTGCCCCTTGAGGATGATGCCGTTGTGCTTCACACACCCGATGGCATCACTCGCCGTGATATTCCTAAATGGCAGAATGGTGAATTGGAAACGTGGTTGAATCTGTGTTGCGGCCGGGGGGATGGTTGCGAAGAACAGACCGGGAGTTGGCAAACCGAAGGGTTGCGCACGCTAGATTTGATCCTCGCATATAAACAATCCTATCAAACCGGCGAAACGATATGTTTGAACCGTTGGGAGGATTAACATGGACTGGTAGGGACACTCTTTTGCTTTCAAGTTGCGTGTGGACGTCGCACACGTAGAGGTACAAAGGTATATCGGTGATTATCGGTTGACACGTGTTTCGGTGACGAACTTGCTGGATCTCCTAGCAGAACTGGAGGATATCTTTCGTTTTGTGTACTGGTCATTACGGCGGAACTGTTCCCAAATTTGATTGCTGATATTGTGGACGCTGGGCACGAGGTATATGGGCACGGAATGTACCACGAACCAGCCCTATCCGGTCGCCCTTTGAATGAGCAGCGACACAAGATGCGTCGGATGCGGGACAGCATTGAGGCGGCATGCGGAATACGCGTTCAAAGATCGGTTGTCCACATCACGGCATGGCAGACGAAAACACGTCACGGGCTGCAGCGGAGATGGAAATTACCTATGTGGAATCGAGGTTTCGGGCCACAGATACTATCGTCCCCAATGGAGTCCGGTCGAGGAGACGGATCTGCGGGTGCTGGTGCCCGGCGGACAGTCCCATGGGGCCTCGATTATACAGATCGCCGCCCCCGTACTGGGCTGCTGCTTCTGAGGAAGCGTTTAGCCCGACCAATGCACGCCAGAAGTGGATCGATAACCTGGACTGGGCTAAAAGGAATGGATTAATGGCCGGGTTAGTGATACATCCGTGGATGTTGGTGGTCAATCCAGGAGAAGTACAGGTAGTGAAAGATTGTAATCCGTTGCGCTAGGGACGCGGGGGCATGGTTTGCAACGGTGAAGGGGTTGATCGAACTGGCCGAACCAGCGCTGCGGGGTTAAGCTACAGGGATAACTGGAAAAGCTACCANGGACACCGGTGATCGACCATGTAGGAACGGNTTGTATGATATCCCTGCCCNTCTGNAACNCTGTTACGAGTTGGTTAAAGAGCCGTCCCTGCGTCGGAGAAGTGGTCCCGGCTTCTTGATTTCAAGTGGCCGTNNNGCCGNCAGATGTTCATCNACCTCTACACCGATCCCCGGTCTATCTGACACTAAGATATGCGATCCTTCTCGCTGAGGTTGAATGGGAAACAATTCCTGACTGTAGTGTCCCAATTGTTCTGTCGGAGAATCCCGAATTTCCAACCAGGCAAAGTTAGGAACCGCCGCGGCCAAATGGGTAGAAGCGGCCGTACAAATTACACCCAATGGATTATGTGGCATCAGGTCGATATAATGTGATCCGGCCATACTGGCAATCTTCATTGCCTCCGTTAACCCACCAACGTTACAAACATCCAGACGGACGAAATTGGTTATTCCACGTTCTATATAGGGCAGAAACGTCCATTTGCTGGAGAATTCCTCCCCAATAGCTAGCGGAACGTCGATCATCGTACGGAGCGACTCATAAGCCTCCGGTGTTTCATCCCGGATCGGCTCTTCCAGAAAGTCAAGCGTTCCAGCTGGCATCCGCTGGCAAAAAGAGGCGGCTTCTGCGACACTCAAGCGGTGATGGTAGTCAATCCCAATGACCGGCTCAGGACCGATCTCCTGACGAAGTTGTGTTAGCCACTGAGCTGTTAGTCCAATTGATTCACGCGGCTCGTAAAGAGGCTGGCCGTCCAACCGACCTCTTGCCATCCAGGTTCGGATGGCATTCCATCCGTTATTGAGCAATAGCCTGACATCCTCAATCAACTGATCCAGACTGCCGGCGCTTGTCGTGGCAAAGCAGGGAACGTAATCGCGGTGCGATCCCCCTAACAGTTGATAAGCGGGGACACCCAGGGCTTTGCCAACAATGTCGTGAAGCGCAATATCGATACCGGCGATGGCCGCGGTTAAAATGCGTCCTCCCTCAAAATATTGATTGCGGTACATCTCCTGCCAGAGGCCACCAATACGCATTGGATCAGCGCCAATCAGATAATCACTGAAATGTTGTAGCGCACCGATCACCGCCCGCGCCCGATGGGGCATACCGGCCTCTCCCCAACCGTAAATTTCGGTGTCAGTTTCTACCTTAACCAGTAATTGTCCTAACCAGACTGGATAGGCCTTAACAGCTGTAATTTTCACCTGTACTCCCCTCAGATCGTTTGGGTCTGACTCATTTCTACCTGATTTCTACCACAGGCCTATTAATTCTTCGCCTTGAGTTTGGCCCAGGTTGTGGTGAGTATCCAGCCGGATGAACAGGCGCTATGGTATCAGATTTCTGGTCGTAGAAAACCTCGATCCCCCACAGGCTGGGCTCACTGGAAACACCAACGTTTTTGGTCATATGGTATCGAAGCACCGTTGTTTCAACAGTCTTGAAAGTAAGCACATGATCCGGAACTTTGACTGGATATTTTTGGTTCCCCGGCTGGTTTGAGGACGCGTTGCCGTCGGTGGGTGTCATCACCAGTTCTTCCACCATTTTGTGAGAATCGCTGTACTCGATCGTATGCCCTCGCAGACGAGAACGAAACTCGGTGACGTGGACGCGGTTGATTTTTTGGGCCGTCTCCCACTTGAACTGAATCCACGTATCTACATCATCATTCTTGGCATTCCAGCGAATGGCAAAATCTCCATCGTTAACATTATTGACGGGGTGATCGGCCCCATCCGCTTCAACTTTTGCCTTCTTAGCCAGGTTTTCCAAATTCTAAAATCCTTGGCTATAACCTGTGAGTGTCCAACAAATGTACAAAACGATACCAACGAGCGTATGAATCAAGACCTTATTACCCATTTTTCTTTTTCTTTTCTTACAAAATATACCTATGACTATAGGCTAAAAATTGATCTGGAAAACGAAGTCGCTGCCACCCTATTTTGTTCTTTTCCCTCGCTTGATCTGTGCCCACATTGTCGCCAAAGCGCCCTCTGGACGAACTGGATAGGCCTCAGGACCAAAGAAAATCTCGATCTCCCACAGGCGGGGCTCACCAGAAGCATCAACGGTTTTGGTCATGTGATATCGAAGCGCCGTTGTTTCAACAGTCTTGAAAGTAAGCACATGATCCGGAATCTTCACCGGTTCCCTCTGATTGCCAGGATGGTTGGGGGAGGCATTAGCATTTTCAGGTTCCATTACTAGATCCGGTACATCTTTCGTGACACGACCGTACTCAATCGTATGCCCGCGAATGCGAAAGCGGAATTCAGTGATATGAACACGATTGACCTTCAGCGGCTTTTCCACTTGAACAATATCCATGTATCCACATCGTCGTTTTTTGCATTCTAACGGGTGGTGAAATCCTCGTCGTTAACATTGGTGACGGGAATATCCGCCCCTTCCGCCTCAACTTCGGCACTAACATCGATATTTTTTTGGTTTTTTAAAGCCCGGCTATATCCCGGCAGCAACCAACAGAAAATCAGGATTCCGAAGATAGAAGTTTTTACTAAATCTTTCAGCGATATAATTTCCGATGGTGAATAGGGGCACACCCCGGTATAACTCCACTTCTAATTACGTTAGTGTATAATACATTAACTATTGGTGGTGTCAGTATCACTCTGGCCTCAAATGATTACTGGTTCTGAAGAGCTACTGGACAACTCACCTAGAAATGGTATCTATATACCGTTTTCCTCTGCCTCAATTTCCAGATATCGATCAATTAACTCATCGGCAATCCGTTCCTGATAAGCGTCGAAAATATAACTGTATCGCATCGTCGCGGTGCGAAAGATACGTTTCCTGACGAGTAAACGTTTGAAGAAAGTAATCGATGTCTCCAGATCCTGGTTGGCAAACGATAAAATCGGTAACAGGTACCAGAAAAGATGCTTGGCGTGTTCACGGTTGCCAGAGGTGTAGGCACGAAAGATTTTACTGTAAACCCTGACCATCGAACTTTCGGGAATCATCGCGTCGACACCACGATCCAACGCTTCGAGCATCTGGGGCACTGCCCATCCACCAGCGATGAAAAATTCGCTGCCATAGGCTTGGCGGATATCCGTATACTTGGGACCAGCGGGTACGGTTTCGATCTTCATTCCGGCCAACGTCGGCAACCCATCAACAAGTTGCTTGACCAGATCCAGACAAAGTCCCGGCCCATCGAATTGCAAATCCTGGATGATAAGCGGTAGACGGGTTTGCGAGGCCACTGCCTGAAAAAATGGAACAAGCCTGTCGGGCTGTCGATAAAGTTCGGGGATTATCGCTACCAAGTAGGCGTCGGCTCCAACGGTTTCAGCCAACTGCGCGAAATGCCGACATTGGTCGATCGTCGTTCCCGATGCCCCGACGATCAAGGGTACCTGTCCTTTTGTTCGACTAACGACAAATCGGATAATCTGCTCGCGTTCTTCCGTTGTCAGATGAATCACTTCGCTGGCAACGGCCGGGGTGAGGAATCCGTTGCCCCCTGAAGATATGGCATCTTCAATCAACCGTTCGTAGCTCTGCCAATCGATCAGGTTTTGCCAATCGAACGGCGTCTGTAGAACGGATACGATACCCTTAACCAGGAATGGAGTCTCCCTGCTCATGAACGCCACTTCGAAGGCAATGCTTCGCCTCCGCGCTGACCGCAATAACGAACCTCCTGCTGAATCAAAAAGGCCATCATCTGTTGAACTAGATGCCGGCGCACATCAGCGTAGTTAGCATTGTACCAGAGGTTGTTCACCTCATTTGGATCAGTTTGCATATCGAAAAGTTGACCCTCCCCCATAAGTTGGATCGCATCATTGGTTGCGTGATACAGGTTCATTTTGAATTGGTCGCTGCGAATCATGGTTGCCTGGACGGGCGGATCGAAGTAGGGCGAGTTGGTATTTCTACCACCCAGACTGCTGTTACGGTAGAAGCAGTAGGCATAATCGTGTGTGTGATCGGCTTCGCCCGCGCAGGCTGGAATCAAATCCACGGCGTCTGGCATTATCTGTTGTAGTTCAACTGCGGACATCCCGGCCGCACTGAGAATTGTGGCTGCCAGATCGTGTAACTGGACTAGGGAGGTTACACGTCTCCCACTGCTAAACCTGTCAGGCCAGCGCATCAGTAGTGGGACACGAACGCAGGCATCGTAGAAGAAGCCGCCTTTTGTCATCTGTAGTCGATCGCCGAGCATATCGCCGTGATCAGAGACAAAAATCACCAGCGTGTTGTCGACGATGCCTTTGTGGTCCAATGCTTCGAGTACCCGACCAACTTCCAGATCGATCAAAGCGATCGAAGCGTGGTAGCCAAACCGCATTTGCCGCAACTCTTCCTTTGAGAGCTTTCGAGCGTTTCCACCCTCAATTGACAGACGTTTCAGCGTCGGTAAAGTCTCTTCAAAATCGCTTTCCAAAACGAATGGATCCGGTATTTTTTCCTCATCGATCAGGTCACCAATTTCCAACGGATAGTCCTGATAGGGATTGTGCGGATCAAACACACTCATTGCGCAGAAGAATGGATGGTCGCTGTTGTCGATATAATCGATGGTTCTTTCAGCCGCCCAATGTGTCATGTGTACCTCACGCGGCACATGCAACAGCTTTCGCCCTTGGCGACAGAGCTGTTGGTAAAACACCAGATCTACTGATTGCAACCACCTGGCGTAACCGTTGAGTGGCGAATCGAGGTCGATGTTGTGTTCTAAGCACCATTCATAGACGTCGAAACCATCGCGAGGATGTCGCTGGTAAACCTCGGTATATCGACTACAGACATGCAATTTCCCGAACAGCGCTGTATGATATCCCAACTGTTGCAGGTACTCTGTGAATAGAACCTGATCGTCAGACAGGTTGTCGTACAGTTGATAGACGCCGTGGCCAGGTAGGTGTTGGCCAGTCATCAAGCTGGCACGAGACGGCGTGCAAATTGGATTGTTGACATAACAGTGTTCAAACAGGAGCCCTTGGTTGGCAAGCCGGTCCAGATTCGGCGTGTGAGCCGCCTCAAAACCGTAGCAACCGAGAGAATCGAATCTCTGTTGATCGGTTATGATGAGTAGAATATTCGGTTGTGACATTCCTGTTCCTTGCCCTCTCCTCACCTTCCTTAGCCTTGAACTGCCGATGGTGGGGAGGTTCTCAGCCAGGACAGATTAAAGGCGTAATGCTGCTTACTGCTGATTAGATGGACCAGTCCATCGGGCGATTGACAAGCGGCCATGTATCCACCCGGTTCAGCGGAATTAAATCCCATGGTGAATAGGTGAGCGTTCGTGGTCTCAATTTCACGCCCAGGACCATCATCGCTGATTAGCCGGATGTGAGGCCACGTTTCACCTTCGTCAAAGGAGACGGCGCCAAATATCCCTGTCACTGGCCGTTTACACCCGGAAGCATCCGTAATTTCCATTGGCGTCTGGTTCTGTCGATCTCCTGTGAAATTAGCCAAAAAGAGCGATCCTTCACGCAGACGCATCAACACCAGTCGCTGACCACCGCCGATAGGTGGGAACGGACTTGGATGATAGGTCCAACTCTCTCCCATGTCGTCGGAGATACTCATCGGCATCCGGCCCTCAATGGTATCACCGCGACCGAGGGCCAATAGACGTCCACCCTCGAGTTGAACGACGCCAGCATGAATCCCCGCCACCCAACCCCCACTGTTACCTGAGATGAATTTCGGTCTGGGTTTCCCCACTCCCGGATCCCGCCAGGTTTGACCACCATCGCGGCTAATATGAGTTGCCGTTCCACCACTACCACCAGGAACGGCATCACAGGGCTGAATAAAAAAACCTTCTTTGGTTTTGCTTGTACCGCTAATGACCTGGTGTCGGTTTTGGTGTTCTGGGCCGATAATTTTCGGCCTTGTCCAGCTGGTACCGTTATCGGTGGATGTTCGCATCACCAATGCTAATGGCCCCCAGGTTCCGGCTGCACCAAGCCCATTAAAATGGTAGATTGTCCTATCTGCCTCGGTAAACAAGGCTGTGCCAGTCAGGTTTCTGTCAGGGGCGTTAAAGAATTCCGACGGTTCGTCCCACTCTTCGTTGCCCGCACGCAACCGGGAAGCCATGACCGCCATCTCCCGACCCCGTTCCGAGTAGGTTGAAAACCAAGCGGCGAGAAGGTCCCCGTTGGGACACCACGTAATGCTTGGCTGGTGGTTGTGACGCCCAAACGTCGGTACTTTACCGGCTTCTGGAACACGAATGAACGGTTGTGGGCGCTTAAAGTAAGGCCGGGTTGCATTGGGACAATTCGACCAATCATAAGATCTCTGAGGAACATCCCGTGCCCACAGTGTTGGTTCAGCTTTCGATAAGGTAGTTGTCGTTGGTAGCTCACCTATGACAACCCTGAAGCCGATCAGCCACGATTTATCATCTGGTAGCGTTCCCAGGCGATTTGACGAGCGCAGATAGTAGATCGGTGTGGAATGGCTGCCCCCTCGCGTAATCCGGAAAAGACCGTCCTCTCGGCCAACCGGATCGACCTGATCTTCTGCTTCATAGGGGCCATACCAATCGTAACACCACTCCTCCACATTACCGTGCATGTCATACAATCCCCACGAATTTGGCGGAGTCTGTCCAACGGTCAACGGCACTACCTCCTCTTTCGTACTCCCGCCACGTCCGACGGACGGATACCAACTTTCGTCTGGATTTTTATGAAATTCGTCCACTAGACCGTCGCCAGGATGGTAGAAGGTAGTGGTGCCAGCACGACAGGCGTATTCCCATTCGGCTTCGGTCGGTAGCCGATAGGCCAGCCCATCCTTTTTCGACAGCCAAGCGCAAAACTCGACAGCATCATGCCAATTGACAAACACCACTGCTTCATCGTCTTCTTTAGAAAAACCGAGTTTCCCGCGCAGTTTCCTGTGTTCCGGATCAAACTGTTCGTATTGGATGTTTGTCACTTCGAGGGTACTCATGTAAAACGGTTGGCTGATGGTAACTTTGTGAGAAGGGTATTCATCAAAATCTCCGTTTTGGAGATAAGGCCGTTCGTTCGGCTTCCAGGATTTTTGCAGGGAAATGTTATCGATTATTTCAGGCGGTAGTGGTGTTTTATCAATACCCATATTGAATATACCTGCCTCAATGCGAACGAATTTCATCCCCACGGAATTGGTATGGGTTTTGCCCTCTGGCATCTCGATTCTCCTTTACATCAGACAACCCCAAACTCGGTAACAGCCATCCGTATTCTTTACCTGGCGAAAATTGGGGCTTTATACGCTCCCAGCTAAGAACCTGTATGGGAAAAGTTGAGTCAATCATGGAACTGAAAAATTATAACACTGATCTGCGCCCTCAACAATGGAAACGCTTATACCGCCTAATAAACGCAGAGGAAACATAAGTCTACATTCAGCAACTATTGGCTGCTAAAGGGAATGAAGACCAGCAGTTGTAGTTATTTTAAAATTACCACTAAGATCATGAGTGAACAGAGATGGCATCTAACTCTTAACTCTCCAATCAGAAATGATGGTAGGAAAAAGGCGGTTATGGGTAATGACGGCAAAGGATATGTTATAGAGACCAGGTTAATTGGGGTCAGGTCAATCTAAGCAACGCTGACCCGGGATTGGCGGCTAATCTAAATGGCTTCAACTATTTCCTGGTTGGCCGCAAGACCAACGAAGATGTTTTTATGTTGCGCAAATACATGGCTAGCTTTAACTGGGCAATGCGATTGAATCGAGCATCCATGAACACAACAACGCGATTCTTTGGCAGAATCGTGTTACACTGCTGTTCAACAACGTCATAACCAAACATGTCATAATCTGGCCAATGTCCATATGCCTCGACATTCTCAGGACTTTCCGTGTCACTAAACGGCACTTTCGTCACTTCACTGTAGGATTCTAATTGTTCAGATGAACCTGTGGCAACTTCGGTGCGTACCACGCCCTAAATATCTGCGCCCTGCGCAAGTGGAGGTACAACATAAACCGTAACTTCAATGTAGCGGAGGCCCACATCGTAATCGTCTAGGAATTTCGCATAAGATTTGCTGAGCTCAGTTTCCAAGCGCTGAGCCACTGCGGGGGGCACCCAGAGATCTATCAAAATTGGAAAAGTGTTTTAGACCAACGTTGATTTAGTTTTAATCGCGTAAACATGAGAGGATCAAAAATGAGAGAGCTAGCTAGTTTGTTGATATTGGTTGTTTGGGTGGGTTTAGTTCAAGCTGAAGATGCTAGAGAAGTAGTGGTTGAAAGTGCCAAGGAGTTAAAGGGAATTAATGCTAAGAAGATCACTTGGAAGAAAGATGGGGACAAGATGATTTTAGTACCTGGTGAGTATGAGGAGAAGAAAACCTATGACCGCCTTGGAAAACCTATTTACCAAAAGAGTAAAAGTTGAGGGGAGTCTGGGTGATTACTGGATGGATGCAACAGAGGTGACGGTTAGTCAATTCAAGAAGTTTTTGACATCGACGGACTATCAATTTGATGGTGAATGGTGGGAAGTTGTCTATAAATACTCACTCACGGATAAACATCCGATGATTTACGTGTCANNGCATGATGTGGCTGCCTTCGCTAAATGGGNGGGGAAAAGATTGCCTACTGAGGCAGCAGGNGTATTCGCGGCTAGGGGTGGACTGATTGGCAGAGAGTATTCATGGGGAGACGATGAGACGGAGGCATAAGATTATGCCAACTTTGCTGGGACTGGTGGTAAAGACGAGTGGGATGAATCCACTNCACCTGTGGGGAGTTTAAANTCAAATGGTTACGGTTTGTATGATATGGCAGGCAACGTTTGGGAATGGAGCCAGGATTGGTATGGTGGTGGCAAAGACCTCAAAGTGTGGCGTGGGGGCGCTTGGAACTTTGCTACTGATTTCCTCAGTGTTGCTTCCCCCAACAACAGCAGTCCGGACACTAGATACTACTACCGTGGGTTTCGCTGCGTGTCAGGATATGATGGGAAATAGGATATCCCATCTTCCACACCTAGCCTAATTCTTAGTANCTGTCCNGTATTATCATCGGCGCAACAAATNACTCCGGCTCTTACAGGTGTATTAGCTCTAGGTTTAGATGTGAATTCGGGTGCCTACAATCTGGAAGGGGTTGCTGCTAGGAAGGAAGGATTGATGCCTATGATGTCAGCCATTGCCCTTAAACGGGACCCTCAGTCCATTGACTTCAATAGATTACTCTGGGATGGGATACTGACATCGATCTAAATCCCTGTCAAATTGAGTTCCTCAGCCAAGTGACAGGCTACAGAATGGCCAGCCGATATTTCTCGTAGTGGAGGTTCCTCTTGTCGGCACTGCTCTTCGGCGTAGTGACAGCGGGTTTGAAAAACGCAGCCCGGTGGCAAATTGCCAGGATCAGGGGGAGAAGATTTGAGCAAAATTCGGTTTCGTCGCCGATGACCGCTGTTTTTTTTGGTTAGCCGGGGAACAGCCGAATGCAGGGCTTCAGTGTATGGGTGAGCGGGGTGCCGCAGCAGTTCGTTCCGCCTAGCGTATTCGACCAGCTTGCCCACGTACATGACGGCGATCCGGTCAGCCACATAGCGGATCACTGCCATGTCGTGCGAGATGAATAGGTAGGACAATCCGAGTTGTGCCTGCAACTCTTTCATCAGGTTTAAAATTTGCGCTTGTACTGAGACGTCCAGGGCGAATACAGGCTCATCTGCCACCACGAATTTCGGTTCGATGGAGAGGGCTCTGGCTATACCAATCCGTTGTCTCTGGCCACCACTAAAACTGTGCGGGTAGCGGCGCAAGTGCTCTTTTCTCAATCCCACCTGTACCAGCAGGCGTTCTGCAGTGGNCTCCTGCTCCTGCCGGGAACCGATACCGTTGCAAACTAACGGTTCAATCACGTTGTCCAAGACGGTCATCCGCTCGTTTAATGAGGCAAACGGATCTTGAAAGATCATCTGCATATTGGCCCGCACCTGTCGCATGCCGGGACGGTCCAGGTCGAGAACCGACAGTTGTCGATCTTGGTGATGAAAGATCACCTCACCTTCCGTTGATTCGTAAAGTCGCAGAATNGCACGCCCCAGGGTCGACTTACCACATCCACTTTCTCCTACCAAACCCAGCGTCTCCCCCTGGTTGATAGTGAAACTTACGCCATTCACTGCTTTGACATAACCAATAACGCGCCGCAACAGCCCTTCCTGAATGGGAAAAAACTGTCGTAAGTCACGTACTTCTAAAATGGGTTNTTCGCTTTCACTCATACTATCATCAATCGTAAAGGTAGCAGGCGACGAAATGACCCGGTTCCACTTCTAAAGTTGGCACCGGGCGAGGTTCGTCACAGGTGCCCTCAATAAACCGGTCACAACGGGANGCAAATACGCAACCGGTGGGCCGATCCCTGGGACTGGGAACGGCTCCGGGAATGGGAATCAGTTTGTCCAAGGGCCCATCTACCCTCGGAATCGACCGCCATAAGCCCTGGGTGTAAGGATGCAGAGGGTTGTCAAAGATGGCGTCGGTGCTGCCCAACTCCACACGCTTGCCCAGGTACATCACAGCGATGTTATCGGCCATCTCCGACACAACGGCCAAATTATGGGAGATCAGCATAATGGCCATGCCGGTTTGTTCCTGCAGATCAACCAGCAAATCCAGAATTTGGGCTTCGATGGTCACGTCCAGCGAGGTCGTCGGTTCGTCTGCGATTAACAACATAGGGGAACAACTGATGGCCATGGCGATCATCGCTCTTTGCCGCATGCCACCGCTAAATTCATGCGGATAAGCATCGACACGCTGTTCAGGGTTGGGAATANCCACCTGTCGTAAAAGTTCGATCACCTGTTCCCGGGCCGATTGGGCACTCTCCGCCTGCTGGTGTGTCAGAATNGTTTCNCCGATCTGGTTGCCGATAGTGTGTAAAGGGCCAAAAGAGGTCATCGGTTCCTGAAAAATCATGCCGATATCGGCTCCACGAATCTGTCGGATGGCGGCTTCTTTGGGTTGAAGCCGGGTAATGTCGATCACCTCTCCCTGGCGATGGAGCAGAATTTGGCCATTGACAATTTGTCCCGGGGGTGAAGGGATCAATCGCAGGATTGAATGGGCGGTGACCGACTTGCCACATCCGCTCTCACCGATAACACCCAACGTTTTCCCTCGTGAAATCGTTAGGTCGATGCCGTCAACAGCCCGGACAGTTCCAGTATCCAACATAAAATGGGTTTTCAGATCTCTGATTTCCAGGATCGGCTCTGAGGTCATCGGTGTCAATTGGTCTTGAGGCATGGACTACCTAGAAGCGTAGGGATCAGCGGCGTCCCTTAAACCGTCGCCGACGAAATTAAACATCAGGATTGTCAAAACGACGAACAAGGACGGGATTAGCAGCCAGGGATAATTGGCCAGAGCCGTGATATCCTGGGCATCTTGCAATAGGGTGCCCCAACTAACCGCAGGTGGTTTGATTCCAAGCCCCAAAAAACTGAGGGCGGTTTCACCCAGGATCATACCTGGAATGGCCAGCGTAATATGGACGATTAAGTAACTGATAAAGGCGGGCAAGAGGTGGGTGAAGATGATACGCCAATCGCTTGCCCCTGCCGCTTTAGCCGCCAGGGCAAATTCCTCTTCTCGCAAACTGATAATCCGGCCTCTGACCACACGCGCTAACCCGGTCCACCCCTGCACNGCCAAAATCAAGGTGATAGCGAAGTAGATCTTAATGGTACCCCAGTCACGAGGCAGTGCTGCCGACAGGGCAATCCAAATTGGAATGTTGGGCACACTGATCAATACTTCGATGATTCTCTGGATAATTTCGTCAACNAGGCCACCGTAATAGCCCGAGATNCCNCCCAAAATACTACCCAAAATAAAGGCCACCATCACGCCGCCAAAACCNATAAAGAGGGAAATTCGTCCCGCAAACAGGATGCGGGAGAAAACATCCCGCCCCAACCGGTCCGAACCAAATAGTAGCAAAGGAACGTGTCGGTCTGCCAAGCCGAAAAATTTGTGTTGCATGGGAATCACCTTTAACAATTTATAGGGTTNGGTTTTGACCANCAGACGGATAACGTGACGATGGNCGGTGTTTTCCCTGTATTCGTACTTAAAGGTTTCNGTATTTCGCACNCGAACTGTCTGGNAGACAAAAAGCCAACTTAGCTTCCCCTCTCTNGTTATCANGTGGATGCGTGTTGGTGGAGCGTCATTAAAATTCTGGAATCGGTTCAGTGGACTATATGGGGCGAAGAAGTCGGCGCAGATTGAGACTGTATAGAGGACGGTGAGGATAATCAAAGCGACAAACGCCAGTTTGTGCTTCTTAAAGGTGTGCCAGACCAGTTCCCGTTGCGAAGCGTAGTACAACCGCTCTTGCAATCGCTGGTTCNTCTCTCGTTTCCAACGGATATAACGCTCACTANGAGCGGCCAAAAATGTGGGCCTTGANGCTNNGGACATAGGTCAGATGCTCACCTTATCAAAGCGAATGCGGGGGTCAATCCANGCCAGCAGGATATCTGAGATCAGCGTGCCAATGACGGTCAAACTGCTCAGGATCATGACGATACTCCCCACCAAAAACATATCTTCACCCATGGCTGCAGATAATAGAACTGGCCCCAGTGTTTCCAGACCCAGCGTTTGGGAAACGATGATCTCACCACTGACGATCAGGGGCAACGTCCAACCGATGGTGCTNATTAGCGGATTAATGGCCACACGTACCGGATATTTAAGAATTAGCTTATGCTCTGGTAGCCCTTTGGCCCGGGCGGTAGTAACGTACTGTTTGTTCTTCTCGTCCAACAGCGTGGCACGCAAGATCCGAACCAGCGAGGCAGTACCNGCACTAGCTATTACCAGAATAGGCAACCATATATTTCCCAACAGATCGATGAGCTTGGCTATTGTCCAAGGCGCATCCTTATACTCAATAGAAAACAGGCCGGTAACCGCGTGACCGGTTTTGGCAAAAACCAGGTATGTCAGGGCCAAAGCTAGGAGAAAATTGGGCAGGGCCAGGCCGACAAAACCGATGATAGTGGCCATATAATCGCCAACGGAGTATTGGCGCAGGGCCGAGTAGATGCCGATTGGCACAGCCAGTAACCAGGTGACTGCTAGGGAGATCAATGTNACCGCCATCGACATGGGTAGGCGTTCCATAATGACTGCGGTCACCGGTTTTTGGTAGATGAAAGAGCGGCCCATCTCACCTTTCAACAGAAAGTTGCTCATCCACAAGATATATTGCACCACTGCCGGCCGGTCGAGGCCATACTGCTTGTAAATGGCTTTGATCTGAGATTCGTCCATCAAGAAACCGGTTTGCTCCAGATTTTCCACGTAGGTTTCGACGTAACTACCCGGGGGTAACAGGATGACAATAAAAGAGATAATAGAGATGATGAAAAGGAGTGGGATGATGAGGATAATCCGCCGAATGATGAACGCTTTCATTGACGTTTATTCCTGTTGAGGATCAGGAGGTGTNCTGGGGTTAGCCGACATTCTGGTTTCTAATCTATGCAGTATTATTTGGAGGATCTAAAAAAGAGTTGCTCCATGCCATAATCCAAGGCACGGTCGAACGGATAGCCGGCTTTAATCACATTACCNAGATCGGCATTGTAGACCGTCGGCACGGTCATTCTGCCCACCGGCCAGATTGTCGCGTAGTGGCGTGAGAACCAATTGACCAGATCGGCAAATAAGGCTTCCCCCTCCGGCGACTGAGGTGGAACGACTTTGCGGGCAACATGCANATCGAANAATTTCTGCAGATAGTCGGGGGGNTGACGNCCAGAATCGCCGTTGGTGGCAAAGTACTGTTCCGACATNGGTGCCCAGTNCCCTTTTGAACTGGGCCANTAATCCTCGGAAATGCCCGGCCCCCAAATGGGTTCATCACTCCAGTGAATGGTGGNCATCAACTGATTGGCGTTCATGCGCTGACCGAACAACTGGCTACCGATCACATCCAGCGTGGTACGAAGGCCNACCTGTTCAAAATAGGCTTTCAACAATTCGCCCAAAGCGAGAAAATCGGGAGATATGGCCGCGGTGGTAATTCTGAGTTCAAATCGGTTGCCGTCGGGGTCTGTCCGAAACCCATTCGTGTCGAGTTTGTTCATGCCGATTTGATCCAGCAACGTATTGGNGGTCTGTGGATCGTAGTTTTCCTTGGTNTANCCNTCTAGCGTATAGAGNCCAAAATAGAGCGTGTTGTTGACGTCTTCCTTGTCGATAGCGCAAGCTATGGCGCTGCCAAACCGGGGGTCGGTGACCAGACGTTGCCAGACGCTGCCCGCTGTCTGATAATCAAAATCGTGATTCAGGAACAAGATAGGCGGGTTATTTATTGAGCCGTGTAGAACCGTCTTTATGTTGGCTCGTTCCGNGTTCAGNCGATAGAGCGGCATTTCTCTGACTTGGGCATAAGAGGTCATGACATCGTATTCTCCAGAAGCCGCTTTCAGCATGATGGCTTGCAGGTGGTTCGACACCTCCGATTCCACACGATCGACATAGGGCAGTTGATTGCCGGCAATATCTACCTTCCAGTAGTANGGGTTGCGAACCATCCTGATCACTGAACTGGTGACGGTTTCGGCTATCCACGGTGTGAGTGTGGGTACGCCTATACTGTGCTCGCGATACAGCTCCCAATGGGGCATATCTTTGAGAATCACCAGTTGTTCCCAGCCCTTGATTTGCAGCTCATCCAGAACAGGCTGAATATCGGCCATATCGGTGTGATCGGCGTGAAACTGCTTAATAAAGTGGGCCGGCCTGAAGAGCAAAGTATAGTCTGGAATCCAGGAGGAAAGCTCAGCCAAAAATTGGCCGTAAGAGGCGTCGAAGGTAATGATGAAGGTCAAATCATCGGTAATTGTTAGCTTACCAGGGATACCATCTCCCCGTCCGAGCGTCCTCACCTTGCGGGGGAAACTGGGATAAATCCGCTCGTCAGCGTAAAGCTCCCAGGTCATGCGTACATCTTCGGTCGTCAGTGGCACACCATCCGACCATTTAAGTCCCTGACGAATAGTCAATGTATATTGGCGATAATCGGCGCTAATTTGATAACTGCTGACAATCGCTGGCAACGGGTCCTTGGTGCTCTGGTCGGGGGCACGCAGAATTGTCATACCCATGGCCAGAGCCAATTCGTGTACCCCTCCGTTGAGGTTGGGAGTGCGAATCGTGCCNCCGTATCGACCAACTTCCCAATCCAACCACTCNTTCNGAGTTTANNACACCAGGGCCAACCACAAACGGTTCTNCNGGCAGNCGCTTCTCNATAGGCGGCAGTTGCCCNGACGCCACCTGTGNAGCGAAAAAGGGNACTTCATTGTATTTGGTTGGNACTAGGTANTTCTGTCGACTAACGACAATGTGACCNGCAGATACCACCTTGNCNGCACNGCCAACAACNGGGGTTGTTTCATCCGCCGCAACCCCTTGACCAACCAGTATGACTATAACTAATAGGCCCATAGAGGGAAAGACTCTAAAAGAGGCTATCGCTTTTGTCATAACTTGCCGGGTCGATATTTAGTTCCAACACTTGCTAGGTGACAATTATTTCTGTCCATCGTCTGGTATTTTAGCGATAATCTTCAGCGCAGCCCTGTGGTTGATAGCCCAATACCTCTCGCGCGTGTTCCATATCACGGTAGCTCCAGTTGTTGTTGGAGACAACGTAGAAAATGTCGAATTTAACACTGTCCGGCGCCTGGACACAAGCTTCAACCATACCGGCGATATTGTCCTGGCTACAGTAGACCGAAAATTGCCGGTTCTGATGAGGGCGATCTTCGGCGTTTACCGCGCCTATTCGCAGACAGATCACAGACAGGTTTGAACTGTCGCTGAAGTAACGGGCCAGTGCTTCACCCCAAACCTTGGTGCAGCCGTAAATTCCTTGTGGCCAAATGGGGGTTTCATGTGTCAGGTTAGACCAGGTTAGCGGCACCTTCTCGTATTCGCCTTGCGTCATTTCCCGGTAGGGCGATTGCTTCTCGTGTCCGGAAATCACCGCTCCGCTACTGGCGTAGATAATACGTTTGACCCCTGCCTGCCGNGCAGCTTCGAACACGTTATAGGTGCCAATGATGTTGCTCTGTAAAAAACCGTTCCAGTCAGCTTGAATGGCAGCGGCCAAATGGACGACCACATCGATATTGTCAAAAGCAGGTCGAATCGCTTCTAAATCGGCGATGTCTGCCTGGTGGCACGTTACGCCTTCAACCAGACGACGGTTGAGCGCACTCAGGTCGCAGGTGGCCTCCAGTCGATTGGCTACCACTTGTCCGATCAAACCGCTCATGCCAGTAATTAGAACTTTTTGGCGAGACATTGGTTCCTCCCAGTTTAATCTATCTCTATTGGATCTTGCTTTTGGTTTATGCCGACAGATCGGCGACTTAGATTCTACTAAAACTGATTGTTTTTGTAAAGGCGGCGTGTCGAATTGATAACTGGGGGCCGCCTGCCGTCGATGCCAGATTCCCTGTACCTCTCGCCAAGTACCGATCAACGTATATGGTATGTCGAATCTGGTAGTAAAGTTTCTTCAGGTTGTAGCAGGGCACACCCACATCCATGTATGCCAGAAATACCAACCGTTGCTCGCACTTTGGGATTAATTTCACCGAACTCTTCAGCCATCGCTTCGGTAATTGGGGCAACTGTGCTGGAACCATCTACTTCCACCGTGCCGGATAAACCATCCTGTTCAGATTTGCTACAATCAGAAATCGCTAAACCAGCGGTTACCAAGTCTGATGGGCACTTCTTGTGTTTCAAAAAGTTTAACGAATTGGAAACCTATTTCGTCTCCGTCAGCACTATCAATGAGGATGCGGAAGCACTTATGCCTCTGATAGAAAAAGGCACTAATTGAGTTCTTGAGGAAGGCTAAAAGGCTAGGGCATGTCGTTGTCCACGAGGTCTGTCGCACGGGATATATAACGTTTGAACCTAAATTATGGAGATTAATATTGTTCATTATGTTTTTTAGCTAATTGAGGTACTTGACGGTGTTGTCAAAGCCTCTTATGAACGTGGATCGGCCCTGTACAGCGGTAACGCCTCCAAAAGGCCGGTGAGGTAACCCATTCCTGACCGGGCGCGACTAATCCCAGACATAATCTATGTAGTCGCCCGATTCGACCCGGCGGGCTGAAGCAATCATGGTTTTCAAATCACCTTTGGGATTAAAGTTGATCCAGCTTTTAGCTTTACGGATGTCGTGATCGTATCGCCAGCGCACAGGCAATCGCACCTCCAGNGGTTCACGTCCTGTTTGATCAGCCAATATCTCAGCCGCTTCCGGATAGGTGAAAGGCGACGGCGCACCGACGTTAAAGGATTCGCCGATCGCTCCCGGTTCCTCCAGGGCACAGACCAGGCAGTATGCTACATCGCGAGCATCGTTGGGCTGATAGTACCAAGGACGTCCCTCCAGGTCGCGGGCGCTACACGGCTGGTCACTGCTCTCTGCTGCCGCTTCGACCTGATGCCAGAGTTCCGTTCCATCCGCCATGTAAAGTTCACTACCGGGTTTATTTTGGCCACTTTTTAGAATCCCACACACCCGGGCAACGGTGAACTGGCTCAGGATGGTGGTACCGGAGATGGCGTGGCTAGGTCGGACGATTACCGTCCGCAGACCAGTTTCACGTTCGACCGACTCAGCGTACAACTCTCCGACCACTTTGGAGATGTTATAGTTCCCTGTGGGTCGCTTGGGATGCAGCTCGTCTACCGGATGGTAAGCGCAGGCAATACTCTCCCCATTATTAGGAAAAACGCCGGAGGAACTGACGTAGATATATCTGTCTAGCACATCGGCCTGTTCCCCGCAGGCCAGCGCTACCAAGCGATTGCTTTCGACGTTATTATGGAATTGATCACCAACGATATTGGCCGTATGAATAACAACTTCCACCCCTTCGACCACCTGTCGAACGTAGGACGGGTCGGTTAAGTTGCCTTCGACCAGTTCCAGATCCAGACCTGTCAGCCGTTCCCGACATGGATCGTCGGGCAGGATTGTACCGCGAACTTGATAATTGCGGTACAGCAGTTGTCGTACCAACCGACAACCGACCTGACCCGCCGCCCCCGTAACCAATACTTTCATGACTCTCTCCTCAATCCATCTATATTTTAGCAACCATTCGTATGATATGCCAAACATCTAGAACATTTCCCGTGAGGATGTAGGATACTCACAACCATTTCAGATGCTAACAGTNAGTGGGCTGGTCAAAGAAACAATAATCATTGGCTAAATTTATATGTAAACTGCTGTTACAGCTAAGAACCTGTTTGGTAGAGCATTGAGGTTGAAAGTGTTCCATGTCAGAATGATCAGAAACCAATCTGCAATGGAAGCTAGAAACTATAATTCAGATCTGACAGATCAACAATGGCANTGTATTCAGCCCTATCTACCTCCCAGTTGATGTAACCGGGCGATGACACCACTTTTCGAATAGGTAAGACCAAATTTTGTTGGGATGAAATATCAAATTTNTTTGGCCTCAGAAACCAAATCAGAGTCCGCATAGTGGCTAACTACCGGTCGTTTTTCCTCGCTAAATTTCCCTTCANATCCCGGACAATGACGGCTTAGAAACTGGCCAATGTTTTTTCGTTTCAGATAGTGATTTTGCCATCGGCGGACTGTGTTTTCCTCAATCGATAATAGTACCGCGGTTTCAGTTAGCGTATGCCCTTTGTCTATCAGGAGTATCGCCTTGATTTTATACCGATTTCAGTTTAAAATTTCCGTTTGACGTGATATCCTCTCCTGACTCTTAATCCCTTGCTTCCGGAGGAAAACCATGTCAGGAAAACTCAAGATAGAAGAAGCGGTCACTCTCCAACAAATNGATGAAGCGGGAAAAACAGAGNTCGACCCCCNTGATCAAGAATGGTTAATGGCCATTCGGGTGGCTCATCTGGGTTGATGAGCCCGGCTGAGATTGCTTTGGCCCTAAGGCGTAGTAAATGCNCCATCCGTTACTGGTTAAAGAAATATGGCCTAGGAGGACTGGAGGACCGGCTTACAGGCAGCAATGGTCATCGCCATCCCGACCGGCAAGCTGAGATACAACAAGCCCAGCTGCGGGNAAGTAATCAAAGAGATCAAAGCCTAGCTCTTGGAGGAGCATGGTATTGGTCTGAGTCTTTCAGGGGAGCACTACTGGTCGAATAAACTGGGAAGCAGTCTGAAAGTTCCCCCGCCAGGAGCATCCTCAGAAGAATCACGACCCAGTGAAATCCTTCAAGCCGCAAGTCGTCAACGAACTGCCGGGATGACCCATTCCCCTTGACAAGCGGGCGTGCACTCAGATTGAGGGTGAACTGAGGACCGAGCTAGAGGCCGACCATATTCTGTTCTGGGATCAGGCTGGGTTACAACCACAAGCAGAGACTAAATGCTACCAGAACAGCTCTATCTGATCCGACTGTCTGCTTACAGTCCGGAGTCTGGATGCGATGGAGGTGGCCATCACCGGGGGTTGGGTGACAGGTTGGTTAACTTGTGCTGTGAGCATGNTCATGGGCCTGCGTCAGGCGGCATTTTTAAACTAANGATGGTATTATCCCTGTTTTTACCACCTCTTGCCTGTCGATGGGCATCTGTTAACTCGGCCTTTTCCAACTCTTTTAAGTGCCATGTTACCAGGTTTATTATTATCTCAGNTCATGGATCTTAAAACACATGAATTTTTGATGATGTTTCCATTATTCTGTTTTGGATTGGCTATCACACTGTTCTCAGACAGTCGCAAAGATTCGACTTTATGGAATTCCGCTAACCATAAAAATCAAGGTGCTAACAAATCAGTAAAAAGGAGATTAAAATGGCGAACCAAGATACGCAGCAGTTAGATCAACAACTCCGCCAACTATTTGGTGCGCATACGTATAGTGAAGGGCCACTAGCGGTTAGTGGGGCAGGACGACGCTTCGTTGGCCTAGATTTGTGCCACCCCTTGAACCTCGATCAGGTAACATTTATACTGGATGCGTTGAGCCAATTCCGTATTATCAGTATCGCAGGACAAGATCTGACCGCCTTTTCACTGGCCCATTTCGAACGGTTTGCCAACCACTGGGGAGCACCTGTACCACACCCCAATAACTTTCTGCGGGGCGGAAAATCAGCACAGTCTGATGGTGATAGCGATGGCGAATTCGAACTGATTCCGTTCGAGAATCGTACGGCTTCGGCAGTCAATTTGACTTTCCCCGACCAGTTACAGTGCTTGTCGCACCAATCACCAGCAGTATTAGTTGTTACCAATTTTCGAGGGCAAATTGTTGGTGATTCAAATGGGGACCGACCCACCCAAGTTGGCCGTGGTGGGTCGTGGCACACAGATATTGAGTACGAGCCGTTACCGATTTATGTCTCTATGTTCTTGGTTCATCACGCACCTGTGGCACGGACCGCAGAGGGCGGAAACTGGGTCAATGCTCCCGACTCACCTGGCCCGTATTTTGAAGGTAGTAGCGACGAACTGATGAAACGACGGATGCGACTCCCACTGAACGGTGAAACGGCATTTGCCGATACCGCCGCCGCTTTTTCGGCTTTGCCGGCCTCAGAACAAGCTGAATTGGAGAAGGTACAACTGCGCAGACGGCTGAACATACAAGATAAAGGGTGGTTGGCACCCTTGGTCCGCACTAATCCCCGTTCTGGGATCAAGTCGTTCCACAGCCCGATCTGGGCTTCACGTCCCCGTGTTCGCCCGCCAGTCGAGGTCGACAGCATGTCGGAGAGTGAGTCCCGTGCCTTTTTAGACCGACTCGAAGCACATGTTCTACAAGAGCGGTTTCGCTACGATCATTTACATCAGCCGGGAGACGTAACTTTGTGGGATAATTACATGACTTTACACAACTCGCCTCCGTCCAAAGGGAATATCGACTCTATTGAGGACGCCCGCTTGCTGTATCGCTTGAGTTGTAAGGGGNAATCCACATTGACCCTACCTCGACATGATCCTGANGACTGGTTAAAGACTCATGTTCCAGGTGGTTATACGACCCCACCCNAGATTATCAACATCGGTTAGTCAGCAGAAGTTGCAGTTGCTAGGCTNATACTTATTGTGACTAACAAGCCCATTATTTTTTAGTCCAACCAAAAATTATAATGTAAGTGCTCATAATGGAGANATCTGATGATCCAACCCATTTTAATTGGTGGCGAGNGGTGGCCTGCTGACACTGCTAGTCTTCCAACCTCTCAATCTATTTAGCCAAAGAACCGATTGGCGAGATCTATCCAGTTAGTTTGGTTACTAACGTGAATCGATCAGTAGAGGTTGNAGGAGAAGCCTCGGAGCAGTCTGCCGACCAAATCGAAGAACATCGAATTGAGANTGTTGAGATGGTTCATCAAGAGGTGAACTATCCTAAAGAGACACGGTAGGATGATGTTGGGTTGCCACGAATTATCCGAACTGACGACTAATACTGATGAGGATGAGTGAAAAAACGAGTGCCTGCTATCGGGTGATACGACCTGAAGGAATCGGGCGTTGAGGCTAAGACCAACCATCACAGCTATCGAGCCATTGCGGTGCTGGGCATCGTGGATAGGTTTCAGTGCTAAACCGGTACGTCATTGTGAATCTGTTGCCCTTGACAACTCTTGAATTATGCGAGTAATTTAAGATGATGATTTTCTGCCCTTCCATTCCCCCGAAAATGGGACAAGTATCAGGAGTTACAAATGAGACAGTTTTTTTATTTTTAGTTGTCTTCATCATTCTCAGCGTTGGGTTTACGATTCCAGCGGTGGAGATCAATCAAGGTCCAATTCTATATCTCCCCTTCGAAGATGCGGACAATCCCGTTGACCACTCCGACAACCCGGCCATACCAAAGATCAACGGCAAATTGGAATAGGTCAAGGGCAAGTTTGGCAAAGCCCTCCGATTCAAAAGGAAGGAAGCTAATGCGGTTGAAGTACCGACAGTGGCAAAATTTGCGGACATGAGAATACTAACCATCGTCGCTTGGGCCATGACCAACGGAATTAAGGGACTGACGGGATGTCGATCGCCTCGAAACGCATCGGCTTCAACAAGTGCACCTGCTACAACCTATTTACTTTGGGTGAACAGAAAATGTACACTTGGGTCAATGGAAAGAGCCAGATTATTTCGGCCACAGTCGTCAAAGACGATAAATGCTATCACATCGCCCATAGGTTTGCAGGTGGAAGGAAAGCTAAACTTTTTATCAGTGGTATCGAAGAGGCAGCGGCCGCCAATCCAGACAATACGGTCTTGAAAGACAATAAATCGCCGCTGTACTCTATTGATGAATCACTCAATCATATTCTTTGATGGTGTCTGTAACCTTTGTAATTCTTTTATTAATTTTATAATTGATACAGATAAGAAAAGAATTTATAGATATTCTTCACTTCAATCCCTCGAAGGTCAGAAATTGGTAAAGTCTATTGGTCAGACACCATATAATTATAAGTCCCTGATATTAGTGCAGAATAATATAATGTACCAAAAATCCACTGCAGTATTAAAAATATTTCGTGAGTTAAGCTTTCCGTGGAATCTTGGCTATTATTTTAAAATTATCCCAGCGTTTATTCGTGATTATGTTTATTCCATAATTGCGAGCAACAGATATAATTTGTTTGGGAAGCGGAACACATGCCGAGTTCCAAATGATGAAGAAAAACAATTATTTCTTTGACCCAAGCTTAACCGAAGACGACGAGTACTGCCAAGTGTGAACATAACTCATAAGATGCCAACACGAAGGATAAACCAACACTGCAGTATCAAGGTGTTGACGAATCTCGTTGGTCGCCTTGCCTTGTCTTCTTTTTTCCTATGTCAATTTACATCTGCTAGAAATTCACCAGGGTAAAGTAGCAGTTTAGGTACTAATGTTGTTAGATCACTCATATGGAAAAGCGGTTGAAAGGCTTAAGGTGTGGTGGCAAGAAATTGTACTCTGTACCACGAGAACAGGTGCCTTGCCGTGTTTGTCGTTACCAATGGATGCCGGGCAAGTTTCCTCTACGTCTATCAGGCCAAGAATGGAGTCAGATTCGACCCTGGTTTTTGCAGCGCTTACCTGTTTTTCCATGGCCCAGGAAACAGGGATTGAACCCAAGCCCGTCTTGCCCGCCTTAACACTATGTTTGTCTGGCTTTCCAGACAGATATACCCCATCTTTTTTCCGCCACCGTTGAGAGAGGTGAGGCTTATTTAGGCCGACAATGGAAAAACAAGAGACACCACCTAAAAGCTGGTGCGACCAAACCTGGTAGAGGAACTTCCCAGAGGCCAGTCTTTGGCATTCTCTGCCCTGGCGGAAAGGTGTGGGCCCAAGTGGTTCCGGATGTAGAAGCCAAGACATTGTTACCCTGGATCTGTCGACGGCTAGAAGTTGGCAGTAGCGTCTGTTCCGATTCTTGGACGAGTGACACCGGTATCGCCGCTAAAGGCTAGGTTCATGGCCGGGTAAAACACCATGCGGCAAAGTACAGTGATAGCAAAGGGAAGCCGTTAATGGCCTGGCAAGTTTCGGGGTTATTTGAACCGACGACGGGCGGCCAAAGGAGGAATAGGCCAAGAGAGATTTTCCCTGGACCTGGCTGCAGCTGTCGGGCGCGATAATCATAGGAATGAGACTATTGAAACGCAGAAAAAACTGGTGATGAAACAATTGGAGAAGCCACGCATTTAGTGGCTGATTTGGGACTTTACCCACATTCACAATAACTATTGGGGTTCCAACCTACCAACCATGCAAGAGCCCCATCAAATCTAAAGCAGGCAGTAGGTCCATTGCACAGAGAAACAACACCCGACCGGCACTCAGCTCAACATGAGTCAAATTCAAGAGAAAAAAGACCAACTTAGACAAGAATGGATTGAGCTCTCATCTGCTTGGATCAAAGAATCGCGAGAGGGCCGTAACCCAACACGAAATGGCCTGCTTGATCAACCTATGCTGGAGGCCTGTGGAAATGTAGAGGGACTCCAGATTCTTGATTGTGGATGTGGTGAAGGCCGTTTCTGTAGAATACTTGCCCAGCGAGGAGCAAGTTACGTATTGGGTCTAGATCTGTGTCAGCCTATGATCAAAGCCGCCAGAGAGTTACAATCTAATTGTAATGAGTATCGAGTGGCTGATGTCCAGAACTTGAGTTTCCTTTTAGATCAGAGATTTGATCTGGTTGTCTCGTATCTAAATCAATGCGATCTACCAGATTTTATGGCCAATACGAGAGAAGTGTATAGAATTCTCAGAAATAGGGGGCGATTCGTAGTAGCGAATTTGCACCCGATGAGGTCGGCTGGGGGAGGATGGTATAAAACGGAAAATGGAAAGAAAGAGCATGTGATTCTAGACCGATACTTTGAGGAAAATGAGCGGTATTGGAGAATGATGGGAATTAATTTCACCAATTTCCACCGCACACTGTCAACTTACATACACGGTTTTATCGAGGTTGGCTTTAAGATTGAAGGGATAATAGAGCCAACGATTAGTAAGGATCAGTTGGCGCTATATCCTGAACTAGACGATGAATTAAGAGTACCAAATTTTATAATCTACTCACTGAGCAAACCTTGAATAGACAAAGCGAAGGGATGCTGATTGCTCTAGTCCCAACTTCTACTGAAAGTTTCAAACTCGCATTTGGAACATATCGGGTACGGAGTAGTCAGGTGGGTATCAACGGCCCTTAGTTGGTATTCTTTTTCCTCCTCCCAACTCGTTTCTTCCTTTCCAATCTAACACACCAAAAACTCACATTAAAAAAACAACCTTCAATGACCCGGGTAATCCACCCTTTTGTCGTCAGTGATTGGCAGTTTCACTGACTGGGTCAGTATTTGCGTGCAGGCTAAGTTGCTGGCTTCAACGACAAAGTTGGTGTCACAGATAGTGGGTAGAGAAGATTCAGTGTTTGGATACTCGACATCAGGTTGGAGTCGGCAAAACCCAATCCGCTTTCACTACACCTAAGCTGTAACGTTGGTCTATATAAAACTAGTTGGAGTCAACAATATCAGTTGCCAGAAACCGTTGACCTTCTTTTGTGGTAGACCAAACTAAGAAGCATTTGTCCCCGTTTTTCTCTCCATCCACCAGCTAACCAAGCCAGTTTGCGATTACCGATCTGGAAACTCGACCAACCGAAATGCGGTGGACGGCTCCGAGATTGTAACATCCGTTTCATCTCACCAACTGGCAAATGCGGAGCAACTAAATCAACTGTCCATTCATAATGGTCTACCTCAATCAGGATAAAACGACCTGCTTGTGGCAGTTGGCCGAGTTCATCTAAGATAAGGCCGGCGATGATCCGAAAATCAATCCTCTGTCGGTTTAGCCAGTCAGCACAACCAAAGCTAGATGCATACCTGGAATATCGATCGCAATAATCTCGCGTTTTGGGTCGTAAGTGTCCAAGTCGACCATGTACCATTCAAATTGGTGGTAACTCGATGTTTGCTGTGCGGGAAACAGACCTGACTCAATTTTTCCGATCTGCTTTTGATAAAAAACTTGCAAGGATTTTTGTTGGTCAATCTTGGCAATTTTTTATCAAATTGACTGTGGCTTCATAAGCTCCGGCGTGGATGTATACACCGGCCGCCCCAAGTCCGTCGGGGCACCGCCACCGATCGTTTCGGCCAGTTGATCAATCAGATTGTCTTCGAAATGGATGAAAGGCCGTGCTTCATCTCTAACCTTATTCCATCTACTGCCTTGCGAAATGTTACGAGCCACTACATTTCCCTTGGGAACAGCAGGTTCGTCCTGCCAGAGCGTCAGCAGTTGAGGATAGAAATCGGTCCATCGAACTTCCTGAAACAGCATGGCAAAAAGCCGGTCTTTCATAGTCGTATCGACGTGATAATTGGCCCAGCCAATGGCTCGGGCATCGATATGCAAGGCTGGCTCACAATCGACAAAAATGTTGTTCGCAACTGTACAATCTCGACCTCCACCGATAAAAGCAGCGCGTGTCACTTTATAAAAGAGATTGCCGAAAATCAGTGTGTCGCAAAACATGTCGTCCAGGTAAACGCCGACACAACCGTGTCCTTCGAAGCCGTTGATATGATGGAGAAAATTATGCCGGATAATAGTGCTGTGCATGGTCCAATCGCGACCGCAGTATAGATGGCACCGGCGTCGTTCGACTCTTGACAGACGTGATGAATCTCATTGAATTCGATCAAGTGTTCGTTGCCGCTAAATCCTATGGCCATATGCGTGCGTGGTGGATCAGATTGTGTGTGACCTGATTGGCCGACACCGTTGATCGATATAGCAGGCTGATACATCCACTTCCATCGACTGCAGTGATGAATGTAGTTGCTGTCGGACAGATGCCCAGCGGATTTCAGCTTCGGTCGATCGCCACCGCCAGTTTGCGTGATCTCGCAACCAATCACCCGGTTATCGGTTCCACCTTATGACTTGAACGGCCCAACTGCCCACGTTCCGGATCGTATAACCGACGATTCTATTATGCGAACAGTTTTGTAGCCTGATCGCATCCGCCCGGAAGGCTTTAACTGTCAAATTTTCAAAGCTGACCTGTTTAACATCTTCCAGACTGACGGCGTTTAACGTTACCGGAACAATCGTCGTACCGCTCTCCGAGGGCGGGTGAAAATATAATATGCCGCTTTGACGATCCAGATACCACTTACTGGGTTGATCCATCTCTGATAGCAGGTTGAAGGCGTAAAAACACTGCCCTTGGCGATAGCCGTACCCGTGATAGGGTGACCGGACAGAGATGATGCGGTTGTCTACGTCGATAGGCTCAACGGAGTGCCGCTGGTCCGACCAGTCCCAGAACCAGTAGCCATGTAGCCATGCCTCTTTTGCCTGTTGTCACCGTTGGGGGCGATCTCCATGGCAGTAAAACTTTCCGATCCAGTCGCCCTTGGTGCCGCGGACATCGACCGGGTTACCGTCAACCAGATCGGTGATCTTGCAAACCCTTTGTTAGGCCAACGTGAGATCGGCATCGGTTGCTCGTTGAAAAAGAGTTCGAGTCCCCCCTCGCTGACCGAACCGAAATCGGTAATGCCGAGTGTCGCCAGGTTGGCCTGTACCACTTTACCATGAACGGCAGGATCCAATCGGTCCAGGACCTGTGGGCCGGTTACCGGTTCAAAATTGGTAACGATTTCACCACCGATCAGGCGCACTTCACCTGATGATTAGGCCACAAACCGAATTGGGGGCTCCGTTGTTCCGCTTTCCTCCGCCGCCAGTGTCAGCGGCTCATGAGTAGGATAAATGCCGTTACCGATGATAACGGTTACACCGGTTTTCGGTTGTGATTGATGGAGCTGCCTAATTTCGGTGATCGCCCTATGTAGAGAGGCAAAAGGCTGTTCTAAAGTACCTATCGCTTCATCGTTGCCGTCAATGGCAACATAGATCTGCTTACCTTCCATTTTCTTCACTCCCAACGTTGACAAACAAAAAATGAAAATGACCAGAATTGGCCGTCTGAGAAAATCCACTGAGGTCATTTCCTAATGGCAATCCGCTGTTTTAATTCTAAATTGATTTGGTCAAGGGACGTTAAAATGCTTCCTTGCGCGCCATTGCCAACTCTTCTCGATTAGGTCGATTGGAAGTTGGCACCGACCTCTTGTTGGATACCCTCAGCGATTATGTCCGCTGAATCGAAGACAAGCGCTAAAGCTTTAATATTACTCGACCGATTTGACCGCCTTCAAGAATTGAATCTATCTCAGCTAACATTCCCGCTAGATCTACCTCTCTACAGATGCCTTCCAAATTGTCTAATTTCCAACCGGTAGAAAACCGGTTCCAGACTTCAGCTTTTTTATCAAGAGAAATTTCAACTGAATCTATACCAATAAGGCTAATTCCTCTTAAAATAAACGGGAAAATTGAAGTCTCAAACGCTGTACCCCCTACCAAGCCACAGCAGGTAACAACACCACTGCACTTCATACTTGCAAGTATCGCCGTTAACAGGTCACCACCTGCAACATCGACGGCAAGATCCCACAGCCCTTTGCTCAAAGGGCGCCGCCGGGTCGATTCTTTAAATTGATCTCTCGGTAGCACTTCTGCAGCCCCCAAACCTGTTAGGAAACCCAGAGCCCCATCTTTCCCTGTAATCGCGGTAACTTCAGCACCGAGTTGCGCTAGAAGTTTTACGGCAATGCATCCAACTCCCCCTGTAGCACCGGTTACCACAGCCTTCTTTCCTTCAATATCTGAAGCCTTTTCTAGAGCCTGAACGCACAATCCTGCCGTTAATCCAGCCGTTCCGAGAATCATTGAGTCTCTGTATGTTAGCCCATTGGGCAATTTAATTGCCCAATGGGCCGGGATTCTTATGTACTCCGCAAATCCACCCGATGTATTCATCCCCAGGTCATATCCTGTCACAATAACACTTGTACTCGCCTTAAAATCTGAACGGTTTGAACTTTCTATGATCCCAACTGCATCGATTCCTGGAGTATGTGGGAACTTCTTAGTAACGCCACGATTTCCTTTAGCGGACAGCGCATCTTTGTAATTTAACGAAGAGAAATTGACTTTGATGAGTAGATCGCCTTCAGGTAAATCATCAAACTCCCGTTCTACGATTCTACTAATGAAACTTTTACCGATCTCCTCGGTTTGAATGGCTTTAAATTTATCTGTCTTTTGGTACATTGTCATTTTAGTCGGAGGAACGACTATCTCGGTAACGCTTAAAAGGAAGTGGTGAATCAACCAGGATCACCCCGGTGGGTAATAGCCTCTGCGGCGTCCAGATATCGTCAGCGGGAAAAATCTTGGTTGGGTCAAAATCGACCCTAAACAGGTCGCGTACCGTATTCGAATATTCGATTTATTGAGTTGTCGCACCATCACTCAGGATAGATCTGGCGTAGTGTTACGGTCTCCATGGTCAAAGATGGCTTTGACGTGATCAGTAAAGGCAGTGTGATTGAACATCATGGCAATTAACGGCTGAGTAGAAAGGTGAAAAAACCAACGGATATTATATCACCCGTTCAACATGGTTTGACAAGTTCCATGGTGGTGCGACCTGGCAATCAGTCGGATAGAACAGTAAGAGTCGACTGGTGATCGACCTAGTTTCGATTCCGCCTTAAATTGATCTGATTATCTCCGAAATGGATAAAAGGGGATGTACCATCTCAAACTTCGTCTCATTTGCCGCTTCGCGATATGTGCAACTACCCAGTTGCCGTCGTCGGCTCGTTATCCCGGAGCGCCAACAGTTCGGAATATCGATCTGCTCATCTAGTTTCCAAAGTGACATGGCTAAGTGGTTTAAGGTTTAAGCTACAGTGGAATTTTGTCGGTGATTGAATGGAGTTATTCTTATCGCACTAAACTAAATTTGGCATTGACATTCAAAACAAGGGTCTGCTAGAATTTCGACGGCAATATTCGCTGTCTGGTGAGGTGGCGGAGTGGTCGAACGTGGCGGTCTTGAAAACCGTTGTAGCGAAAGCTACCGTGGGTTCGAATCCCACCCTCACCGTTGTCTAGTGTGGAGAGTTGCGAGAGTGGTCTATCCGGGCTGCCTGCTAAGCAGTTGTAGCGAAAGCTACCGTGGGTTCGAATCCCACACTCTCCGTTTTCTCTTAGGTGCTAGCACCTGGATTTGCGCCGGTAGCTCAGTGGATTAGAGCATCTGACTACGGATCAGAAGGTCGGGGGTTCGAATCCCTTCCGGCGCCTTTTATGTTTACGGACACCTATTGGATGACTCAGGCACTGGAACTGGCCAAACGGGCTGCCCAAATGGGGGAGGTTCCCGTTGGAGCCGTCATTGTACGAAATGACCGTTTGATCGCCACGGCACACAATCTCCGCCAGACGGACGGAAACCCGATCGCACATGCCGAAATCTTGGCCATCCAATCCGCAGCCCGGCAAACTGGAGATTGGCGTCTGACGGATACTGCTCTTTACGTCACGTTAGAACCGTGTTCGATGTGCGCAGGTGCGATTTTGCTGGCACGCATCCCACGACTTATCTACGCCACCAAAGATCCAAAGTCTGGTGCGGTTGATACTCTCTTTAATCTGCTCAGCGATCAACGGCTGAACCATCAGGCTGAAGTTAGATCTGGGGTCATGTGGCAAGAGAGTCGGGAGTTGTTGCAGTCTTTCTTTCGACAACGTCGAGAAAATAAAGTGGAGAGTTGCAGGAGTGGTTGAACTGGGCAGTCTCGAAAACTGTTGTGCGGGCGACCGTACCGTGGGTTCGAATCCCACACTCTCCGCCATCGATATTAGCAGAAGAGTAAAGAGTTACAAGAGTAGTTGAGGCCTGGGTCTTAAGGGGTAATAGCTCAGTTGGGAGAGCGCAACCTTCGCATGGTTGAGGTCACGGGTTCGAGCCCCGTTTACTCCATTCAAAACAGGAGAGTTGCAGGAGTGGTTGAACTGGCATGATTGGAAATCATGTGTGCGGGCGACCGTACCGTGGGTTCGAATCCCACACTCTCCGCCATTTTGACCGACTTGGTTATGCTAAGCGGGGATGTAGCGGCGCCCTATACCTGCAATCCGCTATAGCAGGGCTGAATTCCCATTGTGCGGCAAACTTTTTCTTGGACTGACTGTAGCACGTGGTGTTGAGAGTTGGGTCCTGGGCAACTGGATGTTACTGAATCCCGTCAGGTCTGGAAAGAAGCAGCGGCAGGTAATTTGACAGTGTGACACAGGGTCGCCTAGCTTGAGCTAACGACTACCTTAACGCTTGGGGCTGTTTGTCAACCTTTGGGTGCATAGCCAAGATTTATGTTGAAATTAAGACCTTAACGAAGAACGAATACCCCTCCAAAACCAATAATATCCCCTTCACTCCAGTGAAGGCCTTCACGAAGAACAACCGTTATGTCTTATGAAGTGCTGGCGCGAAAGTGGCGTCCTCAAACTTTTGCCGATGTTGTTGGTCAAGCTCATATCATTACTACTTTGCAAAACCAGATTGGCACCGACCGGGTAGGCCACGCTTACCTTTTCTGGGGGCCAAGAGGAACTGGTAAAACCACTGTCGCCCGCATTCTCGCCAAAGCCGTCAACTGTACCGGACATGATCCACTTGCCAATCCTGAGCCCTGTAATCAGTGTGCCAACTGCCAAGGGATCTCTACGGGTAGATCTTTTGACGTCATCGAAATGGATGCTGCCTCCAATAGAGGAATTGATCCGATTCGAGAACTGAGAGAGAATACACAACTGACTCCTGCGACTTGTCGGTTCAAGATCTACATTATCGACGAAGCGCACATGCTAACCCCAGAGGCCTTCAACGCACTATTAAAAACGTTAGAGGAACCGCCGGCTCATGTTATCTTCGTTCTAGCCACTACCGAACACCACAAAGTACCACTGGCTATTGTTTCTCGCTGCCAAGGATTTGATTTTCGGTTCATGGATCAAGATCTAGTGGTAGACCGCTTGCGCCAAATTTGTCAGACTGAAGAGATTGAAGTAACCGATGACGGCTTAGCTTTAATTAGCCATCAATCGGAGGGGTGTCTGCGAGATGCAACCAATATCCTGGAACGACTGACCGCCTCGATTGGCAAACAATTACCAGTGGTAGAAATCAACCAGGTGTTGGGACTTGGATCTTCTCAACTAATCGAAGATCTTTCAGAATTAATTTTAGCCGGGAATGTAGCAGATGCCATCCAGACCTTAGCTGACCTTTCACGAGTCGGTACCGATTTAATCCAGTGTTTGCAACAACTGATTGCCTATTTCAGCGATTTGCGCCGAGTGGCTATTGATAGTAAACTATCCAGCCTGATCCAAGCCTCGCCGACTGAAGTTGAACGGATATTAGCGCAGGCAGGTCAAGTCTCAGCCCAACGCTTATCTCGCATCTTGCGAATCTTGATACAGACCCATAGCGAAATTAAGAAAAATGGCTACGCACAGTTGCTTCTCGAATCAGCCTTGGTCGAAGCTTGTGCCACCACTCAGAGTATCCGGAGCCTAGCCGAAATCACCGATCTGCTGAAAGAGCTAAAAGAGCTGGAAAAGAAGGTCGATCAGAGAGGATCAACTCGTCTGCCAACCAACCCGATTAATAATGAAACTTTGAACGGTGAGGGGGCAACGCCGATGCAACCGCCCGTTACCACCGATGGGAGGATTCTCTCCGACTCGCCCAATTCGGCATACATGCGCATGGAGGCTGAAACTGTTGTACCACCGAACCAGAGTGATGTCCAAGACTCATCCCTTGACCGGGAAAAGGGTAAGCTCGACGGAGGTGCAGTTGAAACCGACAGCGATCGATCGTCAACCGATGAGAACCAACTTGAAGCCAAGGCGGTACCAACTAATCAGGAAGACACTTCAGATAGTATCGCTAAAAACGGTCATCTAGCTTCCGAGGCGGTGGCGTTTGATTCGATATGGCGACAAATGCTGGATGACTTGCAAGTCCATAAGCGGTCTGCTTACGAACTGTTAAAGAACGCTGATTTCATCCAAATCAATCCGGTTGGCTCAACACAAGCCGATA
>PACG01000081.1 GCA_002699335.1 Candidatus Poribacteria bacterium
GCAACCTCGGTGCATACACCTCAGGTTAAGAAGCATATATCGAGTTAATGCAGAAACGATACGACAATAAGGTCACACCATTAACACCGCCTACAACACGGACTTTAGAATCTTGGGATACACTAATCCAAACCAAAAGGCTAACGATTAGCCACTGAACCTAAGTGGCAACATCCACAAAGAGCGAGTTGTCCACGCTTTCCTGTTTCAGATTCTGGATAAGCCTGGGAAACTAAGTACGTGTAATTCAAGACCGCGATCCCAACTGCCCTATTTTTGGCGGTACGATTAACCTCAATTTGCCCTTGCCCAACGGTATCATTTGGCTCTACACCAAACACTTTCCTGTTATGGTGTACCAATATCGTGGTGTCATCTAGGAAATCCTTCGAGTATACCTGCTGTTTAGCGCTGATAGTTGTTGGAGTGTCTGTCAGTCATCCCATATGCCGGACAACCTTGATCCTTCATATGCAAATTACGAAATTGCGGTTCAGCAAATGGAGAAGGTTTATTGTGCAGCCTTTGCATGACCTGACTTTCTGGGCTGGAATTAGTATAACTAGATGGGCCAATGGGAATCGGAGGAACCTGAAAAAACAGTACGGTGGGCTTCAAGATATATTTTGCAACTAATACCAACTGCTTGCAAGTAGGTTTAGCGCGTTTTGTTACCAGATATATTTTCATACAAACACCCAGCGGGTGTATCTGCTCATACACTCGCTCCTATATGATAGAACCAAATGATTATTCTTAAAAGCAAGTTAGAAAGGATAAAATCGAGTTCATGAACAACATTCTATTTATTCTTACAGACCAGTGGCCGGCATGGGTGTTTAACTTTCGTGACGCCGACATTCCCCCCCAGTATTGATCGGTTGGCCTCCGAAGGCACGGCATTCAATAATGCTTTCACCTCCTGCCCGCTTTGTACACCCGCCCGTGGCACGCTGCTTACCGCCCTCTGGCCGCATCAAAATGGGGTCTACGACGACCATCCGTCGGCTACTCACTACAGGAATCCATGTCTCTCGACCAAAAACCTGGATTGATGAAGCTCTGCACTTTGGCTACTACGTCGGTTACTACGGCAAATGGCACCTTGTCACATCAATCCAGAAAAGCGTGGTGCACATGGATATACTCCCAACCTTGAAGTTAGCCCAAAACCCTATCCCCCCAAATAAGCAACCACTCCTACCAAAAAACGGTCGATGACTACAACAAACAAACCGAGAGTTTGATCAGAGGTCGTGCTCCCTTCTGGGGCGATTCTGCGGAGCCGAAAGAAAAGATCCAACCATTTCCCAATATGAACAGGGGTATAAAATTTCTTGAAGAGTGGGTAGGCAATGATCAAAGCAACCCCTCCTTTCTTACCCTCTCTCTTGCACCACCACACTTCCCACACCATTTGCCCGAAGAATACGTCAAACTGGCCGGGAACTACGCACACGTGTGGAACTTCCCACAAACCTCAAAGACAATTGCTATGGGCGTCCTTGGTTTCACTCAACACCTTGGTGGGGCTGTATGGACACCACTCCCCTCGACCAAGAAGAGCGGAAAACTGTCATCGCCTATTCCCACGCTCACATTACCATGGTCGACGAAGCCATCGGTCTTGTCCTCAATAGACTGGATGACCTTGATCTTACTGATTCAAAACTATCGTTTTTGCCGCTGATCACGGTGATATGGAAGGCGCACACAATCGTTTTAACAAAGGTGCTTATTTCTACGAGTAAGTCTGGCGTATCCTACTCATCATTCGAACACCAGATGCGGCTCCTGCAATCCAGGATGCCTACGTCTCATTACTCGATATCGGCCAAACACTCTTCAGCCTCATCAACGACGAAGTGTTAACTGATCACCCAAAAGAGGGGCGTAATCTGCTCCCACTCCTTGGTGCATCTCAACGTCCACCTATAATTGGGAACAATCAGCTCATGGTGTTTATTATAACTACAACGGCTACAGCTTTGAAGTGCGCGCCATTCGTAACGAGCGCTACAAATACGTTTGGAATCCCCAAGATATCAATGAGCTCTATGACTTTGACAGCGATTCCCACGAAATGACCAACTTGGCCAATCTACCTGAAACTGAAACCATCGAGCAAGATCTTCACACTCAGCTTATCGTCTGGCTCAATAAAATTGGGGACGACCTACCCCCACCGGCTCGACCAACTTTTACCCGCAGGCACAATCATCGCGACCGGCGAACAAGGACCATAACCATGAGGGAAACCCTAGCACTCGACGGCAACTAGCAGGTCATCTATGATCACGACAATAAGGGCCGCACACTCAGTTTGCAACATCGTGAAAATTCTATAGCTACGAGGACTTGGAGCAGATTACAGTTCCTGCATACCTCGAAGAATTCCAGCAAGATTATGAAGGTGTCGCCTGTTATGGAAAAACCTTCATACTCCCATCTGACTAGCAAAACAACACCATTCGCCTACACTTTGAAGCCGTCAACTATCGCGCAGAAATCTGGGGCAACAGCGAAGCAATCAGTGCACATGAAGGTGGATACATCGGTTTTGAACTTCAAATCGATGACCTTTTAACCAAAGGCGAAAACTTCATCGCAGTCCGTGTCATCACCCTACTCATCACCCGTGATATAGTTATCGACGGCTTAGGGTGCGACGATATGCTACACTGACGCGGTGCCATCACAGGCGGTATCTGGCATATTGCCACAGGGCACGTTTATGCCGAAGATACCTTTGTCACGACCGACATCAACACCGGCGAAGTCATTGTAGCTAATACATTTAAAACCAGAATCTCAAAATGCAACCCGCTACAATCGCCTGGACGATTACAGAGCTCAACAACGATACACCCGTTGCGTCTGGCCAAGAAACGGTTAACCTCAATCCTGGCACAGGTTATCACGAACAAAATTTCACCATAGAAAACCACAAACTCTGGCAACTCGACGACCCCACCCTCTATATGCTCACCACAACAGTTATCCTCAAGGGTGAATCTTCAGACAGAGAAGAAACCCACTTCGGCTTCCGAGAATTCACTACCCATGACAAAAAGATTCTACCTCAATGGCGAAAAAATCGTTCTCAAAACTGCCTTCAACGAAGCCTTTTATCCGCATTCCCTCGCATATCCGCGAGATCTTGAACTGCTCAAAAAAGAATTCAAGCTTATCAAAGACTGCAACACCAACATGATTCGCCCCTGGCGTAAACCACAACCTCAAATTGTATATGATTTGGCTGATGAAATGGGTATCCTCTTTGTAGGCACACTGCCGGTCGAATGTATGGATAACTGACCACAGATCACACCCTACACTAAACAACGTCTCGAAAGCGAAGCCACTGAAATGGTCACGCGCGATCGAAACCATCCCTCTATTGTCATCTGGGAAATGTTCAACGAAATCATGCGCCATGGACTTAAGCACCTTAAACACAGTTTCTCCTTAAAAGCAGGCCAACTTGATCACACCTGTATGATCATCGGTGCAGCCGGTGGGTTTGCTGATAGCTGTAGCGTCTACCTGCCGGGTTCTTATGAACCCATGCTCACCAATGACGTACACAAATACCCTGGTGTGCCTACGGCTCAGGAAGATTACGACAATCTCCTTTCTCTAGGCGAAACAGAAAAAGAACTCAAACAGATGGATCAAAAGGTAGTCCGTTTTACCCGGAGCAAAGTCGAACCTAATTTTCTAACCAACATTTCAGAACTCGGTTACGGCAGTATTCCCGACCTCGAAACCAACTTCGAACAGTACAAAAAAGAGGGTAACTCGATCACACCGGATTACCGCATGCATCATCAACGCCTACACGATTCTTATCTCGCGGTCTTCCACCAAACCGGTATCGATTAGGTCTTTCCCAGCTTCCATGCCTTTGTAGAAGCCTGTCAGGAAATCCACTATATCGGTAATAAACTGATGGCCGAAGCCTGTCGGATCAATCCCGACATTGCTGGCATTGGCATCCACGCACTCAACGATGGTGATTGGGTTCTGATCGCTGGTCTGATCGACAACTTTCGCAATCCCAAAAAAACCTATTACGCTATCAAAGAAGTGTTCGCCGACTGCTACATGACCATTCGTCCAAGCGATCAAAATGTCTACGCCGGTCAGCAAGTGCAAATCATGCTCACCACGGTCAATGACAGAGACACCCTATTGGGCACACTCTCTCTTCGCGCCACAACAGACGATGGACAAACACTCTTGAATATAAACGAGCAGATGACAATGCCCAACGGTATCACCGATTTGGCAACTTACGGCTTCGATACCGACGGCGTAGAGGGCAATTGCCAAATCGAGCTCTCTTTCGAATCTGACAATGCGGCACTCATCCAAAACCAATCTAGCATCTATGTCCTCGATAAAAGCAAATCCAATTTACCAGATGTATCTCTCGCCCTGATCGATATAAACGGCGCTCTGGGGAAAATTTTGCTCAACACAACTGATTTCTCCGCCCACCCCACCGATCAACTCATGCCAATCAATTTCCAGGGCTGGAATGGTGAGCCTGACGCACGATTCCAGGCACTCGCTGCCTGGGTTGAAAGTGGCGGCCCAGCACTATTTCTCAACCTGCTGTTCATGCCTCTTCTCAAAATAAGACCAAGAAAAAGCCGTATGTCTCGCCACATTGAAAAAGGTACAATCCTCCCATTTTCGCTTCCTCTATAACTCTGGTAAAGGTTTGTGGACACCCTGCAGCCACGTAGTCAAAGATCATCCATTTTACGACAGCTTGCCTTCAAACTGCCTGATGGAATAGGAGTATCGCAACGTCTCCTCGCAATGGTCCATTGTAGAGCCCGAAAGCGATTGGATTGGCGGCAACATTACCTACGACTGGTATGCAGGACTCAAACACAAACAAAACTTCATCGGTGTCACCGAAGATTTTCATGGTGCTGATCTAACACAAATTTCCCACGGCAATGGAAAATACATTCTTTGCACCCATCGCGTTGTAGAAAATTTGGGAATAGATCCAGTAGCAGATCGTCTATCGAGCAACTTACTCAAATCACTGTCGATTACGACAGTGATTCTATGGGAAATCGTCGGGGAAATTCGCGCTAAACGACAAGCTCCCATTGGTTAACGGCCTTGGTATGTACGTGGGTGAAGCACTAGCATGGATACTAGATGCAATCGACCGTGAGCGAGCACTCACTTGTAGCGGACGAGATAGCCGTTAGAANCTAAAACTAAGCTCTTCAATCCCGCACATGAGACAGTATCTATATACTGTTTCTCTGCTTCTGGGATCAAAAAACGCTAGTATCGCATTGAAATCCCTGAACTCGATCCNACCCGGCATANAGGAGGACCTACTTCATACTGGCAGAAAACTTTATGAGGGAATATTTCCCGTAATTACCGAGTTCAACGGCAAAGCTCTTCAAGAAGCTACTTACTATTGAAGAACTGAAAGGACAGAGGATATTTCTCCAGACCAAAGNGATAGAATAACATTTACGACCCNGGAAAGCACCTAATCTGGTTTAGTTCGCTGTGCAATTCGGTANTTCAGCTTGAAATCATTGAGGAGATATGAAGGCAACAAACGATTCAGATCACACCAGTCGGATACTTCAGCACGGTATATGAACGTGATCGGCGACGGCTCACCACACCAGAAGAAAAGATCTTCTTTTCGCTGAATTTAACCTGTCTCGAGCCGGCAAGCTATATTATGACGAATCCGTTGGTATTTAGCACGAAAAATGTTACGACAGTAGGAAGACTGTCAAAAGGTTTCGTTCTCGTCTCAAATCCTGAAACTTCACATACGAGGAATCTCAGTGGCTGTACACTACCCTACGATTACATAATCCCGGTANCCGAAACTCATTGCANGGGTGCCGAAAACCGTCATCCGGGGCGGATTACAGTGAACTGATTGGCCAATTAAAACAGTTAGAACGGTAGTATCCAAATTTGTCTTTCCGTATCTGTTAAACTGGAGCTGGAGCTGGAGCTGGAGCTGCTCCGCAATCTGAACTGGGCCGGTACTACTNAGTTGACGCAGGCCTGGCAGCACCCCCTCCAAAACCAATAAAAAAACCCTTTTCTGGCGTGTTGATAATCTTGCCAATCTTCATTCAAAGTCTTAAAAATTATATACTGAATCAAACCAACATGAAAAGCAACTACAAAAAATTAAAACGCCTGAGATCTCGTTTGAGCTGTTAAGGTCCCAACCGTGTATTGACAGACCAGACCGCTGCTACTATAATGACGGTGATTTAGTGCCTAAAATCGTTCATATGGTGAACGCTACAACTAAGTCTGAAAGCCTTCAAAAGGGGAAATGTGTGAATAATAAAGAGCGTTATTGGCAGAAAAACCTACAATATCTCGCTGTTCTATTAGCTNTTTGGTTCGTTGTCTCGTTTGGCTGTTCGATCTTATTCGTCAACCAATTGGACCAAGTCAAAATTGGTGGGTTTCATCTCGGTTTTTGGTTTGCCCAACAAGGATCAATTTACGTTTTTGTACTATTGATCTTTATCTACGTTCTACTGATGAATCGGTTGGATAAAAAACACGGTTTAGATGACCAAAGTAAGAGCATTGGGCATAAAGCTGAACCCAAATCTAACCCAGATGTAGAATCACCGGAGTAAATCAGCTATGAGTATACAAGTTTGGACTTTTATTTTAGTCGGTTTCTCTTTTGCCATCTACATCGGTATAGCGATTTGGTCTAAGGTCACTACCACCAGCGACTTTTACGTCGCTGGTGAAAGCGTACCGCCTATAGTGAACGGGATGGCAACGGCTGCAGATTGGATGAGTGCAGCCTCTTTCATCTCGATGGCTGGATTGATCTCATTTATGGGACGTGACGGTTCTGTTTATCTGATGGGTTGGACAGGCGGATACGTCTTACTAGCACTGCTTNTAGCTCCCTACCTCCGAAAATTTGGTAAATACACAGTGCCGGATTTTGTTGGCGATCGCTACTATTCTCAGGCTGCGCGNTTTGTCGCTGTAGTATGCGCCATTTTCGTCTCCTTCACATACGTGGCTGGACAAATGCGGGGTGTTGGGATCGTCTTCTCTCGATTTCTGAACGTAGGCATCAGCAACGGTGTCTTAATCGGTATGGGGATTGTCTTCTTTTATGCTGTCTTGGGTGGGATGAAAGGTATCACCTATACACAGGTGGCCCAATATTGCGTCCTAATTTTCGCCTATCTGGTACCAGCTATTTTTATTTCGTTACTGATGACTGGNAACGTAATCCCGCAACTCGGTTTTGGTGGCAAAGTAGCCAATGGATCGATGTATCTATTGGAACGGTTGGATGGCCTTAGCCGTGAGTTGGGATTCAACACCTATACTAGTGGACAGAAAAGTACAGTTGATGTCTTTTTCATCACTGCTGCTCTGATGATTGGTACTGCGGGCCTGCCACATGTGATTGTCCGATTCTACACAGTTCCCAAAGCCTCCGATGCAAGAAGTTCCGCTGGTTGGGCACTGTTGTTTATCGCTNTTTTGTATACGACGGCACCTGCAGTAGCCGCTTTTGCCCGAACCAATCTACTAACAATGGTTGCCAATCGCAGTTATCAGGATGTACCACAATGGTTCAAGAATTGGGAGAAAACGGGCCTGATCAAGTTCAAGGACAAAAACGGGGACGGTGTAGTCCAGTATCGAGGTCCAAGGGGCGAGGTAGAAAATGAACTGACAATTGACCGTGATATTATGGTGCTAGCGAATCCTGAAATCGCCAAACTGCCGAANTGGGTAGTGGGTCTGGTCGCAGCAGGCGGACTGGCCGCTGCTTTATCGACGGCAGCCGGCTTGTTGCTGGTCATTTCAACCTCCATTGCCCATGATTTACTGAAAAACGGNCTAATGCCCGACATCAACGATCAGCAAGAATTGATGTACGCCAGATTCGCNGCTGGAGTGGCNATCTGTATTGCTGGCTACTTCGGTATCAAACCACCGGGCTTTGTAGCGCAGGTTGTGGCCTTTGCTTTTGGATTAGCTGCAGCGTCTTTCTTCCCAGCCATCATTATGGGTATCTTCTCCAAACGAATGAACAAAGAAGGAGCTATTACTGGGATGGTTGTCGGATTGGCTTTCACCGCTGGCTACATTATCTACTTTAAGTTTATCAACCCGTCAGCCAATCAACCTCAGCATTGGTGGTTTGGTATTTCACCTGAAGGTATCGGTACACTCGGTATGTGTTTAAACCTTGTCTCGTCGCTAATTGTTTCTAGTCTGACCCCTCAACCGCCAGAAGAGNTNCAAGAATTGGTAGAGTACATCCGNATCCCTAGTGAATCGGACGAGGCTGAAGCATCATAACGGATTGGTAACAGAAGGCGTTCCATATCAGGTTTATTATTGGTGAACCAGAAAGGTAATAATGTGAGATGTGATCCCTCTTGTTGGTTACGCAAACCGGATCGTGCGCCCGTGTGGTGCCGGCCGACCGTTTGCGGGAAAGAGATCATTACGGAGGACATGCTTGACTGTACGAAATCGCAACTGCGTCAGTTCGAGTACCGGTTCCTCCAGACCATCTAATATCACCGCGCCAGAGATATTCAAGATTTGGCCTACACTGTTTGGCCAGTTGGGTTGGGACGCAGGGTGATGAAGAGGTTAGCGGGCACCAAGTGAACAATCAGGGCTGTAAGGAGGAGAAATTTGCACGCTGGCAACAGGCTGGCGCTGCTCTAATACTCCGTTGCTGGCAGCNNGATAGTTTATTCATGGTGTGAGATCACCTTAATCTAGAAAGATTTNGCATAGGAATAAACATGAGTGAGATATTCAGGATTTATTTTGCCGGGGATCTCTTCAACCACAAGGATCTCGTCGGTAACCTGTTGCTGGCCGAAGCTATCGAGAAGCATTCTGCTGGACGCTTTGTCTGTGTGTTGCCTCAGAACTTGGAACAAGCGAGTGNGCGTTCCATCGACATTCGCAACCAGGATTTGTTCGAGGTGATCTGCGCGGATCTGGTCTTGCTGAACTTTGATGGCAGCGATCTCGACTCGGGGACAGTAGTCGAGTTCATATTTGCTAAGGCGCTAGATATTCCAGTTGTAGTACTAAGAACTGATTTTCGTAGCAGCGGGGACCAGAACCGGGGCGGAGATCCTTGGAACTTGATGTGTTCTGGCTATCCCCGGACAGAGGTGTTTACACTCAACGGAATGGCCTGGTACCAGGAAGCCTTCCGCGCATCCTCGTCAACGTCTGTGGTTCTGGAAACACTGTATGCTAAACTGGCTGTTGAAGTGATCGAACGCCTGGAAAGCGTCCTTCAGTCTAAGCCTATTGTCCCTGCCGACGAATTACGGTTGGCGGAACTCTACCGCTGGGCGCTGGCCTATCCTGGTAATGGGTTGGAGGAATGGTTAACTGAAGAAGAACTGCTTCAGATGTTGGTCAAAAAAAGAGCGAAAGGCTCTGCCTAAGTTGTTTTTTTATGCTCGCTCGTAAGGAGACTGGAATGACACCTCAAGCATTCTACCTCTGATGGGATACGAATGGAGTTTTTGTTCAATGGCAACAGTCGACTACTGCTTCCACAGAATGCAAGGTTTCTTTACAAAGACAGAGGANCCGATGGTGTAAGCGAGTCGAAGAAATTATTCTTCTTCATTATCAGATGAAGACACTTCCCCTTCTGGAAAATAAGAATAATACAAATGTTCCAATAATTCATCATACGAATCTGCTATTAAAATTTCTCCACCATCTCCATGTAGATAATTTTGGCTCTAGTGCGTTGCCAAGTTTTGATTTTGGGGTAGAGACGTTTCAATTTTCGGCGTGCGTCGTCGATGTTAAATTGCCAATCGACACCCCGTCGCTTGAGGCTGGTTTTCTTCTCCCCGGTTGCGATTTCGGCTTGTAGATCGTTGAGTTTCCCCATGCGGCGACCCTGTAGAAATTGGCTTNTTATGCAACTGAGTTCGCACTCGGCCACGTTTAGCCAACTGCCTGTTTGGGCCTGTAACAAAGCTCGAGTCACCGAAGGTATGCCCGTGCGATCTCCGGCTCGAAGGCATTCATAAAATGCACCCTTGGTGGCGTATTAAGATTATCTACCTCCAACGTCACCATCGCAGTCGGCGTATCGAGTGTCCAGCAACTGAGCCACTTCCACTTCAGTAGTATCAGCCAGAAAATATGCGATCTTCAGCGAAGGCACCGGGTTTACTGGTAAGATTTGGATAGCTATCGTGTTGATTCCTCGACTGNCCAAAAAGGCAAAAGTTGGGAGCCAATCTATCTGCAGGCTGGCTTATACCAAAAAAGGGAAGATGCTCTTTTGCCAAAGCCAAAATTGAAAATAGCCAAGATTAATCGAGATTGGGAAATACCCATTCTAGAAGGATCAGTTCGGATTTGGCTGACGGCCACCGATATTGTTGGAAACACACATAGCCAGACTATCCAAGTGGAAGTACCTACCCACTGTAGTGCCCGAAAAGGCGGCATCATTTCTCCCCAAGATCAGCAAGTGGAACTCTACTTTCCACCCAATACACTAGCTCAAGACGAAATTGTGACCGTCAATGTCTTAACCGAAGTCGGGGTTGGACCGCCAGTTCGTCTAATTAGCCAGGTTTATGATTTTCTCTCCTACTACAATCAGATTAAATGGCATCAAGCCAGCCACCTTAACCCTCTCCTATGCTCCATCCCAACTATCAGCCGGTAAGAAAACATTGATCTTTCATCGCACCGATGGTCCCGGGAAATCCGTTGGTNGCACCCCTAACTTAGAACGACAGACCATCTCGTCCGCTATTTTGCCCCTGGGTCAATACACTCTGGGTGAAATGGATAAGATTCAAGCGCTGGATTCGGCCAATTTGAAGCCAGATTCATTGACCTGCCAACTATGGTCTTCTCCCCCAAAGGCAACGGTTTTAGCACACACCACTATTTCTTTCACCCTGGCCCCGTAGCCCATGTCACCATCAAGGTCTATAACATGGCCAGTCAACTAGTTGAATGGGTCGCCCAGCAGTAGGCATTTAGCTAGGGCAGGCAAGCTATTAACTGGAATGGCAGAGGCCACAATGGAGAGGTGGTAGCCACCGGTCTGTACATTGTGACGGTAACAACGGTAGGCAATCAAACGCAAGATAAGATGGTCAATGTCTGGAACCATTAGCATTGTTTGAAACTGTTACAGACCTGTATTCAGATTTGATGGGTGGAATGGGAGAAAGCCGAGATATTCGACGATGCTTATGTCTTGAGTATGCCGGAATTTTCTGTTACTACGGATAGAAATATATGGATAGCTCCCCGGTAGGACATACTCAGCTTTAACGGTAATAGGGTGGAAANACCATCGTCCTGAGATTNTTTTCAGGTCTCAGAATATCACTTCACTGGTCGATGATCCGCCCTAAACCACTGTCCAGCTTTTGAAGAGTATTATAAAGCTCCTTCTATGCCTGCCATCACAATAGTTGGNAGGTGGCTTTATCCATTAGCCAGGTTAGCATCTGTCACTTGAACAGTAAGTGACCCACCACCACTGCCGCATATCTAATATGGAACTTCTCTTTTTTCAACTCTTTCTTCTATCAAACAGGTTCTCAGAGAACTAATATCTTTGAGGGTAATTCAGCAGCGTTGGCCAGCTTGCCGAAGTTTTCACTCTTATGATAGAATAAGTTGGTGAGATAAGAGTTCAAATGTCACAAATTGATGTCTCAGGGTTGAAAGAAAAATTTCCAGAGAGCTGGTTGTTAATCTTGGTAAATGAATGGGACGAGGCTGGTCTTCCAATCGGAGGTTCATTACTAATGGAGTTAACCTCCCGTGAGCAGATCGAGGACGCAATTCAGATTGCCAGAGAACTCGCTCCAGATTTTGAGTTTCGATTGGTTTTTACGGGTGATGGTGATCAGGTTGAAACGACTAAATTTATGACGGCAGAGAATATGCTCCAGAATATCAAACTGGAAGCTCAGAAAACCAAGGNCATTAATGAGGCGATCAACGCTGTCTCTGACCTCAACCTACCTCAATCCACCCCAAACGTATCCGCCAATACCCGGACTAGCTGGGATAATGTCTACTCTAATTATAAAAAATAAGCTGCGATCTCCTTCGATGTTCTGTCCCCGATCGCAAACAAAGTTGCTGATAATAGGTTTACACCAACTCTGTTTGTATCTCTCAGTTTCGTTTTTTCTAACACCAATTGTCAATAGTGCCAATGAAAAACTAACACCAGAAGTACAACAACGACAACAGGAGTTTCAGCAAAAAGCGACTGCCAAAATTCGCGGACAGGTTATCTGGTCCGGGCACGACCTGACTCATACCACGGTTCAATTGTACACCGACGAAAAACTGNAATCCGCCTATACCAGTGTTCTGCAACTCAAGGAGGGCTACTTTGAGGTCTTAGTCGAAGCCGGAACNTACTATTTGGTCGCGTTTGTCGACGTTAACCAAACAGCTATTTTCGATTTTGGTGACGGTATGGGTATCTATGGAATTTTGGATTGGGGCGATTCTGAACAACAGAAGAAGGCAATTCAAGTAGTCGGCGGTCAAACTGTCGATGGATTAGAAGTGAAAATCGTCGCTCGACTAGCAGATCTAAATGGGAAGCAGAAAGTTGTGCCAGTTGAGATCTATAAGCCTTCTAAGTCGCAAATGTTCCAAGCCCAACTGGAATTGATCTCATCCGGAGTCTCGGGTGAACTGAGTTGGGGTAAAGGACTACCACAGGTCTTATTCAAAAATGCGCTCGTCATGGCTTATACAGATGCCTCATGGAACTATAAAGTGGCACAGACAGTTGTCGGAGAAGACGGTCAGTTCAGGCTCAATATCCAAAGAGGTAAATACTACCTGATGGCGATAATTGATAAAAATGAAAATAATCGTTTTGATATTGGCGATTACGTCGGGGCATTTGGAATTCAAAATTTGCGGGCAGATCTACCGGTCCCGGTATTTGTTGAACCTAATCGCTTTACCGAGGGGATTACTGTTGAGATCTCAGGTAGAAAATCTAAAAATGGTCGTGTTGTACCAATCAAAGCCAGGATGATATCTAGCCGGGACCAGTCCATTGAGATGGTTAATGTTAATGGAACTGTTATCGGAAGAGCAATGCCTTTCGAAAAGTCATTGGTAATTGTCTACACTTCCCCTGCTTTGTTGGCTGTTGTGACTGTATCAGAAGTCANNCCGGAAGGGAAATTCTCGTTCTCCTTACCAGATGGTGAGTACTATTTGCTCGCCAGCGTTGATGTTGATCAGGACGGCAAGTATAGTGACGGTGATGTCATTGGTGGCTACGGAACACTCGACCTGGTGAACTCCCCCCCACAACCGTTAATGCTATCGGCCAAGGAATCAACGCAAGTAAGCGGGCTCGAGATTGTAATTACCGCCAGGTATGGGTTAAATGGACAACTGATTTCAGTGGAAGAGACACCAATACTGCCTGACAACCTAGAGGCCATCGAAAGTGGAATCTCGGGACATTTGATGGTAGAGAATGTCAGATCCATTTCACCGCTTAAGACTGAACCGGCAGAATATAGAGAAGCAATCATTTCGGTTTCCAAAACCGATGATTTCTCACAGGTAATTGCAATCCCCGTTGATTTGGGCGCAGACGAATTTTATCAAGTTCCGCTGGTACCGGATGACTACTATGTAATGATTGTAGTAGATCTGAACGGCGATCGTAGAGCCGGTCTGCATGATGGCGTTGGCATTTTTGGAACACGCCGACCAGTTCAAGGTCAACCACAACTGGTATCCGTTTACGAAAATCAAGTAACTCCCAACATCAATATCGAGATCGCAGCCACTTATATGGATGAACAAGGTAATATCGCCGAAATTGACACAGGGCATCGATCTGAGATTCGGATTCAGTATGGACAACCAGATGATGTCTATCAACTGCGTCGTGGCGATCGCCAAATCGAGGAGTGGTGGTACTGGACGCAAGGTGTTGGCTTTAGTTTCGAGCCGGTTGGACTCGGTTGGAGATTAGAGGATCAGCAACTGTTTGAACCGAAAACAGATCTGGCCCCTACGCCTTCAACCGCAGTCGCAGTTAATCAAACTAATATAGATGAGACTCCCTCGGACCAAGGCGATTTTTCTCAATTTCAGGCACAGCTATTTTATAGTTACGACGACATTATCTGGTCCTATTCACCCACAGGTCAGCACCAACCCCTTGAAGCTGGAGATGCTCCATCGGTTTCACCCGATGGACGTATGATCTACCGGGATAATCAGGGAAATATTATGCTCCAGCAAGGGGATCACACATCGGTATTCTTAGATCGGCAAGAATTAGCTACAGATGCNGTGATTTCGCCCGACGGTAGTCGAGTCGCGTTTGCTCGCCAACTAACCGATCGGGGTCGAATCTTTATTCGAGGCATCGAGACAAACCTTGAAATTTCAGTTCCATCTGTTGCCGTTCAGATGGGGATGCCAGCTTGGCATCCAACCGGCGAGTTGCTGGCTTATGTGGAGGCCGGCAATATCGAGTCTTCCGAATCTCCTGCTGATCGCAACATCTACAGCTACGATTTGCGCGCTAACCGAATCGACCCCATTAGTGTTGGTACAACGGATGACATCCAACCGACCTGGTCTCCAACAGATCTGAGAATGTTGGCTTTCTGTCGGGTGGAAGGTAAGCGACAGCAAATTTGGCTAATTCGCTTTGACAATCAGGGCCAGCCTGCTGAAACTAAGCTGACAACAGCCGGAGGTCAACACCCAGTTTGGTTACCAGATGGTTCCGGCTTGGTCTACGAAAATAACGGCCAATTATGGACAGTTTCAATGGCCAGGACTACAACATCCACAACAGAATTTAACCCCGTCAAAGTCAACGGGAAACCTGTTTTTGGCCACCGGCCTGATGTAGCATTAGNCCAGTAATTTCCCTTGCGGTTTAGCAATACCATTTGATAATATTGCCCCGCATACGATTTCAGGTTGCTGGCTAAAATTGTAGGCGACAATTAAATTAATGACGGTACGATCGTCAATAGAAAGGAAGCTAAAATTATGACATATGTCATCTGCGAACCGTGTGTAGATGTTAAAGATACTGCCTGCGTTGATGTGTGCCCGGTTGATTGTATTCATCCCACCTCTGAGTTTCCAGAGTTATTCGAGGCTGCAAATCAGCTTTTTATCGATCCGGAAGAATGCATTGANTGTGGTGTTTGTGAACCGGAATGTCCGGTTGAAGCCATCTTCGCTGAAGATGACGTGCCGGATGAATGGGAACACTATACTGAACTAAATGCCGCATTTTTCCNATAAAACTACAAAAATCGGCTGATCCATATATGTGTCGGCAACAGGCTGAGATTCCGGCTGATCTCGATTCGGTTGGTTTTAGCCGNTTTTTGTGCCTAAAGCCAGATCTAATTTTTCCCGAGTGGCTAATTAGGGTAGGCCCATTAACTTGTTAGCAGATAGCGAACAAGGTAGCAATTGGGTGTTCGGTGGTTGAAATCGAGATCAATGCTTTGCTGCTTACAGCCGCTCCAATAACGAGCATAAGGTAGCGGTTGAAAGTCGCTCCTTCGGCCAATGAAGGTCTTTTGACAACAAGCAATATTTTGACTGTTGTCGCTGTTGTTAATCGGGTAACCCCAGACACGACAGATTACGGGGCGGTGGTCATAGACAGAACAGACACCGCCGACCAACATAGGGCAGTCGCCCTCCTTTTTTCCTTTCACCAATTTGGTGGCCTCGATTCCGCTCTCCAGTACTCTTTGCTCTGAATAGCCTTTTTGTTCAATTTTAGCAATTGTACGTTTAGCTTTTTCTAAGATATGCTGTTGTATAGTTCNNGGGAGACGTTNTAGCCCTATGGACAGGTGCTGTGCTTCCACCGCACTAATCGCCATTGTAGCGGTATTCCGACAACAGTCATAACAACCCGTAGGGCATGGACGTTCACCAGATTGCTGTTGTAAGGCTTGAACTTGATGGTCAATTTCTTTGATTAGATGAAGGTATTGAACTACCATCCTGGTTTTTGATTTCGATCTAAGGCATCAGGATATCAAGGTCGTGTATAGCGGCTTGACAAGCAACAATTTTAGCACCGTTTCTCAAGACTAATTTTATTTCCGCCCCGCTGACCCAGTCGATTTGACCATCGAATATTTCGCCTTCTCGCAGCACAATCTTAACTGGAATCCCGCCCTGACGCGCTTCTTGTAGATCTTTGGGATCGAAAGGAATAATATCCTCCAGTTCGCCTGCAGGTACCGCAATTGGTTGTGCTTGAATTTGTGGGTCTGATTCCCGCAACCGATCAATCATCTGTGCATCTTCGGCTTTATAGTAGTATTTAATCTGTTGCTTAGAAAATTCTCGGCGTTTGCTATCAATATCCAGCACAAATACCGATTCTATGTCCTTTGGATTTCGGACAAAGTTTAGGATCGTAGCTGAGAAAAGTTGCTGTTGGTAGGTAGCAAAAAACATCGGCACTTCATAACGGATCTGTTTCTCTATGTATAGTGTCCCGAAATCACTTCTTTGACGATCTGAGCCTACGGATTCCTCATCATCTATCCATTGCTGAAACATATTGGTATTGACGTTCCGTTGGTTCAACACACTTTCGCGCGGGATTAGATTTTTCCCCTGGCTCAACCAGCGCTTTTCGANAGCGGTCAAGACTAGCTCAACATCGTGTCCAACTAGGCCCTTTTTCCCCTCTTTGACGGTGAATCGAACCTTTTGTCCCACCCGTGGTTGATCGTAGGGACCGGTAATCGACGAATTATGCATAAAAACATCCGCTCCGCCATCTTCTTGGGCAATAAATCCGTAGCCTTTTTCCTCGTTGTAGTACTTAATAACTCCCCTCGGCACGATTCTCCTCCTTCTCAATCCGAGCCATTGCCGATTGAAAGCCAGCATACTCTGGATCATCCAACGTTACGTTACTATCTATCTGATCCCGTTCTGACGAACGAGACGCCAATTTATAATTTGACTGAAAGTTTGGTGCCAGTCCTGATAGCATATCTGATTCACTCTCTCTTCTTTCTCTTTCCCAATCTCCAATTTGTTGGGTAATTAATCGACTCGATTTCACCATCTCGATCCATTGGGGGTCCCCTTGTTCATGACACATCATTAACTCGCATCGGTTACCCCAGATCGAAATACAGTTTTCCCACCATTCCCGATAATATTGGATGTCAGAACGATGGGGCCCAACCAAATCACACTCGGTAATCCATAGAGGATTATCTCCCTGCCAATGTTCGACGGCCTCTACGTAATTGGTTTGCAACCCATTTTCATTATAATCAAACCAAACTGACGCTAGATCTTCGTACTTTTGATCCTCTGGTGGCCAGTAAAGGTTTAAACCAACGGCGTCTAGTGAGAACCTAAACCCACTGCGGTAAATTGACCGCCCCACATCTGTTTGCTGTTCATCTGGAACGACAAACCGTTTGGCCGGCAAAGCTAGGTTTAATACTCGGTTGTAGCTGCCAAAAAGAACTGACCAAAACAGACTCCAGCGAAACCGACGCAGCAGTGGTTGCCAGAAGGTGTTCGCATAGACGAGTGAGGTGTTAAAAGGTGTGACACGATCTATGATCTCTTGCCATTCCAACCGATTCCGATGGGTTCCAATGAGGTCNCTGCCGATACAGAGATACTGTGGTTGATGATCCTTAGCTAAACTTTCAAGCTCTAGTTTGATGCGTCCCATCAGCAAACTCCAAGAACTCATTTTGACCGTTCCAATCCAGCCTTGCCAGTTAGATGGCATCTTTCCACTTGCATCGCGCGGTACAAAGTGGGGCTTAATCATGAGTTCAAACTCATATTCCCGAATGGCTGAGATGATATCTCGAACGGGCAGATAGATCTCCACCAGTCGAGCTCGATCGTCTCGGTCTAACAAATATTGGGGAACAATTGCAACAGTGGATACACCAATCTCTTTCAATTGTGGAAGGATCTCTGGAAAATGTGTATAGTGGTAATCGCTCCAAAATGTATAACCTAGTTTCATGCCACCGACTCCCTCGGGCCTACAACCAATTGTGTTGCACTCCCGTATTCAGTCAGTAATGCCTCAATAATCTGCTCTAACCTCATGCCTCGAGACCCTTTCACCAAAACGGTATCACCTTCTGCGACTTGCTGGCTAAGCGCAATGCCAGCATCTGTCACTGATCGGCACGAAACAATTCGCTCGATCCGGTCTGCGGCTCCCCGTGCAATTTGTTGACTTTCCTGGCCGACGGTAATCAACAATTGAAAGGCCGTCGGGATATTCTGTCCGATCTGGTAGTGTAGTTCTATAGACTGTGCGCCAAGTTCCAGCATATCACCCAAGACGGCAATCCGCTTTCCTGAGGTGGGTAGTTCTGCACAAAAATTTAAGGCACTCTGTAGTGAGTCTGGATTAGAGTTGTAAGCATCGTTAATAATCCGAAACCCGTCGATAGTCAGTGGTTGAAGACGCATTTCAACAGCACTAAATGACTCTAGTCCAGCTTTAATCTGATCCAGGGTTANACCTGCCCACAGGCCAACAGCAGTAGCCGCCAACGCNTTAGAGACATTATGTGAACCGGAACACCGTAGATTTATGTCGATGGAGTCANCTTGTGCTGCATGACTGATGGGCTTCCGGACAACCAGTGTAAAGGAAGGAAATCCATTTTCATCAAGGATAAGATCTTGAGCCGAAATATCACTGTCTTGACCAAAGTTGATTCTGTTAATCGGTGAATGGATCTTAAAATTAGACAATATACTATCGTCGCTATTGAGGACTGCTACCGCTACACTTTCTAACAGTGCGGTCTTTTCATGGGTTACGCCATTGATTCCACCCAGAAACTCAAGATGGCTAGAGCCAATATTGGTAATTACGCCGACCGTCGGTTGNACAATTTCTGCCAATCGACCAATTTCCCCGGGCTGATTCGTTCCCAATTCAAAAATAGCAATTTCATGTTGCGAGTCTTTCATCTCTAACAGTCGTTTTGGGACTCCAATTAGGTTATTGTAATTTTTCTCTGATTTGAAGATCTGAAACTGTTGCGATAACACAGACGCAATCAACTCTTTGGTTGTCGTTTTTCCGTTGCTGCCCGTCACAGCCACAATTGGTTGATCAAACTGTTGTCGATGAGCTTGTGCTAAATTGCCATAAGCTTGAAGCGTATCTTCTACTTTTATCACCAACGAAAAATCGAGAGGTATCATAGCCGGCTCAAGTCGAGAAACAACAATACCAACGGCGCCTTTCAGTAGAGCCTGCTCTAAGAAATCGTGCCCATCAAACTGTTCGCCCACCAGCGCCAGAAACAGATCTTCTGCATTGAGTGTTCGTGTATCGGTTGAAATACGGCAAACAGTCTGTTCGNGGTGGCCTTTGATCCGGGTTCCGTTAGTGATTTCAATAATTTGGGCAACAGAAAACTGCACGAGGTTGATTTGAAAGAGGTCCGGTCTGCGTTTTAATTCAGGTAATTGTGACCGCTTAGCGGTTTATTCCGCTGATCCTACGTAAGTGGTAATTAGGTTCGGTTGTTCTTGTAATTGCTGAAGATAACGAGCTAAATCTTCGTTTCTCGGTTCGAGTTTGTAAGCACGCTCCAAATTTTGAACGGCAACATTTCGCAACCCGATTTTCATCCATAATGCCCCCAGATTTTGAAAAGCCGGGGCGTAAGCATCCTTGATGTCGATGGCGGCCATAAAACTGTCTCTAGCTCGCATCAAGTACTCTTTGGTTGTTCCGACCAGAATGTGAATCTCAGCCCCCTCTTTCCACGGTGTGGTATAGACCTGACAGTTTGCCGCCTTAGCTTTAGTTGTTGCGGGCTGAACACCTTCTTTATCATCGACCGTCAAATGGATATAACCAGAAGAAATCAGCTCCAGTGCAGTTTCGAGTTCTCTCGACACCTCGGTTGGTGTCCGACCCGTTAAATCGCTTTCCCAAGATGGCCAGTTCGGCCCCGCTTGATCGAGAGCATACTCATAATAGACATAACCAAGGTCATTTCGGACTTCGGCGTTGTCAGGTCGCATCTTGAGTGCCGCTTCGTAGACGGCTATCGCTTGACTGTAGTTCTTCATAGTACTAGCACGCTTACCTTGCTGGCGTAGATCCCGAAACTCTTCGCTCTCCATATTCAGCGCACTTCTAGGTTGATAACTATCTGTCAAGTAGAGCTTATAAGCTAACGGAATAGAAATAGCAACGGTAACAACCGCTGCAATAATAAGCGGAAGTTTTAAGCGCAAGGTTCACCCTCCACTGCCATCTGTACGGTTATATTCCAGACAGCCTGTATATGTTTCGTGATACACGCCCCCCCAATCCNCTCGCAGAAATGATCAAAGGTAAATCCACACAAACCTTGTTAAGCAATGCGGTGTTCACTGCACAATCAGGTTGCGGATGACACCGATTTGGCCGCCACGCTCAAAGTGAATGCTGAACGGATAATTCCGTCGCAACAGGTTGGCAACTAATTTTAGGTCTTCTAGCGTACTGATGTTGACGTCTCCGATTTGGTAAATTAGATCCCCTTTTCTCAATCCTCGTTTCGCTAGCTCGCTCCGCCGATTAATTCCAGAAACCACAACTCCCCGTTGGGTATAGCGCTGAATTTGCTGACGGTCAGGTTGCTGAGCTCGAATACCCCAACCTTTTAGTTCATAGTTCCATTCTAACTCGGAGACCTGAACTTTCAGCACCAGCGGTTTTCCTTTTCGGTTAGCTTGCAAGACCACCGTCTCCCCCTGATCAAATAACCGTATTAGACTGCGAAAAACGGGTAGATCTAAGACTTTCTGGTTATCAATTGTCGTGATGACATCACCTCGCTTTAGCCCTGAGATGCCAGTTTGCTTATCCACCTCGGAGACCAAAATTCCGCCAACTAANGGTTGTAGATTGTTAACCTCTAATTTNTCCGCTAGCTGAGGCGTCAATTCCTGGGTCGTAATCCCTAACGTNGGCGCAACCACGGCTCCATATTTNACCAGCTTTTGATACACTTTGATNGCTGTACNTACCGGAATGGCAAAACCAACGCCCTGAGANCCACCNCTAGTCGAGTAGATCGCTGTGTTGATGCCNATCAATTGNCCCCGGGCGTTGACTAATGCNCCCCCACTGTTACCCGGNTTGATTGAGGCATCGGTCTGTATTAAATTTCGATGCCANTGCTTNTCAGTTTTCAAGGATCTATNAGTGGCGCTAATTACACCAATTGTTACCGTCGGCTTTGGATTACCGATCGAAGTCGCAAATGGATGACCAATAGCGATAGCCCACTCTCCAATCAGAAGGTTTCCCGAATCCCCTACCTGGATTTCCACCAGGTCCGCAATTGGCGTTGCACTATCCTCACCGACTTTCAATACTGCTAAATCGGTAAAAACATCTTCGCCAACCAGTTTAGCTTTGTACTGGCGCCCATCTGACAAAATGACTTGGATCAGATCTGCATTTTCGATCACATGAAAGTTCGTCAGGATATAACCTTCATCATCCAGAATTACCCCAGATCCAAGTCCTCGTTGTTCACGCTGTTGTGGAATCCGGGGAAAATCGAAAAAAGGTGACCGCCAAAAATCTTCAAAGAAGGGATTAACATAGACGTGTTCAATCCGAGTCGTACTAATATTGACCACAGCTGGGCTGGCCATCTCAACGGCATTAACGATCGCATTGCGACGAGACTGACCTACATCTGCTTGAGCTTCAGATTGGATCTGGTAGTGGAGGAGCGTTAAGCTGACCAACCAAAGAATACTACTGATTCCCGATCGAATTAAGAAACAGTATCTGTATACTGTTTCTCGATCGAGTCGAGGGCGTTGGCCTGTTCCCGTGAGAGCGGGAATCGAGGCACTGCAGTTGGATCGGGAACATGCTTTGAGATTCAGGTACATTCGCCCGGGGTTGTTTCCCAAAATCTTATTATCTTACTCGATAGCGAAGCCACTTCTTCTAACCTTTATGTGAATGGTAAATAGTGAATGCCTTTTGGCTAACAATTCTCAATTCTTATCTGCGCCAAACGGATGGTGTCAAGATTACCAATACCGTATAAAGTTCAAGCCGACCGAGTAACATACAGAAACTCAGTACCCATTTCCCAACCGGCATAATATGCGCATAATTGTTTGTCGGGCCAAGACTGCCTAAAGCTGGACCAATGTTCATCAAAGCAGAGACGACCGCAGTACTGGCACTCAGTAAATCTAAGCCTAAACCAGTGAGAATGACCGTTCCTGTTACAAACGTCGCCACACCGATGAAGAAAAATCCTAAAATATTGGTCATTACGCCACGAGGAACAATTCGTCCATTTAATTTTACGGGCAGCACAGCATGCGGCATAATCAGGTGTTTGATTTCATGGTAGCTCTGTTTAATTAAGAGCAAAAATCTAACTTGTTTCATCCCTCCACCGGTCGATCCTGCGCAACCGCCAAAACACATTAGGACCACCAAGATCACTTGTGAGATGAAAGGCCACATTTCAAAGTCTGCGGTACCATAACCTGTAGTTGTAACGATGGATAAAACTTGGAATCCGACAAAGCGCAGCGCGTCTCCGATCGACTTGTAGACCACCTTGGCTTGATGCACGGCGTAAGTGGCACCGTTAACCACAATCTGTTGATCTTGAACGAAGTAACTCTGGTTCTGATACAAGATCTTACCATCGACAACTGGATAAGTTGCGTTTTCTATTTGTACAATTTGATCTTGATCAACCTCGCGTGTTACACCACTGATTACAGCAACAGGTTGTAACATGGTATTAAGCGTCAAAACCACTATCGCCAGGCTAATCAAAAAGAGATAGAATCGAAATTCCCCATCTTTCAGATAACCGCCGAAATCGCCTTTGAAGGCCTTGTAATGGAGCGAAAAGTTGGTTCCGGCAATAAACATAAAAATGATGACCACTACGTCGATATAGACACTATTATAGTAACCTATGCTGGTGTTTTTAGGCGAAAATCCACCGGTGGCCATAGTGCCAAAAGCATGGCAAAAGGCGTGGTACAAGCCTTCACTAGGAGTTTCACGGACATTCTCAGGCACTATCCAAACGGTTCCAATCCACAAAAAAACCACTTCTGCCAAAGTAATCAACACATAGACCCACCACAAAACTTTTGCTGTCTCTTGAATTTTTGGAGTTATACGGTCGCTTTGTGGTCCTGGTGCTTCGGCCCGGTACAACTGCATACCACCAACACCGAGTAAGGGTAGAATTGCAACAGCCAGAACTAAGATCCCCATACCACCAAACCAGTGGGTGAAACTTCGCCAAAATAGAATGCTGTGTGGCAAATGCTCAATATCTTCCAAGATTGTTGCCCCGGTGGTTGTGAACCCAGACATCGACTCAAAATAGCTATCGGTAAACCTTCGGAAAACCGAAACTTGCTGGTCAATTCCACTGCCGAGAAAATCTTGATAAAAAAAGTAGGGTAGCGATCCCGCTAATGCGACAAACAACCAGCCGAAAGTGACAATCGCGAAACCTTCTCTGTTACCCAGTTCCCGGGTTGCACCATGAGTGACCAAATACAAGATTCCACCTATAATGACCGTGATCACAATCGTTTTGATGAAAGGCATTAGATCTTGTTCTGCATAAACAACAGCAATTGCCAACGGGACAAGGAGTGCCACCGAAATGGCGAACGAAAGAATGCTGATCGTAAATAAGACCGGCTTCAGATTCATTTTAAACGAATAGTTTTTCTACGTTTGGGATCGATCTGGATTGACTACAAACAATAACGTCATCTCCTGTCTGAATGACTAGATCCCCGGTTGGAATCAGAACTTTACCATCCCTAACAACTGAACCGATCAAGGCCCGATCTGGAAAGGGGATAGCAAGAATCTTTTTACCTACAATTTTGGCCCGATTTTGGACCACTAATTCCAATACTTCAGCATCGATATCTCGTAGTACTGTAGCCGCTAAAACATGGCCAGGCCGAACCAAACGGAGAATATCATTAACTGCGGTTAAGTGGCGGCTGACAGCCGAATCTAGCTCTGTAATAGAGGCGAGAATTGGCAAATATAAAGGTCTTTGTATCAGCGGCATTGTACGTTCAACCCCTGCAGACTTAGCCATTACACAGGCCATAATATCGTCTTCATCGTCTCCTGTTACCGAAATAAAACTGTCCGCATATGAAATTTGGGCTTCGGCCAGTAAATTGGGATCTAAATAGCTGCCGTGTAAAACGGTTGCTTTCTTTAACACAGAAACCGCGTGTTCGGCCTGTTTAAGATCTGTTTCAATAATCGTGACCTGTATGGGTTTCGACTCTAACATCCGGGCAGTCTGGATGCCAATCGGTGTCGCTCCGGCAATAACCAACCGTTCCAGTTTATGTCGTAAAGGGACACCTGAGAACTGCAATAGTTCAGAGACTGCTGGCTTGCTGCCCATGACAAAAATCTCATCTCCCTCTAAGACAGAGTCACTGCCTTGAGGTATGATAGTCTTCCCATTTTTGCGTTTGATAGACGTAAAGCGAATACGAGAGAAAGCATCCTGCCGAACAATATTTTGAATTGGTTGATTGATAAGCGGATTATCAGACTGAATATGAAAGGCGATTAGTTGAACTTTACCTTCGGCAAATTCGACGACCTCTCGAGCCTCAATTCCTGTTAGTAATCGAATAAA
>PACG01000082.1 GCA_002699335.1 Candidatus Poribacteria bacterium
ACTACGTAGAAAAATAGACGTTGGGTGGTCGACGGTTAGTCTGGCATGATCCGATAGCCGGTACTAATTCCCGTTGCTAGGCCAATAATGGTCCACAATCCAGCACAGACCATTTCATCACCTCTACTAATACTTAAGGGCGAGCATCTCTATAAGCTTTTAATCCGCCGTATTTAACAATGGCGAACTTCATGGCCTAACCCAAGAATTTCCCGGCATAAGATCTCATGGGGGTTGAAAAGCTAATTCCTTTTAGGGCCGATGATTGGGTCAGTCTGTGCCCAGGACAACGTCCAAACTCATGCCTATGAACACATATTGGCCAATTAGTCCGTTGGCATTCTCATTAAGCCCACGCTTCTAGGCAGGATAAAGATGGGCAAAATCCACCAATAGTTCCAAAGCTTGGCTAATAGTAACAACAATAATCAATGCATATCAGGGGCATTCATAAAATCATCTTCAATCCCCCTCAAATCGCAGCTCAGTATGGCTGGCAATTTTCATGCTTAGACAACCTGAATTATTCACAACGCCGTGATTAGCGATTTTCTCTGCATTTGGATTGGCACTCGGCTTGATGGTTAGCTGCCGTCTTAGATTGAAAGCCATATGCTGTTTGATAGGCAGGATATACTCATGGATAGGTTCTAAAACAAACTAGATTGGATCTCGATAGGAGACATTGCCATGGTGATCAACATAGCTTTAGGATTCAGTGACCAACTTGAACCATGCTGGCCAGAACCTCAATTAATCTCTTGATTTTGGTTAATGACGCGATTGTATTCTTTTTTCAGTTCAGATGTTGATTTTTGAATGAATTTAGATTTTCTCGCTACTTCTTAGGGCAATTGGCAGCAGTTTGCCAATTGTTGCCTGAATCAATAGTCTGAATCAGGAAGAAATACACAGGTACAGCTTACTCTCAGTTATGGGAAAAGTGCTGAATAGCATCTTGATACATCAGTTACCAAAATTCTGGATGGCCAGAGATCAAGTAGTAAATAGGCTCAAAATGGTTGGTGATAAATTTATCAGGGGAGAGGTTGACTTTTTCACATCTATTGGCTCCTCCGATTGGCCAATAGTCGAAAAAGACCTCAAATCATTGGAAAGATTAATTGTATAGGCATCCTTAATGACCCGGCATATCGAGTTTGCGCTTCCGCTGAATTTCAGCTGGTAGAGGAGCTTTTCTTTTTCTGTATTTATACTTCCCTTTCAACTAGCAGAGGGGCAATCCAACTAGTTAGCAGGCCAAGTCCTTTGATCTCACAACTGTTCAATTTTTTCTTTATTTTTTTGCGACCTTGTTAGCTTGATGAGTCTGATTGTTTTAATCTGATTCCTGGTAATCATATGGTCGATTGCGGAAGAGGTAATCTATTGGTTCATCCACGAACTCCGCATTAGCATCCAATACCGGATGCTCAAAGGCCGATTCACAACCCAGCTGAAATTTTAACTTGGCTCCAGAATTATACCAACCAGTACGGTGGATCATGGCTATCATGGGCCGGGGTTGTTCTGAATGATTGGGCACGCCACGATGCCATAACCGATTATCTCTAATTAAGACATCTCCCTTTTCAGTATTTCCCCTGACAGGTGGTGATATTTTTTCTCGCCTGCCCAAATCTGGCAATTGGACTTTAATGCTCGAGCTGTCTGGTGTAATAACCATTTCATGATGGGAACCGGGCCAAAGTTCAATACTCCCATTTTCTTCGCTTACCTTCAGTGGGGCCACGTTAATAATTAGAGCTGCAGCCGGATGAGCTGCCTGTTGATGAATCCATAGCTGCTGCCCATCGGTATGAACAGGTTGGATAACACTTCCAGGCAAATTGGTATTACCACTGAAATATGTGTTTTTCACACCAGAGCCTAGCAGGGCATGGGTAACCTGAATCACCCAGGGGTTAGCTACTAATTCAGGAAAAACATATGGGGCAAAGGGTGGCACATCTTGTTGAAGGTGTCCAGGCACAAAGTTGACCGGTAGGACGTGATCAGAGGCGTTGAGCAAGGTATTTAAATCGGTCAACATTCGTTCAAAAAGCAAGTCTAGAAGCGGAGTCGGAATGACCTGACCCAGGATGACAAATCCGATTTGGCGGACGGATTCAACTGCTTGTGCCAAGTGTTCAGCTGTAAGTTGACGACGATCAATCTCGTCGGGGGTGATTTGGATTCTCATATTCAGCCTGCTATTAATGGAGGAGAATGTTGGCCACAACTGTGAGCGTAGCCAGCCAATCCAGATTTTAAGATTGGTGCCTTATATTTGTTGATTATACTCTAGCCTTAGCTAAAAGACAGCCCAAAATTATTGTGTTTCCCACTTGGATGATATGAAATATAGTCCGATTATCTGCCTAGCCTCACGCCGATTGCTCTCACTTATTAATCAGTTGACTCAGATTCTACATGACCACCGGCTTGTTGCCAGATCACAGTCCCACCTGAGTATTTCGACCGCTGTATAACCATTTTCTACTAGAATCTTCCGTGCTTTTTCAGATCGAATTTCTGTGGCAATAGGTGTAAATTTGCTTCTGGTGCTCAATATCCGGCATTTTTCCACTTTGCGAATTTTGCAATGGGAAATGCAGCGCACCTGTGGCTCCAATTTTTCATATTCGTCTCTAGCTCTGACATCTAGCAATATAGTCTGGCCTGTATTAACATGCTCTATTATTTGACTTAATGAAAGCGGCTACTGGTAGAAAAGCAACCATATCCATACATCGATACTATAATAATTAAGAGGGGGTTTACAGTTAGATAGATTAGTGTTAAGATCTAACTTTTACCCTGATTCTGGAGCTAATTCCTCAACCAATGCTAGAATTGTCGCTACACCCAATCTGTTAAAAATGGCATTCTACCTGGAAAGCAAGGTCATAAATGCAAGATGTGAATGGTGTGAAGCCAAGTACAGAAAGGAGTAGCAGTTTCCTCTCCGCCTTGAAAGGGTGGGAGAAACAGGAAATAGTTTCTATATACTATATTCTCTATATGCTGTTTTCGCCGCAGAGATTCTATGATCGCTCGCTTTTTAGCGACTACTTCTTCTCGACCTTTTCTTGTGCTTTAAGTTCCCGGATAGAAGATAGAACTTTCAAGGCGTCGCGTAACTCGCGACGGAAGGTCCGATCGAAAACTGCAAATTTGACTTGCTGGTCAACGTCCAAGATAGTATAAATATCGTTATAGGCCACGGTCAGTTTGTTGTAAGACTGACGTANATTCTCTCTATATGCGGCCAGAGCCCNCTTCTTGTCTTCAGTACGTCCTTCTTCTCCTACCAATTCTTTCAGGAGATTGNAGGTCTGGGTCCTCTGANTNCGGGATTTGGATTTNAGATCTTCAAGTTTCTTGAATTTGGCCAGGAGTGGGGCCGCTTGTTCAGCCGTTGGTCCAATGGCTTCGATCAGTTGCCAGCCTTTGAGAATATTAGTGTGTCGGCGAGTCTCATCTTGTATAGAGGGCTTAGTGGAAGAATTAACCTGNGCTACAATACGAGGAATGATCAATAAAAACAGAACTGATAGAGTTCCAATCGCAATGGCAACCAGGGCTTGGCGTCTCAATCTTCACCTCCAATAGATCTGAATCAGTATAGCGATGCTACCTCGATAGTGGCTAGATCTGCCTCAGTTTCACCATCGATAGTGTTGACCTCGGACGAGAGGGCAGTAAGGATACGGTCAATGGTATCCGCTGATAAGGTGGTCTGCGAACTACCTGCGGGAAGNNTTTCTATCGAGTTGCCAACTTGAGTGGGACCCCGGTGATCTTCTTCCAAAGTCTCCAGGTTCTCATCTACTTCGGATAGTTCATTCTCAACTTGCTCGAGGATGACATTAATATGAGGCCTCATTGTGACCAGTTGATCGGTTGCATCAGGTGACGGTGTGAGTTGGTTTTTAGCCAAAATGAAGATACTTGCTCCCAGGATGAGGCAAGCTGCCACACGCCAAGCCAACGACCAGATTGTTCTCTTAGGTCCGACCACTTGNGAGCTTTTAATCTGTTGATGAAGGTTAGGCCAAAAATTATTCCAAATCTCTTCGTCTGGATACTCGACTTGTATTGAGGTCGCTAAAGCCAGAATCGATTGGAGATTTTGATTTTCGGCTTGACAATGGCGACACTGGTTAAGATGACTTTCTAGTTGTTGTGCTTTATCACCGACTAGGTCCCCATCGANATATTCGGGAATCAATTGCTGGNAAAAATCACATTTCATCATACCCNCTGTTATTATTCCACGTAAGGTTTAAGGTGCTTTCTCAGATTCCGAATGGCGTTAAACAAATGCGCTTTAATGCTACCAACCCTCAGCCCCAAGATGTCAGCAATTTCACTCAGCGGCAGATCTTCATAATAACGAAGTACAAAGACCTGCTGCTGACGGGGCGAAAGTTCGGCAATTGCCTTTTTGATTTCTTTATCGATTTCAGACGCTTCGGCCAACCGAACGACCAAATCATCTGTTACTCGTGGATGAAGCAACGACTCATCCGGTGGAAACTCCTTCGTAAAGAGGTATTCCGGGCGATTGTTTTTACGCCGCGTATAGTCAACACCCGCATTGCGAGCGATCCGATAAAGCCAAGTATAAAAAGTGGCTTTACACGCGAAGTGATTGAGTGCCCGGAAAGCTTTTAAGAAAATTTCCTGCGAGAGGTCGTAAGCTTCTTCGGTATTTCGCGTAAAGCTGTAGGCGATGTCATAAACGCGCTTTTGGTACCTCCCAACTAGTTGGCCAAAAGCTTCAAAATCCCCGGATTGAGCCTGTTCAACTAGGACCTGGTCCGCCGGTTCATCTGACATCAAATCCTCTCTATCGACTAGACGTTTCAGTATAGTAAAAAGTTTAAGCCTGAGGTTAAAGAAATCGATTGAACTAAAANAACTACTGAAATAAAACGGGGAAAGAAGAGCCGATGGGCGGATTTGAACCGCCGACCTACTGATTACGAATCAGTTGCTCTGGCCACTGAGCTACACCGGCGNGAAATGCCAAGGGGCAGAATCGAACTGCCGACACGCGGATTTTCAGTCCGCTGCTCTGCCAACTGAGCTACCTTGGCATCTGCTGATACTCCCACTGAAACTAGATAGTNGTTTTTTCAATAGGGCAGNGGAGATGATAACAAACCTAACGGAAAAATGTCAAGGAGTTTTCGTTGCTGGTTAGGGCATTTTCCGTCCCGGGCCAGCAATTGAATTAGACGGCGTNCTGCGGTATAATTAGAATAAATTTCATCATCTAGTTAGGTTCAGTTACAATTGTAACAGAGGGTATGCCGATGATCTTCGGAAAAAAGATGCTCCTATGGGGAATTCTGTTCATTATCCTTGCGTCCTCCGCNATGTCAGCCGGTCATGAAGAATTGTTAATCGCCGACAGCAAAATGAGACCAAACCACCAGCATGGTGTTGAGACCATTCAAGTTCTGCTTTTTGGTAAAGTCAACTTCTATGACGCACAGCAAATTCGCCGGTTACTTCGCCCCTGGGTGGAGCCNGCGAATATTAGTTTTCGAGACTATGTCGATGAACATGGCCGCCGAGATCTCTTTACGACAGAGGTGCAAATCCAGGTAGATCCAAAAACAGCTCCTAGGATCTACAAAATCATACAACAATTACGTGATCAACGGTTTCGTGGAGCTGGTGCTGTCAGCCAGACACGTGTACTGAAAACCGAGGTTACCGTTTCTGGAGAGATGCCGACTTATGCCAACTGGGCCAGAAGNTACATCCGTAATGTTCCCTTTTGGCGTAANTGGCAGGGGGACACCTCTTCCTTTAATCACGTTCTGGTTACAGGTCTGAGGCAAAAATTTGTTTTTCATCGAAACAGGATGTTCGACGCACTTCGCNACAAACTAGGACAGTCNCCGCAAGTTCCGATTGATACAGAGTCAAAGGTAGGAAAAGTGGTCAAAATGAAAGCAGTTGTGGCTGGTTTTGACGGTCCTTACCCGGTNATGTCCGTCCGTAAGTTTCAAGTCGACGACATCGTTCCCCCTAGAATCCAAAAGCCCATCGAAGATGATTTAGATGTGTCGAAGGCAGAAGAATCTCAACTAGAATCACCCGTCACCGAGGATAGCACTGCCGATTAGTAACGGGTGCTTATTTGTCTCCGTTAACCGGTAAATTGTTTTTGTTTAATGACACACATTTTTCTGAAAGACATGGTCTATCGTCGTACCCGAGTGGTGATGACGACTATCGGCATTGTAGTTTTAATCACCCTGATTTTGCTGTTGGGCGGCATCATGAACGGGATGAGAATTCAGGTTCAACAATACATCCGATCGACCGAGGCCAACTTATGGATCTCAGCCGAAGGGTCTGGGGGCGGGTTTACCGGTTTTTCGCTGTTGGTGCCAGAATATCTAGTCTTCATCAATCACACGGAGGGTGTTAAACGAAATTCGGTTTCACCTCTCATTTTTGCCCATGCCAGACCTGTGATCAACGGCAAAGCCACTAAGTCAATCGTGGTCGGGTACAAGCGGGGAAAGTTGGGCGGTCCCACTCAGACAATTCCCAATCAAGGTCGAATGTTCACACCTAGTCAATATGACGACTATCGGCCTGAAGACCAACCCCCAGCCGAAGTGGTAATCGACGAAAAAATGAGAACTCCCTCGGGTGGAAAAATTCCCATTGGAGGGAAAATCTACATCGGCGGAACGGAACTCAACGTTGTTGGACGAACAAAGAGTCTGATGTTTGTCTTAGATACGCCTCTGCTATTCATGGACCTGAGAACNGCACAGGAGGTGTTACTGAAAAATAGCCTGCACGTCAATATGATGATTGCAAAAACGGAGTCTGACTACTCCGTCGAGGCGTTGGCAGAAGAGCTAGACCAAAACGGCATGATCGAAGCCANAACACTAGATCAGACGCTGACCAGTATTATTGAAAATTATGTCGATGAACCGATGAAAGCTGTTCAGTTTTTACGTATTATGTTGTGGTTAGCGGCAGGTATCATTGTGACCATGATTTCTTACGTCACCACACTAGAAAAAACGCGCGAAATTGGCACGCTGAAAGCCATCGGAGCCTCAGACTATTATATTATGATGTTGATTTTAAAACAGGTCATCTTGATGTCCAGTGCGGGCGTTATCTTAGGGGTTTTCTCGGCCTTTTTATCTGCTAATCTAGCCCCTATTTTTGTCAAGATCGACTTACTCGAAACCAGCGTCGTGGCTATAATCAGTTTCGTTGTATGTTGTAGCGGAGGCTATTTTGCCTCACGAAAAGCACTAGATGTAGATCCGATGATCGCTTTCCGCGGTGAGTTCTAGTGATTGTTCAGGCTAAAGGCTTAACCAAGCGATTTGGTGAAGGATCAGCTCAAGTGGTCGCTGTAGATGATGTCAGTTTGACCATTGAAACAGGTGAACTGGTNATCGTCATGGGTGATAGCGGTTGTGGAAAGACNACCTTGATTAGCCTTCTGGGCTGTATTCTAACCCCGGATAACGGACAGCTAACACTCGATGGGCAAGTCATCGACTATGCTAACCAAGATCTGTCACAGGTCCGTCGTCAACAAATCGGTTTCGTGTTCCAGCTTTTCAATCTGATTCCGTATCTCACCGCACTGGAAAATGTGATGATTGCCATGCAAATCGGTGGCTTCAGTAGATTTGAGGCAGAAAAAAGAGCTAGAGATCTCCTAACCCAGGTTGGGTTAGCCCGGCGACTTAACCACCGACCNGCNCAACTGTCGGGTGGTGAGAAGCAGCGTGTCTCCTTTGCCCGTGCTTTGTCGAATAAGCCGAAAATCATTTTCGCCGATGAACCAACGGCTAACCTGGATAGCCGTCAAAGCGACAACCTGATGAATTTGGTCCGTCAACTGCGTCAGGAACAAGAGACAACGATTGCGATTGTTACGCACTATCAAGCTCTGCAGAAAGATGCGGATCGAGTTATTTATATGCAAGACGGAAAAATTCTAGCCGACTAATTAGTATTTGTTTCCATATCCCTGATGACTTTAATCTGTTAGTATCCAACCAAATATTCACACAACAGGAGTGATTATGTACCCAAAAATGTCCGAGACAACGAGTCGTTGGCAGGCCTATTCGATTCCTATTTTATTGATGACCGTTCAATTAGTAGTGCTGATTTGCCTGCCGATAGTTCTCCGTGCGCAAGAATTGAACGAATTAGATCTCCTTGAGCAGGTTGCGTTGCAACAGTCGGGACTCAGCGGATTAGGATTAACCGTAATCGACGGCCAGCCATACTTCCGAACACAAGCACAACCCGACATTCACTTACCGGGGAAATTCGGCTTGGGGTTAGACGTCGTCTTGCTAATCGGACAAAATCAAGACGGAAAAGTCTCTATTTTAGCCGAAGACGGGGAACGGTGGAATAATCTGAACACCTTTATGCGGGCAATCCGCTATCTACGATACGGACAGCCTAGCGATTCACTTTACGCTCGCTACGGTGAATTAGATCTGGTGACAATCGGACATGGTTTCATTATGTCGGGCTACTCCAACCATGACCGGCGTGGGTTGAGATCGAACCTGGGTCTAGCCAACAAAAAACTGGGTCTGGAAACTGTTCTCAATAATCTGGCCGAGCCAACTATTTTTGGCGGACGGCTTTATGCACGCCCATTACAGACAGTAGATAGTAGTGCATTCTGGCGCAAGTTGGAAGTTGGCTTAACTTATCTGACAGATATTGATCCAATTCCGGATATAGAGGATAAGACCGAATCAGAAGAGAAATCCGTTGCTGATGCGCCTGTAGCGACAGCAGTGGAAGACGAAAATACGGAAAAGCCACTACAGGCGATTGGTGCTGACATCGGGATACCNATCTTTGAGAACCAGTTGATCCGAACCGATATTTACAGCGATGTTGCTTTATTGAACATGAAACAGCAGACTGACGGTCGACGCAAGTTCGGAGAACAGGCATCTGGCTATGCAGCAGGAATCCGTTTTTTGTTGCCGAGGNCGATTTTCAAAACCGAGTATCGGATCTTTACTGAGGGNTTTGTGCCGACAATTTTCGACTATACCTACGAAGCCCTAAAAGGGCAGGCTTTNGATCCGGCCGGGCCATCCTCCCCCGATTTCGAGGGCAAAGGAGAGGAAGTGAAGGGGCAGGCTCTGCGAGGTTTCTATTCGATGCTGTTGTTCCAACCACTGAAAAATGTAAGCCTGCTAGGAACCATTGAGAACTATAGCCGTACTGAGCCAAAAATGTACCTTGGTGTGACGGAAGATGGCCTAATTCCCAAACTCTCTTTCCGCGCCTTTTATACCAAGTCCAGGATTGGACAACCCTACATAGACACAAAAACGGGCATAGAGAAAGATCCATCTTTCATCGAGGATCTAATTCGATTGGACGAAAAGTCAGCTTTCATCATGAAGGTGGGATACGAGATTTTGGAAATCCCCGGCGGTTATCCGGTCGAGATTTCAATGATGCGTGAAATTAGTTTCCGACCGGATGAGGACGGTATTTACAGAACAGTGAAGAAGAATTCTTTTGAAATCGGTATTAAGCACGCTGTTGAGTAACCGAATCGACAGAATATGTTAAAAGTAGAAGGCTAGTTTAATTCTGTCGGCTGACTTTTTTAATCGACTTTTTTAATCCTAGCCCAGGTGGTGACCAACCCTTGTTTGACATCTACAGGCTGGGCTTTGCCAGGGCCACCGTTTGGAATCTTTTCACCGCTGATCGCTACGTCGTCAAACTGAACACGGGCGTTTGAAACTACTAACCCTGCCTGACCAGATTTGAACGGTTCTGCATCTTGAGCAGCACCGACTACCTGTCCGTTAATCCGAAACTCTAGGAGATCATCTTTGACCGTCGCCTGAAGTTTATACCAAGTTTCTGCTTCTGCTACGAAAGGAAAAACAATGGGTGCCCCGCCCTTGGGCGTCGATTTGAAAATGATCGCCACTCCGTTGAAATAGACGAAAAATAGATAGCGTGTGTTCTTGTCACCGGTGTCGTAAAGGGTCAGTCCAAAATAAGGTTCGGCGTTCTTCTGCTTGAGCAGTCTAGCCCGGCAAGAAACCGAGTAGTTGCTCCAATCCTCCTTACCTGTTAGCCATAAACTCATAAATCCATCCATAAAGATTTCACCGATGGCAGTTCCTTGGTCGATCCACCATTTTTCGACCGCACGGTCTTCGTTATAGATCTTCCACTCGTTTATTCTCTTATCTTCAAAGTCGTCTCGCCAAGCGCCAGCATTAGCNTGTGGTAGACATAAGATGGCGAACATAAATACAGTGATAGTGGCAACTTGGCCTAAAGTACGTTGCATAAACAATTCTTCCAATCTCCCGTTTCCCTATTTCTAAACAAAGGCGAAAACACGGGTGGGGGCACCAGAGCTTCGTGCCAGTTTGAGGGGAGCGATGGTAACGTAAAACTGCTGTGGAAGCAGGCTCAGGTTCTTTAAATCCTCAACTTGAGGAATACCGGCACCAAGGAATACTAGATGTGCAGGTGGCAGCCCTTCCCCTTGATGGCCTGCCAGCGAATCGATACTGCAAGCATCTGTGCCTACTGTTTTAATCCCTTTTTCTGTTAAAAACTGGGCTCCGTCCTCGCTAAAACCGATCCATTTCTGGTTGAAACTGGACTGATCTACGCGTTGATCCATGCCAGTCCGTAAAAATACGATGTCGCCAGCTTGGATTTCACCGTTATCGCTGGTCCAGTTTGCGAGGTCGGTCGCCGTAACAGCATCACCTGGACATTTGGAATCAGAAAGGTCGATCAAGACGGTGTTACCAAACAATTTTTCTTGAGGAATCTCGGCGACCGTAAAACCGTCGGCATACATCAGGCAGGGAACGTCAATGTGCGTAGCGCAGTGCCCCGATAGATCGACGCGACTCTCAAAGTAACCATCAGCTTCAATTGTAGCGGTATCGTAGATCTTAACCGGATCAATTGGTAGCTCACGAGGGCTATTTTCATCTACATTATACGACAGGTCGATAATCTTTTCAAAATCAATTTGCATCTGTTGCTTCTCCAGTTGTATTTGGGTTATGAAACGGCTATGTTTCGATCTGATAGCTTTCCAGCTTTCGATATAGTGTTCGAACCCCGATACCCAGCATATCAGCGGCTTTGGCCCGGTTGCCACCGGTCTCTTTCAAGGCTCGAATAATGGCTTCTTTCTCCAGTTCTTCCATCGTCATGCCGACATGACCAAACCCCTCTGAATCTAAACTCGATTGACCACTGGTCGTTTGGGTTGGAATACTAGTTGGAGATTGGAAAAAATCTGTTGAGAGATCGGCCAAAGTGATAGTTTCAGAAGTGGACAGAATAACGGCCGTTTCAATCGTATTNCTTAGTTCCCGCACATTACCGTGCCATTCTTGTTGGGTTAGATACTCCATCGCTTCCAGATCAATATTGGCAATTATTTTCCCGTGGCGACGTGTGATCTCCTGCACAAAGTGATTGGCTAACAGTGGAATATCCTCTACTCGCTCTCGCAATGGTGGTACTCGTAAACGAAAGACATTAATCCGATGAAATAGATCGGCCCGGAATTCTCTGTTATTAACCGCAGTTTCCAGATCTTTATTAGTAGCAGCCAAAACCCGCACATCAACCCTGATGGGTTGACTACCACCAACCCGAGTGAACTCACCTTCTTCCAGCACCCTCAATAGGCGAACTTGGGCTTCCGATGCCATTTCACCAATTTCGTCCAGAAATAGAGTGCCTTCGTCAGACTGTTCAAAGATCCCTATTTTTCTGGCAGTTGCACCGGTAAAGGCTCCCCGCTCATGACCGAATAACTCGCTTTCGAGTAGCGTTGGCGTAATGGCGCCACAGTTGATCGGTTTGAATTGCTTGTCTTTCCGTCGGCTATGATTGTGAATCGCTTTAGCTATATACTCTTTGCCGACTCCATTTTCACCTGTAATCAAGACCGTGGCGTCGGTTGGGGCAACGCGCCGAATTAGTTGAAACAGATTGGTCATAGGTTTCGAACGCCCAATCATATTAGCAAACCCGAATTTCTCGTCTAATTGTTGGCGTAGATTGACATTCTGTAATAACAGGGCTCGCCGTTCGAATGCACCAGCAGCAGTGGATCTAAGCACATTCAAATCTATNGGTTTTTGAAGATAGTTAAATGCGCCTTCACTCATAGCTTCAACGGCACTNTCGATTGTCCCAAAGCCGGTCAGAATAATCACTTGCGTATGGATGTGCTGACTGGAGATATGCTTGAGTAAAGATATACCGTCCATGTCTGGCATTTGTAGATCTGTAATCACCAGGTCGATTCTTTTTCGTTCTAGAATCTGGATGGCAGCCCGACCACCATCGGCGACAAAAAGCTGATGCCCTTCTCGTTTCAGAACTTCGGTGATGATATCCACGCTTGAGCGATCGTCGTCGACCACTAGGACTTGAGTACTCACCGACTGACCTCCAAGTCGGTTGGCATGGAAATTACGACTTTGGTTCCTTGCCCGAGCTGACTTTCAATATTAAGTTGTCCCTGATGTCCTTCAATAATCTGTTTGGCAATCGCCAAACCCACACCGGTTCCTTCATCTTTGGTTGTGAAAAACAGATCGAAAACTTTATCTTGGTAGATCGGNTCAATCCCTTCTCCGGTATCTTCGATTTCGACCCGAACCTGCCTATTTAACGCTCTGGCCCGAACCGTAAGTTTACCGCCATTGGGCATGGATTGGTTAGCATTGATTACCAGATTCAGTATCGCCTGCTTGATTTGCGCTGAATCGAGGACAACAGTGGGCAGNTCTGCGATCTGACAAACGACTTCAATCTTCAACTGATTGACTTCAGGAGCGTTGAAGTCGATGACCTCTTGTAGCACTCGACCTAGATCAGACCACTCAAAATGGAGTGGAGGTAAATTAGCGTAGCGTTGGAAATTAGTTAAGATATGATCCAATCTCTCAATTTCGGACTGGATTCTTTCGACCCGATTCAAAGAAGAATCCAAGTCTTCTGACAACGGTTGGCCGAGATCTTCGGCCAGAAGTTGTAGATTTAGAGACATGCTATTGAGTGGGTTACGAATCTCATGAATCAGTTTTCTAGTAGTGGGTTCTGGGTCTGCGGTTGGTTGATAATCAGAACTGATTTGACTTTTTGGATTTCTTTTAAACCAGTTAATTCCTAAGCCGATGACAACTAAGGTTGTTACAACAATGCCTATCGGTAGTAGCATGGTCTAAGAAGAGGGGGGTGAAATATAAGGTCGATTTGCTTTAATAGTTGGATAGTTAGCTTTCAAACGACGTAAATCTACAGAGGCCTCCTCTTTCTTTTGATAACCAATAATCTGGACTACATACCATAGATTTTTACGCTGGATTGACTTAATAACCACGCGCTTGCCCTTGCTCANTCCTACAGGCATAATTTTCCGTCTAAAAATTTCTGCCCGCTGATCTGATAAAAATGCTCCCAGTACCAATGTATAAGTCNTCGATTTTAGTCCTGGCAAGGGACCCGGTTCCTCAATGGCACTGATTTTTAGGTTTGAAACTGACGTCTCTACTTCTTGTTCCAGATCCGCTAACTTTGGTGCTTCAACTACGGTTAGTGGGAGCAGTCTATCCTCCTCCGGTATCTTTTCAATATCAGCGATTTCTACCATTACATCCTGCGGAGAGAGGTCTTCTGTGATGGAGATACCTGAATCAGCGATATTCGTTTGGCCGGTTTCAATTCCTCGAACCGAGAAAAGGATCACCAGTTCAGCGGCCAACCCGAGCCCGGCAACAACCGCCAGAAATCGACGGAAACAAACCATTCCCCGCTCGGCATTTAGTGGGACGTATCGAGCCACATCAATTGTGCTGTAGAGCCACAATGGGGGCAGTGAGAATAAGCTAATTGTGGCGAAAGGTTCGATCTTCCACAGAAGCGGAAATATCAAAAAGGTTAGGATTAACAGTAAATCTACACCTTGACTGAAGCGGCGATCTAGAATTTGACCAATGCCAGGTAGCATTAAAGCGATGATGGTCTTTAACTTGAATTGCATCGCGCCTCTTTTCGGTGGGAGTGGGTGTGTGACTATGCCAACGAAANTCGGTCACATTCCTTTGTTTGCTATCTGGNAAACGTGACAAGGAGAATTGAGAGGCTATAAGTGTAATATAAAACGCCTGGTTGCAGCTAGGCAGTAGTTACACCTCGCCTGTTTAGCAAATAGACGATTGGTGTAGCGATAAAGACCGAGGANTAAGTTCCAATAATGACCCCGACAATTAGAGCTAGGGCGAAGGTGTTGATCTCTTCGCCTACACTGGAAAAGAAAAAAATGGTCAAAACCACNACAAGGGTTGTTAAGGAAGTGATTAAGGTTCGACTAAGCGATTGGTTGATACTACGATTAAGAATTTCAGGGAAAGTGGCACTCTTGAGAAGTCCTTGATTCTCGCGAACGCGGTCAAAAACAACAATAGTATCGTTCAGAGAATAACCGATGATAGTCAGAAAAGCGGCCACAGTTGGTAGGTTAATTTCCTTCGTCAGCAGCGAAAAAATGCCGAGTGTGACCAGAACGTCGTGGATTAGGGCTGCAATCGCACCTAACGCAAACTGAAAATGAAATCGAAAAGAGATATAGATCAGCAAAATTGCAATCGACCACAGAATAGACCATAGTGCAGTCCATTTGAGATCGGTGCCAACACTAGGACCAACTTCATTGATCTCAATGTCAGCCGCATCGACTTGAAATTGCGATTGCAACGCTTGCGCAATTTTTTGACCGCTACCATCGTCTTGTTTACCGCCGATGGAGATGGTAATGCTTTGATTTTCAACTAAGATTTTAGAATTGGAAAATCCGATCGAAGCCAAAGCTGTTTTGACGTTGCTCTCTTGTAAATTAGTTGTCGCGGCCGACAACTCAGCCCTGATCTTAACTCCACCGTTAAAATCGATCCCAAAATTTGGCCCTTGATGAAAAATCAGAGAAACCAGGCCCGTTACAATAAGGATGGCCGAAATCAGGTAACCTGTTTTGCGTTTGCCGACAAAGTCGATGTTTGTGTCCCGTAATAGTTCCAATCAATTCACTCCTTACACAAGTCGTTTTCAGCCAAATCCGGTGGCAAGTTAGATGCTCAATTTTTCAATCTGGCGATTACCGATAAACCATCCGTACAACTCTTTTGTCACTACAATAGCGGTAAAGAAACTGGCCAAAATACCGATGCTCAAGGTGACCGCAAAACCACGAATCGGTCCGGTACCGAAATTATACAAGATCAAGGCAACGGCAAAGGTGGTCAGGTTAGCATCCAAAATTGTCCAAAATGCGCGACTATAGCCGTTTTCAATAGCTAACCAAACCGTTTTACCACTACCTTTATTACGACGCAGTTCCTCGCGAATCCGCTCAAAAATAAGAACATTAGCATCCACCGCCATGCCGATTGTCAGCACTAAACCGGCGATGCCAGGTAGGGTTAGGGTCGCGCCAAAGCCTGCCAAACCTCCTAATACAATCAACATGTTGAAGNCCAAGGCAACAATGGCGATCAGCCCCGAAGCATGATAGTAGACCAACATGAACAATAGAACCAACCCCATACCGATCACGCCCGCTTTAATGCCGTTTTTGATCGATTTTTGACCCAGTGTCGGACTGGCTGTTCGTTCCTCAGCAATCTGAACCTGAACTGGATAGGCTCCTGACTTGAGAATATTGGCCAAATAGGTGGCCTCATCAATAGAGAATTTACCCGAAATCTGGGCGTTACCACTGGGAATTGGTTCGTTAATCCGAGGTGCGGATTGAACTTTGTTATCCAGTATAATAGCCAGAAGTTCTCCGGTATGCTGGGTTGTGACTTCAGCGAAACTCCTGGCTCCTGCACCATCCAATTCCAACGATACGACGATCTCAAGTCCTGTTTGGCCGGGACTGGGATAAGCGTTTCGGATCCGGTCACCAGAGACGGAGGCCAATTTTTCGACCACGAACCAGCTTTCATCTTCGTAGTGCTGACGAGCTTCGGTCTCTTCTGGCAATTCAGTAGGATCTGGCTTACTCCCTTTTGATACAATCCACGGGCTATTAGTGGCTGGATTATTTTTGACAATTTTGAATTCAAGTTGTCCCATTGTCTTCACAATATCTAAGGACTTAGAAGAATCTTTAGCCCCGGGGAGTTCAATAATAATCCGCGGCTTCCCTTCCTCACGACGAATGGAAGGTTCAGTGACACCAAAAGCATCAATCCGGTTTCTAAGAACAGTTAGAACCCTGTCGATAGCTTGATCGCTGTATCGCTCCGCTTTAGCGATCTCTAGCTTGTAGATCACGATTTTTTCTTTATCGTTCTCACGGTCTTCGAATGAAACAGGACTGGTAAAGAAATCTAGGGACTCAAGAATTTCTTCCGCTTTGTTCAGATACTCTTGTCGTTCGCTTGGCACGTTTCGAATTCGACTGGGAATACCGATATGAACCAGCAGTGTTTCGCCTTGCTCCTCGACAGTTCTACAGAGAATTCGAGGCTTGGCAGATCGAAGTTGATTTGGAATAGAAACCCTGTGCTCTTGTAGAAGATCTTTTTTAGATTCTTCGATATCAACTTCAAGTACCAGGTAAACGCCACCTTTTAGGTCTAATCCGAGTTGAAGACGTTCGGCTGGTACTAACCGGCGAATCACTTCGGGCATACTGCCTCGAAGGTGAAGGCTTCTTAAGATCCGCCCCAGTTCCAATTGACTTTTGTCTGCCAAAAATTGAACCTTTAATAAATCTTCAGTTTCGTTAACTTGAAAAAGATAATCTCCAGTTTCGCCATCCTGTAAGTCGAAGCCTATTTTGTCCAACTGNCTTCTCAAGATCTGNTGTAAGATCTTCGTTGCATCTCCAAAGTCAACCCCGGTAGGATATTTGACATCTTTCAAATCAACCTGAATTGTATTGGCATCGGTTGTCTCAAATTGGGGCAACCTTTTCTGCATCCATAATGGCAGATGGCCATAAAGCGGGTCAAAAAAAGCACCTGGCGTCGGCAAAATATATAACACACTGAATAGAAGCACCAGCAGGATTATGATTAATTTTCCAACGCTAAACTGATACATTCACCAATTTCTCCTAAAGGGATACGCCTGGGAGGATTCGAACCCCCGACACGAGGCTTAGGAAGCCCCTGCTCTATCCTCTGAGCTACAGGCGCACTCTCTTACCATAATTTTACAAACTGCCGATTATACCATAAAGAATGGCTAAAATTCAATCAGGGAGTAGATGTCGTAATCGACAAAGTGGCGTCGACCGTTGAGAAATGTCAACTCAATTAAAGCGGCAATACTAACNACTTGCCCTCCCAGTTTTTCGACCAAGCTTACTGTGGCGGTAAGCGTTCCACCAGTTGCAATCACGTCATCACAGATGACCACGGATGTTCCTGGCGCAATAGCATCTTGATGAATCGCCAGGGTATTGCTGCCATACTCCAGGTCGTAGCTCTCTTCTATGGTTTTGTAGGGCAGTTTGCCAGATTTTCGCACCGGAACCAAACCAACTCCTAATTGGTAAGCCAGGCCAGCGGCAAAGATAAATCCGCGTGCGTCAATGCCTACCACAACATCGATATTCCGGTCGCGATAGTAGTTGGCAAAGGTATCGATTGTTGCCCGAAAAGCTTTAGGAGCGCCGAGTAGCGGCGTTATATCTTTAAAGACAATTCCTTCTTGTGGGAAGTCAGGTACGTCGCGAATATATCTTGTGAAGTCCATTATTTGGATAGCTCCTTAGATTTACATATCTAATGTTTTTATTTTTTGCAAGAGTGTGGTTCGGCTAATGCCAAGTTGTTTCGCTATTTTGGAATGGTTATTTCCTAATTCCTGACGAAGAGCTAGAATCAGTTCTCGATCCAAAATATGAACCATCTCTTTGTAGAGCCCATTTTCAGCGTGAGAGCCCGATTCGCTTTGGAGTGTTTGCTTAACCATTTTGGANAAAACTGAGCCAATTTCGGTTTTAGCTGTTTCGAGTGAAACCGTAAAGGTTTGAATCTCCGATGGCAAGTGATCTGGTAAAATCACATCAGAACGAGATATGACAGCTGCGCTTTTGACCGCATTTTCGATCTCCCTGACATTACCAGGCCAAGGATAGGCCTGTAGGATCGCCAAACACTCTTCTGAGATGCCACGAAAAGATCGATTTAGCTCTATACCTGACTGATTCAAAAAATGTTGTGCCAGGGATGGAATGTCTTCCGGACGTTCTCGTAGTGGCGGCAAAGTGACTGGTACCCGTTTCAGCCGATAATACAGATCCTTTCGAAATAGACCTGTTTGAACCACTTGTTCCAAGTTTGCATTTGTCGCCGCAATTACCCTAACGTTAATCGGAATGGTACGGGTTCCACCAAGCCGGTCAATTTCCCGTTCCTGTAAGGTGCGAAGAAGCCGCATTTGCAGGGCTGCACTCATATTACCGATTTCGTCCAGAAAAAGAGTGCCACCATCAGCTAACTCGAACTTGCCTAATTTCCCCTTTTCCTGAGCTCCTGTAAAGGCTCCAGCTTCGTAGCCAAAAAGCTCACTTTCTAGCAACTCATCTGGTAAGGCACCACAATCAACAGTCACAAAAGGTTGGTGTCGTCTAGCACTATTCTCGTGAATAGCTCTAGCCACCAGACCTTTCCCCGTTCCATTCTCGCCCTCGATCAAAACAGTCATTACATTGCCCGCCATGATACCAATTAGTTTGTAAACTTCCAGCATTTGTGGACTTTTCCCGATCAGATGTGGCTTAGGCTCGGCGAGTAGGACTACTGTCTCCATCGGAGAGACAACAATTTTGTCTCTGGCTTGGTAGAGCTGCGTGGCTCGATCCAAAACCGACCTGACCTGATTCAAGTCAATCGGTTTGGGCAGAAAATCGAAGGCTTGCAAACACATAGACTGAATCGTATTCTCCACACTATCGTAGGCTGACATGACTACAATTTGTGTCTGCCTGTGGCTGGCCTTGATCTGCTGGAGTGCCTCTAAACCGGAGATGCCCGGTAGTCGAACATCTAACAATACCAGATCCGGTTTTTGTTCAGCTACCAGTTTCAATCCATCTTCAGCGTTGCTGGCAATCAGGGTTGTATAGCCTTCACCTTGAAGAAACTGCTCAAAAGCCCAACAGATATTAGGGTCATCGTCGACGACGAGTATAGTGTCCACAATGTAATCTTATCATGAACAGGTAAAAGCTGCCAAAGAAAACTCAAGCCTTAAAAGTTTAGTTATGGACAAGTTTGGTGATTTAATGGTACCCTAAATAAAGTTGAGTGATTCGTCTCACTCAGCGTACTTTCAGGCTTTAGGTGCCGATCTGAACTCNGATTGGAGAATAAGGGAAAGCGGTGAGAATCCGCTACAGCCCCGCTACTGTGATCAACCTTCAAGCCGGTATTTATTGTCACCACTGTTCATTTAGAATGGGAAGGTCAATGCCGGCGTTAAGATCTCTCATCGTATATGGATGGGTCTTTAAGTTGTCAGTCAGGAGACCTGCCTCAAGCCGTTGTAATCGAGNACTTTCGCGGGAAAGTNATGCAACAGNGTTCAGATTAAATCNCTTTACTCACCAGATCGANATTGGAAATCCGAACTCTGCCTNTCAATTAAAACTTAGATCTGTTTTGATTGATCACTTAATAGTCCCGTAAGCAGTTAAACTGCAGAAAGNCGGGACTTTTTTATTACACTATGTGGAGTATTTCTGATGTTAACGTCCATTTGCAAGAAACTGTCTAACTCTGGTCGACAGTCGCTATTACTCCTGCTTTTCTCGATCCTTTTCTGTTTGTCTAACCTGAGTCAAACTCAAACTAAACGGATAGCTGTTGTGGCCAACGGCTTAAACCCGTTTGAGTCGATCTCTGTTGTCAATCTGGACCAGCCGGATCTAAAGAAAGCGGTTCAGCAAGACCTTGTCAAGTTAGGACAAACCCCCAATGATATTCAAATAGATGATAATTTGGCCTATGTTGTCAATACCAATGACAATCATATACAGATTATCGATTTGAAGTCGGAGACTAACGTCGGGNAAATCTCAACAGGATCTAACAGCCTGCCAGAAAAAATCGCCTTGTTGAGCGACCAGTATGCCTACGTCACCCTCAACGGAAGTGATGGAGTGGCCTTTATCGACCTGAAAGCTAAAACAGTCTTGCAGACGATAAAAGTTGGGTCTAAACCGTGGGGGGTAGCTATTCTTGATCGAAAGGTTTATGTCACCAACTCGGCGGCCGTTTGGGATGGGAATCAGATGAACTACGGTCAGAGCAGTGTCTCGGTTATTGACACACAATCCAATCGAGTCATCCAGACTATAGAGGTGTCTATTAACGCAACCGGAATCACCACTGACGGTATTGATAAAGTCTTAGTGGTTTCCACTGGAGACTACGCCCAAGTCCTTGGTTATTTGACAATCATCAATCATGTAAATAATGCTATTGAGAAAAAGATCAGTTTAAAAACAATACCAGGTGCAATCGCTGTTAATCGTAGCCAGCAAAAAGCCTATATTCTATCGACGACAGCTTGGACTATTACGGGGGCAATGGTCGTTGACCTGGCCAAGCAGAGAGTGGTGATCAAGGCGAATGAGTCTCTCCCGGCTTTCAGTGGAGGATTTGGAATGGTGTTTGATCACCAAAGTCAGCATTTTTTTGTGGCCGTGCCAGATTGGAGTGGTGGCGGTCAAGATCAACTCCGCAGGGTNAGTTCTGACAATCAGGCGATCGCCAGTTATGCTGTTGGTAAGGGGGCATCTTTCGTTGCGGTCGCTGATATCAATGGCGAGCATCAAATNGGTGTTGGCCCAACAGGTCTNCATNTACCATACTTNTGGGGAGAAATTAGAAAGGCCTGGTAGAGAACCAATGCCGATGTCGTAATTGACTCTGAACAGGGAATCGTTTATAATTGCGTTAATTATGGGCCTCACAATCCTAATGTCACGTCGCCAATAAGCCTACGATACAGCTGGGAAACCTCAACTTGGAGGTAACCGGAGGTAGAGCTTTCCACCGCTGCTACGAGGTAAAGTGACATGGGAAACAATGAGTAGGTGTCTTGACATAGAGAGAAATCATCCAACTCCCCTGCCAAATATGATGATTCCAAAGACATTGGTTTTGATCCGACGTAATCCGACTTTGGTCGGCTTATGCCTGTTCTGTATCCTGACGGGTGGATCCATAACGGTCGCTCAGTCATGGTATCAGCAAGATTTTGACCAACTTGAGAACGGTGACCTGGCCGATCAAGATGGATGGTCGATGACGTGGAGCGACGGCGCTGCCGACTTCCCACAAGACATTAGCCACACTCAGAGTAGCCTGATTCAGGAACAAATCAAGTTTGGGGATCGAGGGAAAAGTNTTCGTATTACTGAGCAAACCATGACGTTACGGCGATTTGTGGGGGATTACGACGGCATCCAATATCTTGCGTTTCGTTTTCGCTATCAGTCTGGAACCGCGCCGTTGTCCTTGTATATCGGTGGGAGTAGTGTCAAGTGGTGGTCGGCAGTTTGTGTCAGTGTGGAACCTGATGGTGAAGTAATGGTGTACAATGGCGACTTGACCTCAAAAGTGGATCGGATCAAACTCGGGCATTGGCATCAACTTCACCTTATTCTCGATTTCGAAGAACGAACATTTAGTTGTTACCTGAACGATAAACTCGTTGCCAGGGACTATAAATTTCGAGGCGAAAATACGCGTTTGGTTCGAAATGCGAGTAATCCTCGCCTCGATTGGATTCACTTTGGNCGCCATAAGAGAGATGAAAAACTGGTCGCTTATCTAGATGATTTGGAACTCGGTGCTGGGCCTGGGGGCGTCTATTTTGCCAGCCATAAGTTGGAAGGTAAACTGCGCCAGGTTCTCAATAAGCAACCGTTCGATCTAATTTCAAAGACCGATTTAGCACAAGTAGAAACGTTAGACCTATCTCGTTTTTCTCTTTCCGACTTAACTGGGCTAGAACACTGTGCGAACCTTAAGTCTTTGCATCTCNGCGATAACCGGTTGAGCGATATTTCACGCCTTGCACCAATGACCAATCTGATCGAACTCGACTTGAGTCGAAACCAGATTCAGGATCTAGCACCTTGTCAGTCCATGCTAAAGTTAGAAAAGCTATTGCTGAGTGACAACCAGATCCAAGATATTTCATTCTTGGCCGAACTGGGAAACTTGGGGGTGATCGATCTCGAACAAAACCAGGTGACAGATGTTGCTCCACTGGAAAATCTACTCAACCTGAAACGCCTCAACCTAAACCGAAATCAAGTTCAAGACGTAGTCACACTCAAGAATCTNTCCAAACTGGAACATCTGTATCTCAAACAAAATCAGGTTAACGATCTAATGCCGTTGACGGCTCTGGCCAAACTAAGCCAACTCAATTTGGCAGAGAATCAAGTGGGTGAGATCGAGGCAGTTAGCGGCCTGATCAACTTAAAGAGACTAAATCTAAGTACCAACCAGGTCAAACAAATCGAGGCGCTAGCGAACTTGCGACAGCTAACAGAGTTGATACTGGACAACAACCAGATTGAAGATTTAGCATCACTACAAAATCTAAGTCACCTCAAGGTCCTCTATTTACATGACAATCAGATCGAGTCGATTCAACCGCTTGAAAATTTGCGGCGATTGNTGGATCTGAAAATCGACCAAAACAAAATATACGATCTGGAACCGTTAGTCAAAAACCAAGGACTTTCGGGTCAAGTTTCAGTTCAGGGTAACGAGCTTTCTAATGTTTCGTCAACGACCTACATCCCAATCTTAATAAAATCACGTCGAATTACGGTTATACACGATGCCCTCTCGCCTGAAGCCATCACCTTTCGCGATGCAAGACTGGAAGCAGAAATTCGTCAGGCTATTAATGCTAAAACCGAACCGCTGGATTTGCAAACCCTGTCTAAATTGACCGAATTCGATCTGAGTGAAAAAGAGGCTGCAGATCCATTCGCCTTTCGACCGATNCAAGATTTGAGTGGTTTAGAGTTTTGCCGTAACCTGACCATTCTGAATTTGAACGGGGAGCTGATGCCGCCCGCTGGTGCATCTCACTTCGACATCTCTGTGCTGGAAGGGCTTGGGAACCTTGAATACCTCGAGTTGAGCAATAATCAGATCCGCGATCTAGGCCCACTTCGAAACCTGGTTAATTTGTCCACTCTGATTTTATCGCGGAATCAGATCGCTGAGACAGCGTCGCTGGTTAATCTGGATCGGTTAACCACCCTTGATCTAAGTCAAAATCAGATCGCAGATCCATTACCAGGTCAAAAGTTACCACTGGCTCAAGTCTCAGCTTTGGAGATTCTAGATCTAAGCCAGAATCAAATCTCTGACCTATCCCCATTTTCTANCTTGACCAATCTGCGAGAATTAGATTTAAGTCAGTGCCAAATCTCCGATATTTCGCCGTTACAACCACTGACAAACCTGATCGCACTCAATCTGAGCAATAACCAAATCCAAGATCTGAATCCGCTAGCAAAGCTGCTAAAGTTGGGAAGTTTCGATGGTTCCTCCAACAGAATCGTAGATCTACAACCGTTAACAAAATTAGAAAATTTGACCTCAACTTTATTGAGCCGGAACCAAATCTCGCAGATTCATCCGTTGGCCAATAATATCAATCTGTCCGGTGAACTGGATCTAAGACAAAATCTGCTCAATAACACTGCTGTCACTACCTACCTACCTCTGCTGGAAAAGAACAAGGTTGAGCCGGTCTTTGATGCACCAGAAGTTGAGCCGGCTATTTTTGCTGACGATAACTTTGAGGCTGTTGTTCGTCAGCGTCTGNANATNCCANTCCGACTGCTAACCGCCGAAGACTTAGAAAAATTGGTGGATCTGAAAGCCGATACCAGAAAGATAAAGATTCATAATATCGTCGGGCTAGATCAGTGCCCAAATCTACTGTCTNTGGAGATCCGAGGTTGGCACGATGATCCATTATCTGACCTGACACCGTTAAGCGAGTTGGAACAATTGACGGAACTGATACTCTGGGGGCAACAGGTTAGCGATCTTGCTCCATTAGAAAAACTGGTCAGCCTCAAGAAGCTAAACTTTGGCCCTAACCGTTTAGATCAAACGACGGATCTGTCAGTCTTGAGAAATCTGGTTAATTTGACTGAACTGGGTATTCGCCACAACCATATCGTTGATCTCTCCTTTCTTGAGCCGCTTCGAGATTTGCAGATCTTAAAACTGGAACAGAATCGGATTAGCGAAATCTCCGTACTGGAGAACCTGAAAGAACTCAGTCACCTCGGCCTCAATGACAATCTTATCAACGATATTTCTGNCTTATCAGATCTACCGGATCTAAACTGGTTGGAATTGCAAAACAACCGCGTCACCGACATTACGCCGCTAATTGAAAATCAAAATCTGAAAGGCACGCTCAAGATTNATGGCAACCCACTTGCCAACACAGCACANANGACGCATATTCCGTCNCTGAGACAAAGGGGAATTGACATCTCCCACGATCGCATTTCAGAGCAAGCTGTGGTATTCAAAGAGGTCAAACTAGAAAATGCAATTCGCCGAGTTCTCCAGATTCCAGTTGCGCCGCTAACGCAAGCAGATCTACTCCGGTTAACCGAATTGGATGCCAACGCATTGGATATTGTGGACCTAACTGGGTTAGAATACTGCCCTAATCTGACCAAGTTAAAAATGAGTTGGAACTTTAAACTAGTCGACATCTCCAATTTGGCCAATCTTAAAAAGCTACGTTATCTCAGTCTGCACTACAATCAAGTCTCAGATTTATTGCCGATTGCTGAACTGAGTCAGTTGACCTATCTAGGGATTGACGGTAATCCAATCAGCGATCTATCCCCGGTGCGGAGCTTGACCAATTTACAACGCCTAGATTTTAACAATAGCGACTTATTTGCNGACCTTTCGTCATTGACGTCGTTGCAAAACCTGCAGATTTTAACGCTGGACAATCAGCAGTTGCGAGATCTAACTCCGCTCCGCCAACTATCCGGCCTGCGAGTTCTGCGGCTGGGGAGCAACTGGATTCANGATCTGGACCCACTGCTAGNAACTATCATTGATGGAGCACAACTCGAACTCGAGCAGAACCCACTTCATAATGTGGCTTACACAGTACAGATCCCACAGCTACAAGCCCGCAAGATCGAGGTTAAGTTCGACGACCCACCCCACGACATTGTGCCAATCGTCGAGCCGAAAATCGAACGGCTCATCCGCAATACCTTGCAAATCGATTTTGGCAGACAGCCATTTGGTGCCTTAACTNCACAAATTGTCGAACCGATTCAAAAATTGGACGCTTCTAACCTCGGTCTAGTCGAAATTAATCCGGAGGCCTTAAAAGCTTTACCCAATCTCCAATCAATAAATTTAACAAATAACCCCCTCAGCCAAACAGCTCTAGTTGAACAGGTAAAGGTCTTGGAAGCGACGGGTATTACCGTTGAGCTAGGTGGATTGGCCACAGAAACAGTTGCACTCAAGGCCTTAGCTAAAGATGGGCAGCTACCCGCCGACCCGAATTCACGAACCTTAGTCACCGTTTGGTTAGCTGATGCCAAGCAGCAACCGGTCAAGCATGAGACAGTTATTTTGACAACCAGTCAGGGAATTATTCAGTCGATTGCCGAGAATCGAGGTGATGGCACCTACACGGCCGTTTACACCGTTGGTGCTTTAGATAAAGATTCAATCGAGCAAGTGACCATTGAGGCCACGACTAGAAGTAAACAAAAAGGGCAACTAACGCTGGCTTTGGTCAATCGNCCTATTACAACCGGCGACATTAATCACGATCAAAGAATTGACATTCAGGATTTGGTTTTAGTGGCGAACAATTTCGGACAAAGCGGTGAATANCTGTTGGGNGATCTCAACTTTGATCAATCNATAGATCTGTTCGATTTGACGTTGGTAGCGCAAAATCTCGGTGGCAGTAGCGCTGCGCCAGTTCTTTTAGAAACATTTTCGCTTCCGCTCAAGCTTTACCAAAACTACCCAAACCCCTTTAACCCAGAAACCTGGATTCCCTTTGAAACCAGTCAACCATCAACCGTGCGGTTGGAGATCTATGATGTTTCAGGCCGGCGGATTCAGACCATTTCATTAGGGCATGTTGNGCCAGGGTATTATTTAGATCGGCAATCGGCGATCTATTGGGATGGTAGATCGACCACAGGAGAACCGGTTAGCAGTGGCATCTACTTCTACTCTCTGGTTGTCAATCAACAACGGTTGACGAAGCAGATGATGGTACTAAAATAACCGCAACTAAAAAACTTAACCAAAAAATAATTAATGCGACCGCAGATTGATTGAGAAGAGGCCACTTCGCTAACAAGGAGAACAAAATGGCTAAATATCGTTTAGGATTAATCGGTTTTGCACATATGCACATTAACAACGTCGGTGGGCAGTTCGCGCAACACGGTGATATCGAACCTATTGCTTGCGCTGATACAACACCTATTGTGNCAGAAATTCGGGATGCCCCTTACACCAGAGGCTGGAATTTACAACATGCCTTGGACAATCTCGGCTTTCAGCGATCCTACGANGACTATCAAGAGATGCTGGAGAANGAAAATTTGGATATTGTGGTCTGTTGCTCAGAGAATGCACGGCATGCGGAGGTAATTGAGGCTTGTGCTGCAGCGGGTGTCCATGTTTGTGTAGAAAAGCCGATGGCTGAGTCACTGTCTGGCGCTTTGCGAATGATTCGAGCTAGTCAAGCTGCCGGTACCATACTGGCTATTAATTGGCCGATGACCTGGTCAGCANAGGCGCGTAAGATTAAGGAACTGATCGANGCTGGCGAGATTGGACGGGTTTTGCAGGTCAAATGGCGAGGTGGTCATACGGGGCCACTCGGTCCTGGTGCCATGCACGCCGGCGTTAGCGAAACTGCCGACCAGATGACGGGCCCTGAACGGGGGGCAACCTGGTGGCATCAGTCATCCACCGGGGGCGGTGCTATGCTCGACTACTGCTGCTACGGCTCAATGGTCTCGCGCTGGTACATCGGGGAGCTAGCCCTAGCAGTAATCGGGATGAAAGCCAACCTGGACAGCCACTGGGGCAATGCTGAAGATAATGCAGCGATAATTGTCCGCTTCCCTGGTGCAATGGCACTTTTTGAAGGATCATGGACCACCTGGGACCACGGTGTTCCGACGGGACCGATCGTCTATGGAACAGAAGGAACAATTGTTCTCGACTCAGGCTGTATCCGACGAGAGCAAGGTGGCGGTAACACAACTACCTACCAATCCGACCCACTCCCTGAAGGACGAACTAAAATNGCCAATGAGTTTATTCATCATCTCAAGACAGGTGAACCGTTNCACCAAACTCTGGAGGCTAGCTTTAACCTGGAAGTGATGGCAATTCTGGACGCAGGTATCAGGTCTGCTGCCAGTGGTCAGTTAGAGCCTGTCAATAATGNCACCTGGCAAATTGGATAGCGTCTAGATAGGTAATCCGCTGCTTGCTAGCGAAATTGCACCAACCTGTTGCCAAAACTGCTGCTATTGTCGGAGCCGCATCAGGAATTGGTGAAGAGAACTATCCGAAGAAGGTTTCGCTGTTGGCTTACTGGCTCGAAGGGTTGATCGACTATCTCAGATTTGTACTGAGCTGGAATCACACCACTCTTGACCGCACGCTGCTGTTATTTGGGTGAGAGTTTCGGCAGCCTCCCGCCAAGCTTGCCCCCTTGTGCGTGTGCGGAATCCGGCGCGAGGAAGGGCACTTCTATCTCGCCTTCGCAGTTGCTGGTGAGAGCAGCGTTGCCATCGCGGAGATTTTGGAAAACCTGGTCGAGAGGATTAGCTGACCTCTTTAGCGACGGTATTTTTGATATGATTATAATATAATCATTGCTTTAACGGACAATAACATGATTTCCCAGATCATTTCTGATTTGATCTTCAACGACCTTTAAAGCCTGTGCTGGTTTTAGATATCCAGACTCCACCGCTTGAATTCCCAAGAAAAACGCATCCGACCAACTGCCCCAGTGTGGACTATTGGGTAGAAAAGTGGTGAAATCGAGGAAGTACATTACTTCGCCGAGAAATCTGGCCTTGATATAGGACGGGAAATTCTTCTGAGATTTCAAAATTCCCAAATGATCACTGCTGACAGCGTGATTGGTATTAGATTCTCTGGTTGTGGCTTTAGCAATTACTCGTAAGGCCAAGTCTAGATGCGTCGGCTGGGCACTGATCATGTATACTAGCGATGTGTCAGCGGAATCGGTGCAAACCCGACGGGTTTAAACAAAAACGCTTCAACTCCAAAATCCTGAAGATAGTTAGTGGCCCAATCAGCCCAGTTCCATGAACCCGCGAACCAGAAGAGCATTCTATCAGCCGTACGGATAGTAGTATTCCATTCGTTGGCATCCATACCGATCAGGTTGGGTGAGAGTACCCGCATTTCATGGGCGGCAGAACAATAGTTGATAGACTTTCAAAACCACCTGTCGGTCAAAAACGAGAATCCCATCTTGGTTGAGGATCTCACCTCCGTGGGCTAAATAATAATACAAAAAATCAGGCCTGTTCTGAGAACAGTGCCACCAACCATGCCCAGGGGCTGCTGCTTTTTGACTTACTGCCTGCTCTGCCACTTGAGCATGTCTAGCCAAGTAAATTCACCTTTGGTAATTTGAGCCGGCAGGTTTTTAATTTTTTCCTCGTTCCAACCAAGTTTCCGCAAGATCGGTTTACTGTAGTATAAAGGGCGTACTTCGGTATCTTGCGGGACACCCCATCTTTCGTTATTCTACTCTGTCGCCTGCCATAACGATGGAATAATGTCGTCAAATTCGGGATGGTGTGGTTTTGTCTGTAATGGGCAGGATCAAGTTAGCAGAGGCCCAATCTCCAATATGTTCATGCCCAGGAAGGATAATGTCTGAGGCTTGATTGGCATCCGATGCCAGCTCAAACTCCGTCTTGTAGCTCCCCAGTCTTTGTCGTCCTGAATCAGTTGAATTCGAACACTGAGTTTATCTCCTGTCGCTTGCAATCCTGCGTTCACCGCTTCTGCTGAAGCAATCAGGTTATTTCCACGCCAATCTTCGGTAGGTGCTTTTGCTTTGCAATGCGCAATCAAGGTGATGACCTGATCTCCGTCTGTATTCTGCCTGTTTTCATCGGCCGATTTCTGCTGCCAACCGACTAGTATTATTGTCACCGGAATTCAAAATATAAGTAAAACCGGGATCTTAAACATGTTTACTCCTCAAATATGGTTATAGAAGGTCAGACGATGAAGGACAATTCAAAATTCAGACGGTTGACGCGAAACACTACAGGTTCCCTGAATAATCGTGAGCAAAAAGTAAATTTCCGCAAATCACAGGTGTCGGCATAGCCAAAGTAGGCATAATTTCCAGCAACGATTGGGGGAGAACTTCCAGCTATGGTTTGACGCTGGGAGCGTTCAAATCTAGATGCGTCTTGTGCGCACAGGCAACCTCCCATCGAATCTCGCTCGTGACCTAGTCAATGGCGGTGAAGCGTGTGCCATTGACCAGTACCAGATCATCCCACGCAATCGGAATAGGTTCTGGAACCCCGCATTGGCCACAGGTGTATCCCAGATTCCTTCTCCAGTTTCGGTATCCAGCACCTTCACCTTCGACACTGTGCCTATATTGATATTATCCAGCATCTGAAGGTAGACTCGAACACCGTCTAATGTCCTCCCATCAGTGAGCATTAGAGGACAGTCCTCAATCCGGTCCTCGGGCTGGAGCAGTATAATTAAGACTGGGACTGATCCTATTTCGACCCGTTGTATCGCGCTAGTCGAGTACAAATCATTTATACCGATTCGAACCCGGCGGGAACGGAGATTATCAAGCCGGACAACGAGGCCGATTTTGCGGAGAAATACCCTTCCCGGCAATAACAATTTCCCCCGGTTCTTATGGGCCGGTTTCAAAACCGACATCTCAGAGCCCGCTAGACAGTTTCACGGCTCTCCCGATCAGTATTCCGGTAGTGGCACCGGCTTAGCGTCCTCTGTCATCACGCTCCAGTCGGCCAGACGCAATCTAAGTTCAGCCACAACCTCCCGGTTTGACGGCTGGTCAATCACATTTTCTAACTCCCATGGATCGTTGACCAGGTCGTAAAGTTCGTCCCGATCCCCCATCGGGTCGTGCACGTACTTCCACTCCCGCGTCCTCACCATTTTACGGCGCCCCTCCGCTTCACGCCACTGCAAAGATTGAATCAGGCTTTGCCGCCCCCATGGCCGGGGCAATTGCTCCAAATCTTCCAAGCGAAAAAGCGGACCACCGGTACCATACTCAGAAAAAGTGGCGTCTCGCGGCGCTGTCGAGGTAACCGTAGGAAGGGGCTGTCCCTGCATGGTGGGTGGAATCTCGATCCCCTGTAGTTGAAACAAAGTGGGCACCACGTCGATCAGGTTCACCATGCTGTCGTCCCTGACGCCGGTGGATATCTCACCCGGATATGAGACGATCAGCGGTACCCGCGTCAGACAATCGTAAAAGACGCCACCTTTACACTGCATTCGGTGTTCACCCATAAAATCACCGTGATCCGAACAGAAAACGACAATCGTATTTTTCCTCAGATCGAGTGCTTCTAAAGCATCGATGATTTGTCCGAGACCATCATCAATGAAGCGTACCATTCCATAATAGACGGCCATCAGGCCATACACATCGTCCAGGTCATCTTCCGCCACGTTGAGCATCTCGTACAGGATCCGGTTGCGTTCGGGGGCACCTTGATCAAACTTGTCCTCCGGCCAGGGCGGAAGATCAATTTTCTGCGGCGGGAACATGGCGGCGTATAGTTCCGGTGCCACCCACGGCTCGTGTGGATCGGGGAGAGAAACCCACAAGGCAAAGGGGTCATCTCGATGCTGTTCCAGAAAGCGGACGGTTTGACCCGCTACCAGACCGGTGGAATAGTCTTCCAGCGGATAGTCGGAAACAGCGTAGCTAAAACGCGGATTTTGTGGTGTCATGGACCGTCGGAGTTGATGAGCAGCATGGACACCCTCAATTGGGCGAAACCACTCCATCCCCTGACAGACGGGATCTTTAGGTAACCCACCGTGCGAAATTTCGCAACGGGTATCAAACAGGGCCAGGTCATCAGCGCTGTCAAAACAGTGATTTTTGCCGATCAGGCCAGTATGGTAACCTGCCGCTTTCCACAGTTGGAAGGCGTGGGTCGCATCGGTCGGCATCAGCGTCTGATTCCGCCTGGCACCGTGCGTATGGGGAAATTGGGAAGTCCAAAAGGAGACGCGGGCCGGAACACACAGAGGATGCGGCGTGATGGCGTGTTCAAACAGCACGCCCTCTTCAGCTAACCGTTCCATGGACGGTGTTTGGCAGAACGTATTGCCGTAGAGATGACTGGCGGTCGCTTTTTGCTGATCAGTCATGATCACCAGCACATTGGGTCGGTTTGGTATGGACATCTCTCAACTCCTTTACCAACGAAACGAATGCGGTCCAAAGTCGGCCTGATAGTAGGGGGCTATCACCCGGCCGGGCAGCGAAACCTGATCGATTCGTGCACGGTCCTGGTCAGTAATCTCCACCTCAACCGTACCCAGATTCTGCTCCAGTTGTTCCATGGTTCGTACCCCAACAATAGGGCTGGTAATTCCCGGTTGCCGTGCGCACCAAGCCAAGGCCAATTGACCGGGTGTACACTCCTTCTCTCCAGTCATAGCCAAGACCGTATCCATCAGATCGTAGGCCGCCTCCGAAAACAGATCTGATTTCTGGGCGGTGTCAGTGTACCGCGCATCCGATGGGTGTTTCTGGTGGCGCTGATATTTTCCGGTCAGGAATCCTCCGGCCATCGGAGACCAGGGGATTAGCGCCAGTCCGTAGGTCTGTGCCATCGGCACCAATTCCCGTTCGATGCGCCGATCCAGCAGATGGTATGGTGGTTGTTCACAGATGAAACGGTTGAGTCCCAGTTCCTTCGAAGCCCATAGCGATTCCATGATCTGCCAGGCAGCAAAGGTACTGCTGCCGATGTAACGAACTTTGCCGGCTTGAATCAGATCATCCAAAGCCCGGAGTGTTTCATCGATCGGTACCTCCGAACTGGGGCGGTGAATTTGATAGAGGTCGATATAATCGGTTTGTAGTCGTTGCAGAGACGCTTCACACTGTTCCATAATATGGCGACGGCTGTTCCCCTGTGCATTGGGATCGTCTTCATCCATGCGAAAATGGACTTTGGTGGCCAGTACAATACGAGTGCGTTTCCCATTACGTTGAAGTGCCTTGCCAACCATCTCTTCACTAACACCGCGAACATACATATTGGCCGTATCCAGAAAATTGATGCCCGCGTCGATAGCACGGTCAATAATGCCCATCGAGTCCGACTCGTTGGTTCTACCGCCAAACATCAAGCATCCCAGACACAACATACTAACTTTGGTTCCGGTTCGGCCAAGATTACGATACTCCACTGGTATTCCTCCTGTTTTTTTCGCCAACCTTACCTCTTACGATTGGCATGGTGTTATCATTTTCTCACGGCACCCACGTTTTTGCCAACCAGGCATATCCCTCTTTAGCTGATAGCTCCATACAGGCCTGCCGCGAAACGCCTCTCAGAATATTATGGGGTTTGGGGGTGAAGATCTCACCATCCCGAACCATAAATAAGTTGTTGCCCGTTCCCTCAGTAACAAATCCGTGCTCGTCAGTTAGCAGGGCCATAGCCCCCTCTTCCATTCGGTTGGCCTGAAGGTCAGCTTTTATAGAAAATCCGACTTCTGTTCTTGGCCTTTGGATCAATATAGCGGGAAGGCACCGATTGCTGTGGTGTAACAACACAATGCGATCCTGTCCGGTACCGGCTGNCCAGGTTACCGGTATGACGAACAAGGGGGAAGGCGTTGATCGAAACAATGGGTGTCGCGCCCTCTTTAATGAGGTTGTCTTAGAGCGATAGTCCACCACGAGTGNCATCATGCATAATTTGAAAATTCAGGCTGTCCAGGGCCAGCCGATTGGTCTCAATCGTTTGGNNAATCGTCAGCCNGCTGTCGATTTCCGCATCGCGCATCGAGGCGTAAAGTCGGTCCAGGTGNTGGCGCAANCGATACGGCCTTTGGTTAAAGGATCGCGTCATCTCAAACCATGTCACCGAACATCAAGGCACAATCGAAAATGGAGATCCGCNCTTCACACTCAGGAATGAACTCTCCGTTGAAATAGACAAGTCGTTTAGACATGGCAACTCCTCTCTGCTCCAGGATATTGGATTTGGCTAAATTTCGTCTTCAAGTCATTCGGCAAGCCAATCCGCTCAGAGATCGGTGTCGACAAACACGATGTGCCTCCAAGCACACCTCACCGAATGAGCAANGCTTATGATAACATTCTTATTCTATCTAGTCCTAATATTCGGTATACGGTACGATTCTCCTTGAGAACCCGTTTGAAATAGAAATAGCATCACTACCCTGGNAANTTGGTTGGACCTCGGCAATTATCCTTGCTGAATAGCTCTTAGTCTAAATCACCGGCAGAGAGAATTTCCTTGTTCATCGCCCAATTTGGATAGTAGTTGTAGATCTCTATTCCTTCGCGTGGACGGCCTAAAGGTTGTGGAGGGACACGAAACGGACTGGCAATACCGGTCATTATACTGGCCGCGTATTTCAGCCCGACAGAACGGAGCAAACGCGCGGAGGGGATATTCCAGGCTGCGGTAGTAGCGTAAATCAGTCGACTGTGCGCNAGTATCCATTGTCCTGCTGCGCTTACCACCACCCGTCCTAAGCCGCGTTCCTTGGCCTCAGGGATAACATCCATACCGATCTCCCACATGTCATCGCTTACCGGACTAACTGAGGCCAGGGCTACCAGTTGACCCGCCTCAAAGATGGCAAACCCGGCCATGGGCTGATCTGGGAAACAGTGCCAGAACAGGTCAGGATCAGCGTGTTGCGCNATTTCATCAGCTTCGAGTTGTTGAACCGGTCTCTCGTCATTTAGNGGTTGAAAAGAACCGCTGTCACCGACGAGTACCCAACTTGGCCCCCATACACCAATCCTATCTGATAATGTAATCCGCGAAAGTTCATANGCACCGAAGATAGAGAACAACTGGTCGACAGACAAATCTGCAATTGATCGTTTCAGTGGGTTCAACCACTCTGACCGAGTGGTAATGACACCTTTTTCTCCAACCCGAACAGCCCATAGACCATATTGATCTTGCTGACGCGGAGGCGTGCTGTATACCGATACCGGATCCGCATCGGCAGAATTGATCGAGATTCCTAGTTGATGATCCAACCACGGTTGTAAAAGACAGAAACAACATGAATTGGACAAGCCCATTACTCCTTGACTCTCTTCCTTGTTATGAAGCAGTTATAATGTAATCAGGATAATTTTACGTTTCCTGCTGCTTTTTCCCAACTTCAAGACTTCCAACTGTCCAAACTATAGAGCAATACTGGACTAGAGAAAATAAACTTTGTCTTAAGGGCTATTCTTCCACAGCCTCAACCCTGTCTGAAGCGGATAAGTGATCCAGAGCTTGACGTAAATCGTCAACCAAACTCTTGGCCGCTGCCGCCTCCGCGCTGGCCTCCAAGCTGATCTCTACTTTCAAACCCTCACTCGACGATCTTAACTTAGCTATCAGTTTGGTGCCTAGACGGTTCCATGACTCCGGTGGAATTTCTCCTTTTACTCGAAACTTTCTCTTACTGGATTCTGAGTCTGGATCAGGTGTCGTGGTTTTTTCCTCTGTTTCTTCTTCCGAGTCAGGCTGTGGTGTAACCTCAGGTTGTGGTTCCGGCTCCGGTGGTACCACAAGGGATTTTGCTTCTGCTTTCAAGATCAGGAATACACCGGATTCGAAGGCCACTTCTGCCGGGTCGATCAACTCCTCGAACCAAACGCGACCATAAAACTACCATCTGGGTTCTGATCAGAGGCCAGGCCGAATTCTCCCTTGCCAACGAACTTTACCTCCTTCGACTCAGCACCCTATCAGGATCGAGCAGTCGAGTCAGCGTCCTGTTGAGGAAACTCTGTCGAAGACTGGCCAATGAGCAAGCCCTGGCGCCTTCAATGACGGCGGCCAATTGCGTTCAACGTAGCCAGTTCCTACTGATTGGTCAAGGATTCCAGCCTTGGCAGCATACCAGCGGACAAGTTCTACTATCACCATCTGCCACATACCATGGTAGTATAACCATCATACANGGTTCCATTTAAATCAGATTCACCTGTTCAAACAGATGGGACTCTCTCTGGTGATCACTTAGGTAATATGGAAAATGCTTTATCTGTTCATACAGTAGAACTGGATGCTTTCTACATGGACACCTACGAAGTGTCAGCGGGTCGAGACAAGCAGTTCTTAGGTGCCACCGTAGCCTATACTGGTGAGTAATGGATGTTAGTCGGAATGATACCACCACTTACGCTAAATGGACGAGCAAACGTCTACTGGTGGAGGTAGAATAGAAATACATGGTCAGTGGTGGGTTGGTTAGAAAGTGGCATCCATGGGGAAACGAGATTGGTCCTCATAATGTCACCTGGGGCGGAACAGGTGGCAGGGACAAAAGACACGTGACCGATAAAAGTGATTTTCACCGATGCCAGTGTAAATCCTTTCTATCGATTAACTAACGTTGGCTCAAGTCATCCCCGAGATCCGTAGCATCGAACTGTCCTTTGTCGGCGCAGACGGCGACGACCAACAGCTCTAGATCTTCTAGCGTATCATTAAAGAGACCGTGGCTGTCCCCCAACCGACTAGGGACTACGTCCCACTGCGAAACTCGTTGCGTCTCGTCGTCTACCGTCATTCGCCCTTTGCCATTGATAATGATATAGACCTCCTCTACGCCTTTGTGGCTGTGGTAACCAATCGAAGTATCGGGTGGGATGAGACAGTGGACCAAAAAGCCGAAATTGGAACGAAAATCCTCCGCCCCCCATACCATCCGACTACCGAGCTCACCCTTTCCGCCATGCGATTGGGCATATTTGAGCTTGCTCCGGTCAAGTCGTCCNACCGGCAAACGGTCAGTCGATTCAAGCTCAGCGCCAACCCGGTCGTCGCCTAGATCGGTCGACTTTGGCTCGCCGCCGGGCACCACACAGTGAACGTTAAACCAGCGTGTCTCTCGGTCAGTGTGGTTGTATATGGCGTGTACCTCGCCCGAGCGTAGAGGTACCGTGGCACCGCCCTCGACTATCGCCGTTCGCCCGTTGTGGGTAAACTGCGAAGCATTATCGACAGCGATGAAGATCTCCTCACTGTCATCGTGGCGGTGATAACCGATCCCCCCACCCGGCAGTAGGATCGCACAATGGACGAAAGCGAAAGGCGTTTCGAAATCGGCCCGACCCCAAAGACTGTTGAAGAGAATCTTACCGGCACCGGCGTGGACGCCTGATAACTCCTGCATTTCCTCGCGCTTGGCATTTGCTATACGCATGGCAACTTCACTTCTCGCGGTGGAAAAGCTGAAGGTTCAGCTGGTTCGGGCCCTCGAAGAAGCTCAGGGTGAGACCCGTCCCTCCGCCGACGTCGAAAGGCTCCTTGGTGATGGTAACTCCCTTGTTCTTCAGATCCTGAGCGCTGTCTTCAACGCTGTCGACATCAAAGGAGATATGGTGGAAACCGGGCGCCTGCCCCATGGTCTTTTGTGGCATGAGTTCGAGTAGGATGCCGCCAGCATCTAGAAACACATAATCCTCGTCGTCCTCATTGGCAAAACGCTCCACCACGGTCAAGCCTAGCTTTTTCGTGTAAAACTCTACTGCCCCTTCTATATCGTCACTGATGATCGCTATTTTATGAATTTTATGTGCCATTGAATTGCTCCTCGTTGCTAAATGGGGATTCGTGCTCGCAGCCGGTAAATATAATGCCTTGCATCCGTTACTGTAATGAACTCAGGTGCCGGAAAACGTGCTCGGCAACCAACTGTACCTTTTCTATCGTGTGGTTAAATATCGCTACCACCCCGACATACTCGAGAGAATGTGCTCCACGTTGGCGGTCATCCCGGCGCCGATAGCGCNCTTACTCTCATCTTCTCACCAGCCGTGGATATCCTTATCGCGATGATTCGAGTATTGTAGCNCCGGCCACGAAATCTACTGATGTCCCGGTCGGAGTTTTCAGATACATNCTGAGCAACCTATATCAGTTTCCGCAGATAGGCAGTAGCATCAGCCATGCTTTGCGGGCCGAGGTGTTCCGGGGCAATTAGCCCATTATACTCAGCTGCAGTCAGAGCCTCCACGCATCGAGCCATATCCACGTCGCCGCGATCCAATGGGACTTCGTCGTGGTCCATCAGGCAGGGNCCACGCCTGACGTGATTGCGGGCATGGGCAAAGAAAATCCGCGCGATGCCCCACGTGTTGATGGGGGTATGGGGATCTTCGCCGATGAGGGACATTCCTTGGCAGTACGTAACCCCGTTATTGGGGCTGTCCACTGCTTCCCATATGGCGTGGACGACATCAACCGCCCAAAGGTGATTGGCCAATTTCAGGCCCACCTCGTCGGCAACGCCAACCACCTGTCTGAAAAAATCGATGACAGAGTCCCAACCATCTTCGCCTGGCATGATGGTCAACGGTCGGCCAGGGTAGTATTCGTGAAAGTGGAGGAAACTGTCGAGGGGATAGAGCAACGCAGTATCGACGCCAGATTGCCCCGTGGCACGTAGGGTTTGGCAGATATTAGCGCATNCCTTCTCATCCTGGCCCAACACGGCCTCTCGGGAAGGCTTAGGTATTATCATCCCGGACACCAGAACATTCCGCTCTGCCAACATCTCTCGGAACGGTTGAAAATCTTCGGGTGTCAAATGACCCTGTGCTGCAAAACCCGGTACGGAAGTAGCACCAAGAAATATCTCATCGACAGCTGTCTCTCGACAGCGCTCAGCAATCTGGTCGACATTACCGCCTGCATGAATTGCTATTCTCAAGGTTGATTCTCCTTTGTGGCCTTCTCCGTAGGCCTCCTTCGGATGCTTACCCAACATCAACTATTCTAGCACGATTTACATCCTGTGCCAAGAAAATAGTATGGGTTCGAAGGGCTTTGGTGCATAAAAGCTAGACAAAAGGAGGGAAGAGTGAGTAATCTTGGTGGTGGGCAAAAAGAAATCTAAACATCGGCTCCNCAGTTAGAAGGAGAAAGCCATTAATAGAGATTTAGCCCCAGACCGTATTGATGTTGAACAGGCAATTGGTAAGTTAAAAGTCTTTGCCATCCTGTGCCAGCGTAATCGACCCCATAGCCGACGTTTTCGACTCCGCTTTAATCTGCTCNCTTCTGTCTNCAATTTGGAACTCACCCCTAAATCCTAATTATGCCATAGGTTTAGCAGATTCCACACGATAACAACAGGTATATACCTCTTGATATTGTCAGGAAGNACATGGCTCACCATAAATTAGTAGTACAGTTGACACTTTAGTAGATGAAGGAAGTTGATGATGAATATCTTAATTACAGGTGCGTCTAGTCGACTTGGTCAACAAATTATCGCGAAGTTAGTTTCCAATCAGCAACTTCGCCTTTTAGACAGCACTATGCCAGACATCAAATATGAAAACCTTGAGTTTATTCAAGGAAGTATCGTTGAACCCAATATAGCCCATGAAGCAGTACGGAACATTGATGTTCTAATCCATACTGGTGAACCACCTCAAAGCCTACCCCAAGATCCACTTAAGCGCAAGCAGATGCTGATGGATCTCGCCACACGAGGGACGCACCTACTTTTCAAGGCTGCAGTTGAAGCTGGAGTCAAACGCTTCATCTACGGTAGTACGCTTGAAATTTTCGGCAACTATCCCGACGACATCTACATCAGCGAATTTTATAAACCATTGCCGAAGCCGGAAATTCATCAACTGACGCGCTATTTAGGGGAACTTACCTGCCGAGAGTTCGCCCGAACATATCTGATCACAGTTACATCACTGCGTCTGGGTAAGATGGTATTGGAAGAGGAGGTTGTTGACCAGGCTCTGGACCTGATGTGGCTCGATTTTCGGGATGCGGCTCGGGCTTTTCAAGGAGCTCTGAGGCGTGATCAAAGTTCCTCCGTCCAGTGGACGCAACGTTGGGCTGTTTATCATATCTGCGCCCCGATTGACAATTCCAAGTTTCTGATTTCTCAAGCCGGTCAAATCGGATATCACCCCCAGCATAATTTCCAAAGGGAGAAGAGAACCACATGAAAAAGAGAGTGTTAATACTAGGTGCCTGCGGTAACATTGCCCCCTACCTGTTGCCAGGACTAGATCCATACTATGATCTCTGTTTAACTGATATTGTGCCTCATCTAGACAACAAACCAATTAACAATGTTGATATCACCTCATACCAGCAGGTCTACAATGTTGCACAAGGTATGGACGCCATTATGAATTTCACCGTTATTCGGGACGATCCAGATCAAAGTTTCCATGTCAATACACTTGGTGCTTGGCATGTCATGAAAGCAGCATCCGAACTGGGGATAAAAAAAGTCATTCATACTGGGCCCCAATCCATTCGCAATGCCTATGACCAAGATTTCGACATTGTCGACGTGCCTCGTTCACCTGGAACAGGATATTATGGACTGACCAAGTTCTTAGCCCTGTAAATCTGTCGTACTTATGCCCAAGCCTACGATATTCAAACCATATCATTTGTCTTTAACGGTCTGGGACCTCGACCAACTGAAAGAGTAAGCGGGCAAGATTTTCCTCCGTTCACCATTGTTTGGGAAGACTTGCAGTTAGCATGTCGACTGGCACTCGACATTGAATCAGTACCGGACAATTTTCAAGATTTCAATATGCTGAGTTACGAAGGGCATGGAAAATACAGCGTGGAGAAAGCCAGGCAGATCCTGGGGTTTGAACCGACGGAAAAGTGGGAAAGTTACTTCAAACGTTCAATAGACCTATGGCATAAATAGTAAAACTTACCAGTATTAAACATGCAGGACAACCATGTGACTTTCTTTCGCCAATCATCAGACTAAGTTGATCCCATTCGTCAGGGTGGTATCGTGAATGTATTGCAGATCGGAGTTGACGAGAAAACCTATATCAGGTAATCCTAACTTGGATTATGAAGGTATGACAGGATGAAAGTAGTTGATATCCACAAGTTTTTGGTTGGCAACGTACCGCCGATCACCGTGGCTAATGCCAGCTCTTTGTTAAGCTGATTTCAGCCGAAGGCATCGAGGAAATTGGGGCATGGTCAGCAGCCAAGGTCGGTAGGCTCAAATCGCAGGCTCGATTGGTTAAAAGTTTAGCTCAGCAGTTTGTGATAGGTAGCGATCCGTTCCAGATCAAACTTCTATAACAAAAGATCTTTGCCTTTGATCATGATTTTGGCATCCGGGGCTGGAACGCCTGTATTGAGTGCCATTAAGATCGCCTGCTGGAACATTGTAGCGGAAGCATTGCATCAACCGATCTACAACTTGTTGGATGGTTAGTACCACGAGAAATTGAGAACGTATGCCTACATGCCGACCGACGGGATTTGAGGGGATCCGGAACAGATAGGGGAAATCGCCGATGAGATTTGACCCATTCCCGCCACTTTTTCTCAGCCACGTGATATTCCATTACAGTAGATCAATTATGCGGCCAAGATATTTGCCTGCATTAGAGTTATAGTGGGTGATAAAATCATAGGTCTGAACACCCATCGCTCCCATCAGACTCTCTACAAACAGACCGAGGATAGCCCACTGGAGGTTGAGGTGCAATCCCTCCGTTTTATTTCCACGTAATGCCTGTTTACCTGAGTTTGATGTCCTTTGAAAGACTACTAATTTGGCAAGTCTGCTACTAACATAATGAATTTTTGTGCTGTGGTACTCCTCGATCCAAAACAAAGGAGATGATAGTATGTCGCTACAAGCTTGGATGCGTATTGGCAACCCTCTCGAGCCTGTAATGAACGATTACGAAAAGATTTTCGATGCTTGGGAAACAGGAGGTGTCAGCGGATTTGTCTTTGGTCGTACACTTTTTGCTGATGATCAAGGGTAGTTCACTGTTCCTATTTTTCCCTCCAACCCCCAAGCCTATCGAAATCGCGGCCTGGAGCCAAATCCCTGCGATTGGAAGAAGACGCCTATGGCGGAATATCTATGGCCGCAGTCTGGGATGAAGTCTTCGGTGCTTTCCCACAAGTTGATGACGGTATCATGGACGGTTGGATGGAGTCGGCCTACGAACTAAGGAAATATCATGGGAATGCGGTGTTTGCGGACAGACCTGAGTCCACTAGTACCTTGGCGGTGGCTAGAGGCTACGACCTGGCCAAACTTGAACGAGGGATGTTGCATCTGCGGAAGCGGTTTCAATGCTTTTCACCAGCCCAAGTTCGCTACTACAGTACTCACGGGGCACTATCTGCTATCAACCATCTTCGATATCAATGAAGATGCCATTTACTGGTTGCGCTGGAGAAAGGAAGATAGCATCAAGACGGGTCAGGCCCTCCGTCGCCAACTCGACACCTCTCCACGCCGCCTGTTGTTGGGGAACGGTCCACGTTCAGCGGTATTCTCCGAGCACTATTTCTGACGCCGAGGCTTCGACGGATGTACAGCACTGTCGCTCGGTAGGTATCACAGGTTCATGCATGGAACCCCAACCTGACTGAGCAGGATTGCTTTACCGCGGTGAAAGCCTGGTTGGGTGTTGATTTACCCGAAGTGAACTCTTTAGCCAATATGGACCTTGGATTCCCCCTAGCATTCTTTGAGCAGGTGGTAACCGAGGAAACACAACGCGCCTTGGCAGCGGTCAGCTGTCCGGGGAAGGTCGCTCCCTGAGTGGATACCGGCCGGATGCCGCATGGTGGAGACCCAATGACTTCGGGTGCTCTATACAGAATTCTCAAAGCCTCGAGGAAGTGGGCTTGAAGCGTGTCCTCTTTCACAATCATGCCCATCTGACATCGGCTGAGCGGCGTGTGATCTCGCAACTGTGCGGTATGGCTTGGAATGAAAACACGAAAGGGTACTGGCTGCCTGCTACGTCCAAACCATCGAGTTACTGAAATACAGGAGTCAGGAACAGCCTAGCATCACTCAAATTGAACAGGAGATATTATGGCAATTTTGGGACTGCGAGTTCGTTGGTATAGTAACGAAACACGTTACGGAGAACTCGATTTGGATCCCCCAGCAGTCGAAGACCTTGGGCTTCGTGCTATCTCCCGTATCTTCGAAACCTTTTAGACAAAGGATCAAATATCTTTTTGTCTAGGTTAAACTATTGGCTGGGGATCTAGGTTCTTATCTGTTGGAGAAAGGCGTAGACTTGGCGTAAGGCTGGTTCGGATTTTTCCCAAAGTGCTACCTGTAGTGGCATCTCGACCTTGGTGTAGCTATTAAAATGGTACGGTACCGCACGATATTCCTCCTTGTGTTTGATCAGGCNAANATTGTCGGGTGGTGATGCCCCAAAATCGACCCAGCTATAACCGGAGNCGCAAGNCCAGCGGATAATGTGATGGAAAATGGCATTATTGGGCCGAAATNCCCAAAACTGCGGATCTGAAGCACCAACCCAGAGGGTTACCGTTTGGTTGAAAAATAGATACAGNAACCCGGCTATCACTTTTCCTTCACGTTTAGCAATGGCTAATTTAGCCAAATCACTCTCGAATAGCTGGGAAATTAGTGTAAAAGGCTTAGGTGTACCATCAAGCCGTTGTTGTGTCTGGAGATAGGTCTGGTAAAATTGATCTAGATCTACCTGTTCCGTCGTATCATAAACTTTAACCCCGGTTTTCTCCGCTTTCCTGACAGCACCCCTGACTCGTTTATTATATGCGCTCCAGAGTACATTATAGCCTGCACCTATATTCAGCAGATGAGTGAAGTGACCTGTCTCCTCACGGTAGGCGTTTTGGATCAGATCAGCCCCCAAATCTTGTGTCCAATCTGGAACAAAGGTTATTTGGCAGATCTTCTCAGTNGTAACAACATGNTGTAGATGCTGATGCAAATCACGATAAAGTTGGGAGTAGTCAACCCCGGTATCGGGAAGAAGGAAAAACCCGCCAAACAGATTCCAAGGGAGAGAATACAGCATTCTAACCGTCGGCATTGGTTGGAAGATAAAGGTGGGAAGTCCACCGACAAGCTCTGACTGAGATGTCTGTTCGTTCGTNGACTTAATCCAGAAGTAGTACGGTGTTAATTGTTTAAAAGCTGTCGTTAGCGCCGACCGCCAAGTCCAGGTCTGAAAGGCAGTGCTATTTTGGCACTGTTCAATTAGCTGGTTCCAAGCTTCGGCCTCTGAATCCGAAACAGGCTCAAAATGATAGGCCACCATCGCCAAAAGAATTAAGGCATCTGGCCGTAGTCNGGGTCCTTAAACGACCGGGTGACTTCGGGGATACTGGCCTCACAGGCAAACCGTTCGATCGACGAGGCACCGACGAAACCAACACAACTGGTATGCTCAGTGATGTAATGTGCCTCCTTNGCGGTTGCTATCGGTCCACCGTGTGACATACAAAGCACCTCTGGGNTAATGCTGGTTGCGGCATTGCAGATCTCCTGCACTAACGGTACTACCTCTTTCAACCCAAAAGCAGTATCTGCACCAATCGTACCACCGACTGTAGTGTGCATGTGTGCAATGACCACATCAGCACCGGCTCTAGCCATGGCTTCCGATTCTTCCGGGTTAAAGACATAAACGATGGTGAAGAGGTCCAGCTCACGAGCAATTTGAATGGTTTCAACCTCTTTGTAAAATCCCATTCCGGTTTCTTCCAAGGTAGTACGAAATTTGCCGTCGATTACGCCAACCGTAGGAAAGTTATTGACNCCGTCGAAGCCAAGATCTCTAACNTGCTTGAGGAAATTACTCATTCGCCGGGTTGGGTCCGTTCCGTTTACCCCGGCGATGACGGGGACCTCCTCGACCACAGGCAAAACTTCCCGCTCACCCATTTCCATCACGATAGCGTTGGCGTCGCCATAAGCGAGCAAACCGGCACAAGAGCCAAACCCCGACATTCGATAACGTCCAGAGTTATAAATCACGATTAGATCGGCACCGCCTTGCTCAGCGAACTTGGCCGTAATGCCAGTGCCCGCACCAACGGCCAACAACGGTTGACCTTGATCNAGAGTGGCGTTAAGTCTATCTAAAACTTCTGTTCTGGTATAGTCTGGCATGATTTTTCCTTTTCCTGTTACGAACACTGTTTATTTTATCACACTCGTATAGAGCTGTCGAGCGNCCAAAAAACTCGATAGCGTATCATAACAAAAAAGTAGAGAAAGCCTCTGAATTTATTCGTGGGGATGAATTTACCTTTTTCTTGAAATGTCAGTGATTATGAACAATATCGTGTATGAAGTTAAAAGTGGATTTTTAACTCTATAATTCCAACTTATCTACCGTTGGGGGATATAGTCTAGTGCTTTCTTNTAGGCTTCTTTGACCTCTGGATCGCTAAGATTTCGATTTAGCACTGAGGCAAGTTTATCACTGGGAGAGTCCAGNGGCTGTTTTTTTTCCAAAAATAGCTCTTCATAGAAGACTAAAAAACGTAGTGCGTGAAGTCGATGTTCTTTTGTTTTGTTGCTATCATCTAGTGTTTCAAGCAAAAAGATTGGGGTATATGAACCAAACTGTTCCAATAATCTAATGCTCATTTCATATTGATCCAACAGCGTAGATGTTTTTTTTTGTTCCAGCAGTTTCGTAACTGCATTGAGCACATTTTCCTCAGCTTTCTCTAACACGACCCGATACCGTGTTATTAGATCATTACGCTGTTCCAGCGTCCGCTCAAAAAGTGCCGGAACGGTCAAATCGGGTTTAGTACTAATAACGCTGTCCCAAACCCTTTTACTCATTGAGCGAACAAGAATATCTTCTTTATCTAACATGGGTTGAATTAGAATGGGTAAAACAAATTTCCAGGTGCTAAGACCGGCCGCATCATACCGGTGTGGGNCGATAATTTNCCCCAACATTAGCAATGCATGTTGTCGNTCGCCGGTGTTAATTGGACGTGCAAAGCTAAGATCCTTGCCATCTATCACGTTTGCCAAAAACTGGAGCGTGTCCCGTCGATCTAATCGCTGCAATAAGGTGACCGTTTCAGTTAAAGGGTCTACATTCTCTTCAACTAACTTCAAGAAGTCTTGGTGTCTGGAAAAGGTGAAAAGTGCAGGATAAAGCTGTTTCCGGGTCTCAGTATCTCTGAGAGAGGCCTCTGCCAAAATTCTAGTGGCGTTTAACCGAATCTGGTTTATTGCGGTAGGTTTCTCGANATCTCTCTCAAGTGAGACAAACTGNGACCGAAGTNTCATCATATCCNTCCGCCCATCTTNNGTNGNCTCAANTGGTACAATTTNAAAATNATATTCACCNTTCTGTCTTTGTTGATGACCACTGTAGAGNGCACTCTTCANTATGNCNAGNGCCAGATTGGGCGTATTTTTAGTTTTAATATCGTCGATGACGATACTACTCAGTGCTTGAATGGCTGCTGCTTGAACTTCTGGACTTGGATCTGCCGTTGATAAAACCAGCTCTGTTACTAATCCTCGAACAAAGTCAGAATGTTTTGCTCGCAGAGAACCAATAGTCTTCTGAAGTGATTTTGCTGCTGCGGATCTTACTTCTGCCTGAGAATCATTTCTCAGATACTGTCGCAATGTTTCCGCGGTACCACGTGGATCAATCTGTGAGAAGGCCGTTAGAATAACTTGACGAGTTTTAACATTCCCCTGATTCAAAGCTTGGAGGAGAGCGAGTTTGGCCAGTTTTGCATTGGATTTCTGGCCGGCCAAAATCCGAATCGCCAAATGTTGATTTGGCTCGTCTTTCTGTACCGTTAGTGCCAACTGGCGAATGATATCCTCAGGTAATAATTCTCGATCCATAATTTTTTCAATGCTAATGATCGCATTGCGCCGAACGGTAGCATCAGTATGATCCAGTTGTTTAACCACATCCGGTAAAGCCAACTTAGCTGGAGGACCAATTTGGCCCAGCGAGGCTAGGATCGCTCGTCGAATAATGAAGCTACCATCAGTTAAATGCTCGCTAAGGTTCGACACAACAGATTCAATATCTGCATCTGAGATTGGTGGATCCAGCGAATCGTCCTTTTTTCGACGATCGGTAATGCGAAAATAGGCTGCCAATCGAGGTGATGGAGTCAAGGTTGAAGAACGAGTTGTAATTGGTCGGATCATACAAAACGGTTGGTCAGCTATGTTGGCCTCGAAGACTGTCCAAGAAGAATCTGTTTGCTGCAGGTATGCGTTGCCCGGGGAAGGTAATTTAGCATCGCTAAATACTTTACGTAAATCCTTCGTCAATTCGAGCCGCTTTAAATCTTGATGAAAAGTTGTCTGTTGAAAGACTTCATAGGATCGGTCCGACGAACTAACTTCATCACTATGGGAGCGTATTTGGTAAAACGCTCGCCCCTGGCTATCCACAACAGCCCAGGTACGACCCGGTCGCTTGACTTTGATTACTGCGTCGAGAGGAAGTTCCAATCCTGCTCTGGTGATATCTTTTAGCGTTTTTGTTAGTTCCAAGGGGGAGGTTGACCAATTAAAGTTGTCGGGTAAGGACAACTTTTTCTCAGTGGGAAAAGTGAAGGCTTGATATTCATTGGCAATTATTTTACCAATTGTGGTGGCAACAACAGGAATAAGTTGTGTTTTTTGCTTGAGAAGAGCCTCAACTTCAGGCAGATATTTATAAGCTGGATGACCAATTTCCCCCAAGGCCATGACGGTGAAAGATTGCAATCGATTCGCATGTTGAGTTGACATATTCGGATCGGCACTAAGGTTCAGGTAGCGACTCAGTATCTCGGCAGCAGGATTGTTAAAGTTGTAGGGAAGTCCGGCCAGCAAGGGGGTACTGGCTTGAGTTGGTGGGCTCAATACATCCGGTCGGGTAAAAGATTTCATACTTTTGGCGACAGCTTGACAAACCGCGTCATTGGGATCCGTTAGCTTGTTTATCAGAAAGGATAAAACTCGTCGCTCTATTTGGTCTGTCGAATCCGATTGCTGTCTCAACTTCGCCATTGCCAGGATAATTTGCCGCCGAATTTCCCAGTTCGGATGATTGCGCAAGACCTTAATTTGGGGGTTGGGATCTTGAGTTAGTCGAAGAATATAACTCTGAGTTTCGTTCGATTCAGGGTTGACCAGCAACCAGGATTTCGCTTGCGTCTGATTAATAACCGGATTTATCGTTGGTAAAGGGGAAATCTTGGCTACACTGGATAAACGACGAAGCCCCTTCTTCTCAAATTCATGAATTAAAGTGAGAGCAATACTTTCTCTCACCACTTGCAGTTTTCCGTTAGAATCCGCTGAGATCTTAAAAATCTGCTGACGATCAGAATCTGTGATGGCCCACTGTTGATCCTTCTTTTTAATCCGAATTACCGATTGCCTTGAAAGAGGGAATCCTGCTGCCTGAAATCGGTCTCGCAGAGCAGGAGTTATCTCTGTTGCAAGCACTGAATCCAAATCGGTGCGATACTTGTCTGACAGCGTGAAAATTGGAAACCTATTACCTTCCACCAATTGTTGTTGGTAATGGCTCGGCAGGTCGAACTGAAATTGACTGTATAACGAATCCAGTTGATTAAACACCAGGTCCTGTTGGCTTAATCTGATTCGCATCTTAGCCAAGGCTTGAATGGCTTCGCTTTGAACCATTGGGTCCGGGTCTTTCATCGACTCGACCAGTGCTAAAACAGATTCCTCGGCATCAAAGCGGAGTTCACCTAATGCATAGGCGATGTTACGTCGAATGTTAACATCTGTATTGTTGAGCAGTTGAAAGGTCAGGGAGAGTTCATCGTAGTGAGCCAAGGTATCTAAAGCCTGTTGGCGAATATCGGGATGACTGACCGTTAGAGCAAATGAGAGGGTTAGGATGGCAGGAGAGGGTGTCGTCGGTTCCTCGGTCGGAGTTGAGAATCTGGATTTGGTGGGCAACTGTGGCTCAACGAGTAGAGCCGTAATATACTCCAGTTGTGCCCGCGTCTCTGGCCTTAGGTTGCGACCTGGTGGATTATCTTGATCGAAAGTCGTAAATTTTTGCCGAATAAAATCGTAATCTTCTTTCGTCAGTTCCTGCTCGCGAAGTTTCTGAAACGCGAACTCCTGAATCAATGGCTTGGGATCCCCTAGCTTTTGCAGTAGTACGATCGAATTCCCTGATTGGGGTTGAGAAACTTGGGTAAAAGCGATGCTGACCAATAAGAGCGCAAGCACCAAATAAACTGATGTAGTTCCACGCATTCCGGTTCTACGACCTACCCTTAATCTGTCTCATTCGACGTTTTATCGTAAACAGAAAGCCATGCGCTTGGAGCAACCAGTGACTCTTCCTCAATCGTCTCGCTGTACTCGCCAACTTGGATGCTACGATCCTTGTTCGTTTTACTAGATTCAACGACTGAAGAATTTAAGTCAGAACTCTTCGGGCTAACTTTAGTTCGCGTCTTCGCAAACGGATCTTCGGTGGCCATTTGCTGCTTGCTGGTCCAAGAAATAGTATCTATATACTGTTTCTCAGCACCCATCTTCGGAGATGCTTGATCACGTTCTTCGACTAGCGAAATCAGACGTTCGAACTCTGCAACTGGATTCGGAGGATCTGGAACCTGCTGTAAAAGTTGAAGTGTATCGCGAGCAATCATCAACCCTTCGTCAGTAGGAATTACCAGTACTTTGACCTCAGCTTGATCTTGATGGATCGTTTTCTCTCGACCTTTGGCGCCATTCTGCTGATTGCTGAGTTCAATCCCTAAAAAACCGAGCTTATGACAAATCTTTGTTCGGATACGAGGTACATTCTCACCGATACCACCGGTAAAGACTAAAACATCTAATCCACCTAACGTTGCTGCATATTGACCAATATACTGGCTGACACGATAGCAAAACATATTCAGGGCGAGTAAAACTCGTTTGTTAACGGCCTCCTGTTCTGACAAGTGATCCAGTAGATCTCGGATGTCCGCGCTAACCCCCGAAACACCCAATAACCCACTCCGATTATTGAGCATCTGTTCAATTTGATCCACCGACATTTGATGTTGGTTGATCAGTTGGAAAATCAGGGCAGGATCAATGTTACCACAACGCGTTCCCATCATTAACCCCTCTAGCGGGGTTAAACCCATACTAGTATCAACTGATTTCCCACCATCAATGGCAGTTACACTAGCACCACTTCCCAGGTGACAAGAGATGATTTTTAGCGATTCTATCGGTTGTCCCAACATATCAGCCGCTCGCTGTGCCACGTAACGGTGGGAAGTACCGTGAAAACCATAACGCCGAATCTCATGCTCTTGGTAGAAGTGGTATGGAATTGGGTAGACGTGTGCATAGACGGGAATTGTCTGGTGGAAAGCGGTATCGAAAACAGCGATTTGTGGCACCTCTTTCAAAACTTGTGCTGAAGCACGGATACTCCGTAGATTGAAAGGATTATGAAGAGGGGCTAGATCCGCATGTTGTTCGATTAAGACTTCTACGGAGGGGGTTATTAAAGCGGGTGAGGAAAAGTAGTTCCCTCCGTGTACTACGCGGTGACCTACGGCTGTAATTGCACTCAGATCGTTGATAATACCGTACTGCGCATCAGTGAGTGTGGCAAAGATTAGTGGCAACCATTTTTCGTAGGGTTGTGCTTTTAATTCCAGCCGGTAGTTGGCGCCGTCGTGACGGCGGTAGGAGAGTTCGGGGGACGCCGAACCAAGCTGATCGATTTGACCTGTAGCGAGACAAACTTCACCCACCATTTCAAAACACTGGTATTTGATAGATGAACTGCCGGCATTGACAGTTAAAATGATTGGCATCTGAACCTGGTAGCTCTATGCCCTCAACTAGATTAGGGGGAAGCAGTACCCAGTCTGACCAAGAGGTCAGTTCTTGTTTCCCGATGGGTCGAAGGTAAAGTTTAGAATCCCATCAGGCCGCAACATCGACGGCAAACGGGCATTACGCCCTCTTGACTGATCGACTGACGAAATTTAATTGCCGCAGGGTTGTTCCACATATCCTCGACACGATCAGTTTGGATATTGCCGATTACGTAGTCGTGATAGTCACGGCAAAGGCTAACATCCCCATTGCTATCAATTTCTAAGGTCATATAAATACTAACGCACTGGTTATAGCCAAAAGTTTCGGTATGATCGTTATAGTAGGTATTGATGTCTTCCTTCGTCGTCAACTCGGGCATCATCATTGGCGGACATTTACCAGTTTTATTCGATATTTCGATCATCTCCATGTATTTATCTAAAATGACCCCGTGATCGAATTCTTTCCAATCGCCAATCCAACCATAGTGCGTTTGGGGTTTGCTACCAAAACGTCTTTCATAGTCTTTGGAGTGTTCAATCGCAGATGCTTGATCAATCCACCAGGTTAGATAAAGGATTTGCGCGTCTGCGTACTGGCTGGTGAATTTGTAGAGATCAACAACATAATCGATATTGTAGGCCGTGATGCAACTCAACGGCACAATATAAGGGAACAGGGAACCTCGGTTCTCCTTTTCAGCCTTGACATCATCCAAAGCGGCTTCTACATCTTTGAAGTTACTGTAGCTGCTTGATACTGCCGGGCGTTGATTGTCATGGATTTCGGCATTTGGTCCATCGACGCTGAGGTACAAAATGGTACAGGTGTCTGCAATCTCGTTGGCGTATTTAGCGATCTTGGTTCCATTGCTCACCATCGAAATCGGCATCCCCTTATCGTTGATGTAATACAGAAGTTCAATCATGCCCGGATACATCATTGGTTCACCGCCCCAAATATACCAAATCGGAGACCATCCTTTATCAGCGATTTGATCGACCAGGTTCTTGTAGGTTTCCAGAGGAACTTCACGTGCTTTCAGTTCCTTCATCTCGTACTCGTGCAGGTAGCCGTTATCTCCCCATTGCCCACAGGTATGACAACGTAAATTACACATATCGGTAATCCGAAGACTAACGAGTTCAACTGCATCTCCTTTTCCGTGAGGAGCCCCAAACGGATGTCGAATATTGAAAGCTTCCTTCGACATTATTTGGTATTTGAAGAAGTTGAAAGCAAATTTAGGGTCTTCTTTGATGACAGCAGCAATCTGCTTGACAAAAAAACGGGGAGAAATTCGGCTTCTTACTCGCATATTGATTGGAACTGGAGAAAAGGTATCGCTATACTCAGTGTCTGTATATCCTTTCTCTTTCTCTCCTTCTATCTAAAGTCAGGTATCGTATGTATGTTTTTAAAGTCGAGCGCACTCAATCGGCTTGGACTCGTCCGAGAACTTGTGACCTTGTAGCGGATAATATCTTGTACCGTACACCTCCCCAGACAATCTCGTTTTTGAAAAGCGTCCAAATTGAGTTGAAAGCTGCCACGCCTGTCGAAATAGGAGCGACAAAAGACGAGCGACGGATGTTTCCCAGCACTTCTGGATCGGATCTCAGCCATTCGGGCAAAGAGCGAAACGTGAGTCGATAACATTGGATTTCTAACAATGGGACTAAAAACACTAACGATAGCGGAACCGGACCAAATAGGAACAGCCCCGGTAAAGCAAGTAACAGGATCAGCGTTTTCGGTAAAGATCCGATCAAGGTGCCGATCCACTGTTTCCGATGTCCCATCCAGAAGGTCATGATCATCTGCCGATTAGTAAACTCAAAGATTTGTTTCCAGGTTCGATCCGCCGTCCGATTGAGGGTAATGCAGTCTGGTACAAAGTGAATTTTCTGTTTTAGATCTTTGACCGCATGTGTCAGGTTATGATCTTCAATAGTAGCATTTGACCATCGGCTGATAACCTGCCCGTCTGCGATCAGATGCCGACGAACAGCGTTTGATCCCCCCCAAACCATAGTTATGGTCGGATTAGCTTGGAGTGCAATCTGAAAATTGATCCAGGCGGCTTCGATGTATGTGGCAATACCCGACGAACACGGAACATATAATCGCGCGCCGACCGTTGCACCGATTTGGGCGTCTTGTAACGGTTGAACTAAATTAGTCAACCATGTTTGATGAACAAAGGCGTCGGCATCGACAAAGGCAATAATCTCCACATCCGACGGGAGATTATCAATTACAGTGATCAAATTCTGAACTTTCTGCGATCGCGACAGACCAGCATCTACAACGTTGGGAGCCAGCAAAACTTGAGTGTTAGAGACACCTTCAGTTACCCGCTTTAGACATTGAAATGAAATATCTGCGCCCTGATTACCGATGGCATGGGTAACGAAGTAGATCTGGTAGTCGCCACTATAATCCTGGCACAGTAGTTGCCGAACATTCTGCTCTGTTTCCTCGTCCCAACCATAGTGTGGTGCGAGCACTGCAACTTTGGGGAAGTAACTATCTCTCTGTTGACGCCGTTCTCTCCGTACATATAGAAATGAGCGCAAGACGACGTAAAACTCACAGAGTAGAGCCAAGTAGCAGGTTCCAATCAGGTATAATTGCGTTGTCATTACGTTAAATCTACTGTACGAAAACCATTTTAACTAATCTATCATACTCATTTCTTGCCGTCAACCCTATTTTCTTTCTTCGATCCA
>PACG01000083.1 GCA_002699335.1 Candidatus Poribacteria bacterium
CAACTTTGGGCTCGAAATAGTCAATGAACTCTCTAACATCGTCCAGAAATCCAGGGGGGAAATCTCTGGCCACCCCACCGACACGAATATAGTTGTAGGTTAGCCGAGCACCGCACAGTTTCTCAAACAGCAAAAGTATTTTTTCGCGATCTCGAAAGGCATATAGGAAAGGGGTAAATGCGCCAATGTCCATTCCATAAGTTCCGAAAGCGAGCAGATGGCTAGCAATACGGTTCAGTTCACCTGCCAGAATTCGAAGATACTCTGCTCGTTCAGGCACGCCAGCAAACTTTGGATCGGCGGACATCAGTTCTTCAACAGCCAAACAAAACCCCCAATTCTGGTTCATGGCAGCAATGTAGTCCATCCGGTCGGTAAAAGGTACGATTTGTTGGTAAGACAAGTTTTCGGCATGTTTCTCAAAACAACGGTGCAGATAGCCAATATGCGGAATGGCTTCCCGTACGATTTCACCATCAAGCCTGAGTTCCAACCTTAATACACCGTGTGTACTTGGATGCTGTGGCCCCATACTAACGACCATCTCATCGGAGAACGGCTTTAATTCCAGAAATTTTCTTTCTTCCGAGGTTGTACTTTGAGCTAACATAGTGCAATTCCCCTAATATGGAACTTTCATTCCACGATAGATTTCGGGTTCTTTGTAATCCTTCCGCATTGGATAACCTTCCCAGTCATCTGGCAACAAAATACGTCTCAAATCGCTGTGACCGTCAAACATAACGCCGTATAGATCGTATACTTCACGCTCATGCCAATTAGCGACCTTCCAGACATGCTCAACCGTGGGCACATGTGGTTCCACTTTCGGCACAATAACTTTCAGGGTCAGCTTGTGTTGGTGAGTCATCGAGAAGAGATGGTAAACAATTTCCATTGTTTCATCGCTAGCGGATAGATCGACACCGCTCAAACACTGCAGAGAATCAAATGTCAAATCAGGTTCCCGGCAAAGATGCTCTGAAATAGACGCAATTAGAGAGGGGGGGACAACGATGAAAGGTTCTAAAACAACTTCTGTGTCAATGATGATGTCATTATCTTCAAACTCGTTTTGGAGAAGGGCAAATATTTCTTGTGTCGTCACGTTGAGTTGTTAAGCTGTTTTACCTCCGAGTAACTTGCGTAAAAAGGGAACTACAGGTGGACCGTTAAAGGTCTGTTGCGTGATTTTTTCCTGGAGTTTCATCAAGCCTTCCAGCACAGCTTCTGGACGTGGCGGACAACCTGGTACATACACATCAACCGGGATGACACGATCAACGCCTTTCAGCACGTGATAGCCGTATTGCCAGTAGGGGCCGCCACTCGTAGCACAACTTCCCATTGAGATTACATACTTGGGCTCCGGCATTTGCTCGTACAAACGAATAATTCGGGTCGCCATTTTTAGCGTCACCGTGCCAGAAACAATGATTAGATCCGATTGTCGGGGAGATGCACGCGGGACACCGGCTCCAAATCGATCCAGATCATAGTTGGAAGCTGCCGTTGCCATAAACTCGATAGCACAGCAGGCTAAACCAAACGTCATGGGCCACAAAGCTGACGATCGTGCCCAGTTGGCAACGGCATCAATCGATGTCACAATAATATTTTTATTGAAGTCCTCGTCTTTCAAATTAGCAACAGCCTCTTTCATGATTCCTGATGAACTCCTGGATGCTGGTCAATTGATTTACCACTTTCAGCATCTTCTCGAACTGATTGAATTGAACGAATCCACTCTAGATCACCTTTGGCCCAGACATACGCTAGACCGACCAGAAGAATAACAATAAAGATCAGCATTTCCACAAAAGCCAACATACCGATTTTTCGGTAAACAACTGCCCAAGGAAACAAAAATACTATCTCTACATCAAAAATTAAGAAAATTAGCGCAATGACGTAGAAACGAGTATTGAATTTGATCCGAGTGTCACCGATGGGCTCTTCCCCACATTCGTAGGCCATCGATTTCTCTTTACTAAAGAGGCGGGTTTGGGCAATGCCCGATATAGCGATATTGAGGAGGATAAAGACAAGCCCAGCGACGAGAAAAACGAAGATGTTAGCGAAGTCAAACAGCATTAAGAAGACAACCTCTTTGGGGATGAGGCCTCACTGACAACCGCCTATTATATCTGAAGCCGAAAAGTTTTTGCAACAGAAATATAGTTTGGGTTTCACAACTCTGATCAATCGAACTCGCCACCACACTTTCGACAAAGGATATAAAATTGAATGTCCTCTATCAAGGCATATTGGATCATTAAATCGACAGACTGGTCTGGCAAGTCTGCATCGCATTTTGGGCACCGGTAGAGAGATCTATTATCGTCGTATGGGATCTGGTTAATATCACCGATAAAGTCTTTCCAGTAGTCCAGTTCCCATGGTATCTCGTTTTTAGCCCGGATAGATATTTCATAGGCATGTCGAACCAACTTCTGGCAATCGAGATAGGAAATGTCTTCAAAGGCTCGATCCGTTAACGAATTTAGACCCAAGAAGGCTTGTAATTCGACAAAATGGGTCCACTTATTGACAGTGTTTCCGTTGGCCCAGCATCGGATATAACGAGTTTCTACAGGGCTAAAAGCGAAGGTCTTTCCTTCCCTGCTTTCTGGATACCCTCTGTCATGTGCACTATCAAAAATGACGATTTCTTCCCCTTCAAATTTGCCCTCCAGTGAAACTGCGACCTTGTTATCGTGGTAGGTACGACCATCTGCCCAATAGTGCCACAGCTTAATCGTGTTGATCAGCGTTGGTTTACCCAGGTCAACCGTAACTTCGGTGGCGTCCAGCAGGTCCTCTGGGGCGGCACTTGCACCTGTATCTCCGTCCGTCAGATTCCAACGACCTGAATAATCTCTATTGGTTGCTACACTCTTATTTAGTGCAATGTTTTCTATCTCTGCTATTTCCTTTGCCGACGATCTTGCCAGCCCGATCGCCTGCATGTATTTACTAAGTGTGTTGTCATAGACCATATCCAGTGGTAGAGAGAGTCGATGTGATTTGGCAACTCTCTGACAACACCGTTCCAACTCGACCGCTGTTATTTTGGCTACCGCGAAACAATCAGCGATCCCTTTCTTCCAGAGATCAAGCAACAAAAACATAGCTCGAAGGTTTCCATCGGGTCGTCTACGCACAATCGCCACAATCTGCATTCCTGTATCTTTAGAACGACTAATTAAACACTTGTGGATTGGATAGTCTGGGAAGGACCCGAATTTGCTCTGCCGGAGAAGAGGTTTGAAGTGTTGACATCCCTGATCACAGCCAGGGATTTTTGCACGCTTAGCCTGACAACAATCTGGGCAGATTAGAATCCCGTTGAGGGCAGGGCAAATACGCTTCGCGTTGTCAGATCCACAGGTTCGACAACGTTGCTTTTTTCGTCGATGCCGACGATAGCCGAAAAGGTTAGACCTAGCCATGACCTTTCACGGTTCCCCAATAAGCTAGGATTCCTGGCGGGTTAGGTTGGAAAGATATTCTGATATTTTATCGGCGATCTTCTGAGCATCGACGTCTGCGAAATCGAACAACTCTTTCAGCATCGGTGAAATTGCGCCCGTGTCGAGAAGGTTGTTAGCCAATCGCCCCATTGAACTGCGGCCAACACCGTCTTTTTTGCCATCTGTCCCGCCCATATCGAGAATCTTGATGGAGTCGATTTTCTCCACCGGTCGCATTAGTTGCTCAGCCAAGTCAGGAGCCGTCTCGATTAACTCCAATATTGCTTCTTGAACCAGCACACGTTGCTCTGCCACATTTCTAGCCTCCATGTGTGCCATTTCACCTTGTGCCTTGGCCGTTGCTTCTGCGAGTACTGCATCAGCCAATCTTTCTATGGGTTGTGCTTGTGCCTCGGCGCCAATTACCGCTACATCCCGCTGCCATTCTGCTTCTCGTAGTTGTTGGGCAGCGATGACGTTAACTTCGGCTTCAGCTTTATCGGCTTCAGCGACCAGTTGGTCTCTTTGCGAATTGGCTGTGATCACCTGCTTTTGTGCGACTTCGATATTCCGATCCTCATCTTTGAGTTGAACCGTTAACTCTTGGCCGATACGCGACTGTTCAACATCCAAGATCTTGTCGATTTCGGTCAATTCCACTTGCCGGTTCTGACGAATCTGCGCTGTCTCAAGGACTAGATTCTTCTCAATATCTCGTTCCTGAACCACCTGCTCTTGGGCGAATTTGGTGGTTTCGACCGATAGGACCTTCTCGATATCACGAATTGCCACCCCTTCTTCCTGATTAATTGTGGCCCGCTCAACTTCTAATACCTTCTCCTGCTCTCGAATGCCGACGGCCTCTTCTTGTCCGAAACGGGCTACTTCCACCGTCTGCAACTTATCAATCTCAGTTAGCTCTACCTGTCGGGTTTGATTAATCTGCGCTGTTTCAATTACCAGATTCTTCTCAATTCCTCGTTCCTGGACAGCTTGCTCTTGGGCGAATTTGGTGGTTTCGACCGACAAGGTCTTCTCAATATCTCGGAGAGCCACGCCCTCTTCTTGGGTGATTGTGGCCCGCTCAACTTCTAATACTTTCTCCTGCTCTCGAATGCCGACGACCTCTTCTTGTCCAAAACGGGCCACCTCCACCATCTGCAACTTATCAATCTCNGCTAGTTCTACCTGTCGNGTTTGATTAATCTGNGCTGTTTCAATCANCAGATTCTTNTCAATNNCTCGTTCCTGGACAGCTTGCTCTTGAGCGAATTTGGTGGTTTCGACCGACAAGGTCTTCTCAATATCTCGGAGAGCCACNCCCTCTTCCTGGGTAATCTTGGCTCGCTCAACTTCTAACATCTTCTCTTGCTCTCGAATACCGAGTAGTTGTTCCTGAGACATCCGTTCCATCTCTACGGTTAGTTCTTTCTCGATCTCCGTTAACTGNACAGNTTTCATCTGNTCAATCTGCTCTGTTTCGACAATCAGGTTCTTCTCGATCTCCCGAACTTGGACGGTCTGTTCTTGTTCGACCTTGGCCAAGTCNACCTCTTTGATCATCTCGATTTCTCGTTCCTGAACAGCTTGTTCTTGGGCAATTCGTGCCTTTTCTACCTCCTGCTTCATCAAGTATTCGCGTTCCTGGACATCCTGTTCCATCTCGAACTGAAACTTCATGGTATCNGCTTCTCGTTCAGCTGCATAAATAGCGATATTTTTTTGCTGATCCGATTCGGCCCAGGCTTGGCCTTGCTCTGCTTCCAGTTTCTGGATTCTGGCATCGACATCAATTTGAACGATTGCCACNTCTTTTTCCTGCACAATTCGTTCTTGNTCTCTNGCCTGTTCTGCNGTGATCTCTGTAATTGTTCGAATGCCACGCGCATCAAACTGGTTATCAGGATTGTAGGTGTCGATTGGTGTCTGGTCGACGCGAATAATAGAGACGGCTTCCAACTTTAGACCATTTTCTTGTTTAAGATTTTCTCCGACAGCATCTTCGACTTTTTCCGCAAACTCGACCCGTCTTTGCAGCAACTCGGCGATTCCACTTTCTGCGGCCACGCTCCGTAAGGCTCCCTCGAGCTTGGGTTCTATCAACTCACGGATCGTCTCCGGTGTCATTGATTTATCACCTAATGCTTGGGCTGCTCTCATAATATCCTCTTCATTTGGTTCGACCTGGAGATAGAAAACGGCTTCTACATCAGCTCTGTTATAATCTAAAGTGATAAATGCGTCCGCACCTTCCCGAAGAACTTCGATAACCATAGTGTTGAGGGAAATCTCTTTTACTTCGTGGATAATGGTATTGATCCACAGCCCGGCAGTAACATTGACTTTTTCACCCTTTCCACCAGTTCGTACTAGAGATATATCGGCCTTGGGTTTTTTGTAGCGAACCACAAAGGATATAAAGACAGCACTAAGGACAAAAACAACCACCAGAGAGATCGAGATCCAACGGGCTAGGCCGCGGAGGTTGAGATCATCTGTTTGCTGGTAAGAGAAAAAGCCAACTAAGATGGTAACGACCAGAAGAGTTACGACAAGAGCAATAAGTCGCATGAATGACTCCTAAACAAGTGCAGGGGCTTCAAAACCGGGAAGAACGCCAATCCGCACTAGTGTGAACACGATAACGCCCTTTTAGGGGTTGGCGCGGAGAAGATTGCCAAGCGAGGTTAGCTAAATAACAGAGGGCATTTTCAATCAACGTTTTGGCCAGCGAGGTCTTGGCTGCGTCCCGAGTGTCCAGGGCAAATGTTACGTAGTAACCGTCCCCCCAACGTAACTGAACACCAACAGCATCCCGATTGTCTGTACGAATAGCTAGTTTGGTGTAAGCGGGATCGTCTGTTACCCAATGATCGTCGGTAACGAGGGCATTGGCATCAACTTTGTTTGGCCAGGTAAACATACCCGTGCGCTGACCTTCGTTGGTAATGTTGACATTTATATCAGAAGAGTTAACAACCCGGATTGGATGTTGATCTACAGGGAGCCAATCTCCTCGCCAAGCCGATTCATGTGTATGAACCCCGTCAGGTGGAACAATGTCGTTATCCATAGCTGAAGCCCAAATAATTCCACCGCGACGCACAAAATCTTTAATTGCCTCGTCTGCGTCTTCGACGAAGTACTGACGGTCGTGAGCCGGTGCATTCCAAGTCAGCCAAACAATATCATACTCTGACAGGATGATACTTGATAGCTTAACCGCATTGTTTGGATCACCGTAATTGTCTGGATTGGGGTTGATCTTAACCGTATGGTAGTCGAATTTATGACCTTCAATGTCAGTTAAGACCTCTAAAATAGCCGGTTCGCTAGTTCGGCTATCGCCAATAACAATGAGCACACGAAAAGCACCAACCGGTACAATCTTAATGGAGGAAATGAGATTGGAGAAGGATTGTGGGGCCGTATTCATATTCCGCAGATCTACCTTATATTCGCGGTTGTTGAGTGGAATGGCCATTCGCCTTCCCTCAAAATTAGGGTGTTCGTAGCAAACAGCTCGACAACCACTAAAAGGGAAATTAGGACCTCGCTGAATTCTCATCGAGGAGATCGAATTATCCATTCCGATCTCTTTCAGGTCACTCACATCTCGCATAATAATGCACTTTTGGCCCCGGAAGTCGATTTCTCTAAAGGCCTCAATCACCAGTGGAATCGCCCCGTATTCAGGTGGTGTTGGATTAGCAGCCGGACTAAAACCGATTGAAGATATGACATCACCNAAATTGTAAGGAATTTGGTGGATGTTCGGATAATACCCTGGTGCTAAGACGAGTTTTTGCCCTTTATAATTCAGATGTTCATAGAAGATGGCTTTGTAGTTCGGCGCAGCGGTAAAGCCCGGTCCCTTGTAAATCTTGACCGAAGAGATCAGATCTTGTGCCCCAATTCCTTCAGTATTTGGAATCGAATCAACCACAGTGATTTTACGACCACCGTAGTTNACATGTTGGAACACTTCGACGACCAATCTCGGTGCNAGGGCCATTAGAGTTAATTCAGATNTCTGAGGGTTCGGTTGGCAAGATCAGTTCGGCGGTTTCGAAACTCCTGGTCTGAAAGGCTGCCGGAAACAGGGCTGGATTTATGCNNCATAAATCCAGTCACATCGCTCTTTCTTTTGAACAGACGAAAATACTCGAACCGGGTCAGCGTTGGTGGAATGTTGCCTGGACACAGGGCATGCATCCCGATATGAACCNGGTTACCCATGCCGATGTTACTTTGTCCACAACTAACCCAGCGNGCACCGTCTGAGCTGGCATAACCTGAAAACAGATTTCCTCGACGCTCCAGTCTCAAGTACAATTCCCGTACATTTCGCAATCCTGGTCCACGCCCAATCAGAGAGTAAACCTGGTTGACATGGCGCTCAAATCGGACATCGCCACGAAACCCGTGAGGGCCCGAGGTTTTTTCTAAACGAACAAACGCATTCGGGCTTTTCCAGACTAGTAGTCCTCCATGTTCGCGGAGATTTGGTGAAACACGAAGTCGGCACTCAATGGCAAAATCACCTTCCATTTCCATCAGTAAACGTGGGGCATCCATGTCTCCACCACGACCAGGAGGCGAGCCATGCCAAAGATCTTGTCCAGGCTGAGCTTGCATTTCAAGATATCCCTGTCGTTCAGCCCATGAACCGCCGCCGCCCGGATCTTCCCATCTCCATTCTGGTCTCATATCGTTGCCGATGAACTCATCTTCGAACATTAGTTCGGTAAATTCAGAGGAAGAGGACCAACCTTCAATTTTGACAGAAGAAATCATATCAGCAAAATTCTGAGGTAAGACATGCAGATTGGGGATCTCTTTCTTATATTCGAAGGGTTCCATACGGATGGTTAGTTTCGCCCCCTCAAAATCGATATGTTCAAAGAAATGAATATCAGTCCCTTCGGCCGGAAAATCGGGGCCTTTGAAAATCTTAACAGACGAAATTGCATCGTGGATGCCGAGTTGACCCGTATGGGCAATATCGCGCAAAATGGTCGCCTTGCTTCCCTCATAGTTGACATGTTGGTAACACTCAACAATGACGGGTACCGTTCCCCATTCTGGACCGGATGTTTCCAGAACTGATCCGAAACTAATGGAAGATATATTATCACGGAAGTTGTATATCATGTCGTGCAGGTTAGGATAGAACCCGGGCCCTAAGGCCAACTTGCGCCCCTGATAGTGCCAGTGTTCGTGGAGTATCACTTTGTAGTTAGGACTAGACTTAAACCCGGGCCCTTTATAGACTCTTACAGAGGAGATGTTGTCTTGAAGTCCAATTTTGGCAGTGAAGTCTATAGGTTCAAAAACGTAAGCACGCCGNCCACCAAAATTCGGATGTTCAAAAACTTCTACAATCAGTCGGGGAATTATGGCTGGCATCGGTGTCTCTTTTCCGTAGCTGATATATGCGCAATCATATCATTCTGTCTTCTGCAATGTCAAGCCTCTGCCTTGATAGCTGGNGCATAGATTTCAGGGCAAGAATCAACTCAGAAATTAAGCTTAGAAAGGGGTTATCNCGCAGGGAGTGTAAGAACTTGGGCAGCGCCTACTTCAAGACAATCATCTTCTTAGTTGCCTGCCAAACTGCCGGCACATGATGATCCGCTGATGCTGTATGGGCCTTGACCCGGTAGAAGTAAACGCCGCTAGCAACTTTTTCGCTTTGTCGGTTCCGGCCATTCCAGTAAGCGGAACGTTCAGTCGAAGTGTAGTTCCCGGCTGTTTTGAATCCGATGTCGAGTTGGCGAACCAGGATACCTGTTGCACTATAGATTTCGATCTCAACCAGTGCATCTTTAGCCAGTTGATACGGGATCCAGGTTTCCGGGTTAAATGGGTTCGGATAGTTTTGACCCAATTCAAAAGTAAGTGGATTGGTAGATTTATACCGATAGCTGACTTCAGGATCAACTCGGACTGGAATCAGGGAGGATTGGGTGTCAACTAGAACCAAGTTTTGAATCTGAATCGAATTGACAGCTTCAACCTGGTTACCTTTGAACCGGAAAGTGATGTGAGCCAGTCTCGTCTCATTTGTATCCTTGGCCATCGATTGGTCGATGACCTGGAGGCCGGTAATACTTTTGATGGACCCAAGACTAATCACGGGCTTAACGTGATCCAGTTCAGTATCGCCAGTACGATCAATATCGACAACAACTAGCAAATATGGGTCATAGCTNAGGTCAAACTGATAACCCGCTACAGGGGCAGTTAGATCGGTTTGCCTCAAGGCTACAGATAGTTGTAGAACTTGACTCGAACTGTGATCCCGTCTGTCAGAAATATCTGCTGAAAGCGATAAGGTGGCATTGGCCAAATCGGCGTTGGCCAAAGGTGCCGTTGTCACCGAATCGTCATAAACTTCGCCAAAGTGGCTGGCAACGGTGACTAAATCTTGAATATTAACCACCTGATCTGCGTTGACATCGCCCATTACAGCAGGACCAGTTTGGCTGAAGTTGGTAGCCACAGCAACCANATCTTGAATGTTAACCTGCAGATCGGCATTAATATCCCAGGGGCGAGATATTGCTCCGGATAAACGGTAGGTTTCAAAGTACTTGGCGCTGAAAGTGAAAACCTGTTTTTGCTCATCAGGCTTAATGTTGGTGATTTGCTCCCATCTTGGATTTTCTTGACCATCAACTAAACGGAAAATGCCGAGGTCTGCTGCGTTATAATCTCTCGAATAGGGGATAGCNACAGTTGCNGGTTTGCTGAATTTACTGATAAATGGATCACCACTTTGCGAAAAGGCCGAAAATTGTCGGGCACTTCCCTCAATTGCGCCGGACAAAGGTGGAAGTTCTTCATCTGGTAAAGAGAATATCGAGACCGCAGTGAAAAGTGTTGCATCACGAGAAATTGCNCGTCGTTTAGCAGTAATCCTTGTTCCATCGGCCAGTGCGGCGGTNCCGCCTTTGGAAGCGGAGATAATGGTAACATTAATATTTTCTGAAGTCGCTGCGCCGGGCATTCCTGATGGGCTAATCGAGGTCAAGGCGTAAAAATAGGTCGTTCCGAGATCTACATTAACATCGGTGTATGCAGTACGGCTGAGTTTAGGCTGAATTGGACTCAGGAAAACAGCATCAAAGATCTCTGATTCGGAGCGATAGACATTGTAGGACTGAGCGTTAGGGTCGGCTGTCCAGCGGACAACAATTTCAGTTCCAGAGAATCCGAGTCCGGATTCTAGATCTGTGGGCGCTGTTTCTGGTGGAGAATTACTAAAGGTTAGTGTGGTTTCGACCACTTCACTAACATTTCCGGCAGGATCAATGGCGGATAGNCCCAGTTTATTTGCGCCGTCTTCCAAGTCAATTNTCAGTTCTGGTTCGTTGGTGGAGTTATCAATAGCAATAGGTACTTCGTTGAGTACCAGTGTGATTGATTGCGCCATCGGACCACTATTATCCTGNTAGCGTATTTGGATTTTATGGGCCGGTAGACTCGCGTGCGTAGGTAGTTCTACAAACTCAATCTTAGGTGCCTCTTGATCCAAAAAATAGATCATTGGCGGAGAGACAGGACTTTGGAGTTGTGATTCACTACGAGAAAAAGCGGTCACTTTGTTTGATCCAGCATCGAGCAAAATACGTGGTAGTGAAAAGACGCCGGCAGGGCTAACGTCGGCAATGCCCATAGTATTATCATTGACAAAAATTTCAACTTCCATACTGCGCTTGTCATTAACCTCGGCCATCTGCCCAACGAGTGGAACTTCAGGCGTATTGGTATAAATCTTTCCNTTTTCCTCATTGATTTCAATAAAATAGGCCTCGAANTCAAACTCGCCCGGAGCGANCTCATCNTCTTGACTAGATGAAGAACTTACCATCCGGTTGGTAAAGAGGCGAGAGGCNTGACGGCCACGTCNTACCCGATTNGCACTTTTTCCACCATCAATCGTCGGATTCTCAAAACCGACAAAGAGCTGCCTGTAGTCGACAAAGTATTCNCCAGACTCTCCATTCTGTTCCACCACGAAAAGGCGAATGGTTTCATCGCCNCCAGCAGTTTGAGTTTCTTCGTTAACTTGAGCCACTGCCTGATACCGCTCAGCCCCTGCAGGGACAGCGTAGGGTTTGGGGGTAATCCTGTCCAATTCCAGCCAAGCGAACTTAAATATGTCTATCTTCAGATCTGGACGCTCTTGGGGAAGGTTGACGATCTGCTCCCAAATCACTTTCCGGTCTTCATCGGTTGACCATGGTGGAGGATTAAGACCTAAACCGGTCGCATCTTCCGGTAGCGTTGAATCGAGNCGAGCCAGATCCAAGAAAGCTGCGACCACATCCTGGGTCGCATTGAAGGAGATGTCAAAAGCTTCCCCCGCTCTGATCGTGTAGGGGGTAATTCCAACTTGCCCGACGAAAAAATCACCGAACCGGGGTTCGATCCCTGGATCTAGTGGCGGTGGTGGTGGNCCCGCCATAATTTGTGGCGCTTCAGGTGACTCCAGCGTAACATCAAAGTTCATGGCGAGTTGGCTGAAGTTGCCCGTCATATCTGGAACTGTAATAGTAACTGCATTTAGACCTGTAGCCAGTTCCAGTGGTCGTTCAAGTGCCCCCAGTTCGAGCGGGTCTNCCAGCCCTCCCAATTCGAGNGGGTCTTCCAGNCCTCCCAATTCGAGTGGGTCTTCCAGTCCTCCCAATTCGAGCGGGTCTTCCAGCCCTCCCAGTTCGAGCGGGTCTTCCAGCCCTCCCAGTTCGAGCGGGTCTTCCAGCCCTCCTAACTCCAACTGCAGCCGGGCGTAGAGAACAACATCACCCGTGTCAGGGTTAAAACGGTTCGCACTGCCTGCCCCAAAAAGTTCGTTATAGACTACCCCATTGATCTCAACACTCATCTCCTCGAAACCAACCTGACTGTCAGAATCGACAACCTGGAATTCCATAGCCATGAAATTAGTTGAGCTGACCTCCTGCCCCGGTTGAGGGAACTGTGGCATAATTGTTGGCGGGCTGTCATCTTGTGCTTCAGAATCGACCTTGAACTTAACGGTTTTCTCTGATTTGTTNCCAGCTAAATCGACCACGGAAACAAGATAGGAATATTCACCATCGNCTAACGATGCTTGTGGTTTAACGCGTAGTCGACCTTTGAGCGGATCGTATTCTTCATCGGTAGCTACTGTTTCGCCACCGGCATTAAATAAGCGAAGGCTAAAGGCTTGCTCGGCTAGGTCCTCTTCCTCCGAAACAACCGTAATTTCAATGTCGCCATTGGAAAGAATATCACCTTCTTTGGGTAAGTTCTGATCAATCGTCGGTGGTGTGACGTTGACAAAGAACTGGCCTGAATTAAATGTCGTTGTATTACCGGCTAGATCCGATACNACTAATCGGAAAGTATGCTTTCCTTCCGAAAATTCGGTCAGTTCCGCGGAGTCTGCTGATGGGGTATAGCTAATCCGGACTGGCGTTTGTGCTTTTTCATCATACTCAAACTCGTACAGATTTTTATTCCCGTCCAACACCAGTTGAATACTGGTGATATCAACCCCACTACCTCCGGGGTTATCTCCTAAATCTGCGCCAATCGTAAAAATTGGCTGTTTAAAATTCAGTCCGGGTTTAGGCTCTGGATTCCCAACCAGTGGTGCTCGAATATCGGCTAATACTTCCAAAGGATTGGCTAGATCACTGACATTATTTCCCTTGTCGCTGGCAATGGCGGTGATGACATTTGAACCCTCATCTAGGGCCAACCCCGGTTGTGTGAATCGACCATTTTCATCGACGGCAACCGTTCCCGCCGGTTTCTCATTTACCAGTATCTGGATATCCGCAAAGGGCTCGGCTGTGCCTTCCAGTTTAATTCGCCTTTTATTTAGCCGTTCAGGAATCGGATCAAAAACAGGTTTTAAGGTGGCCGCATCGACAAAAAACTTGGAATGCACCAATTTCTCATTGTCGGATTTGTCTCTGGCGTAGATGGTCAGCAAATGGTGGCCATCGGTAATTGATTCTGGTCGAAACTCGATTTTGCCCGGATCTTCGAACTTTTGTTGATTACGGTAGGCAAAAACTTTCGAGTCAATAGTCTTCCCATCGAGTCTGATCTGAACCTCTGCCAATCCACTTTCGATGTCGTAAGCAGCTCCACGTAAAGCGAAGTTAGGTTCGGCTAGGTCTTCTCCGTTGAGAGTTGCACCGGCTGTTGGACTTAATCCAGAGATAACAGGTGGAGTTGTGTCTTCTAAATCGGTTTCAATTTTAAAGCTAGTTTCTCGAACCACGAAGTTGCCCAGTCGGTCAGCCAACTGAATTTTGATCGTATGTGCTGACTGGTCTGCAAAAGGTTCAACAATAGCAGCAATAAATTGACCTGATAGAGAATCGTATTGCCAACCATCAATATCTGGCGTTTTAGGATCGTTAGGCACTAACGGTTGATTGTCAAGAAAGATTTGGATTGAGGCAGAATCTACTCCACTAATAGCAGTGGAGACTACGGTCGAGTCTTTTAGGATAGCCCGAATCTCGCTAACATAGCGAAGTACAGATCCATGAGCNGGTTCCAAAGCCTCAACNATTGGCGATTGNGTATCCAGAATCAGGTGTGTGGACACAGACGGTTGACTTTTTTTACGGATGGCATTTACCGTCACCAGCATGATTTCATTTTTTCCCTCGACCAATGGAACTTTACCAATATAGTTGCCTGTCACTACGTCGATCGGGGCAGTAGCGACAACATTACCATTAACGAAAAACTCAACACTTCCCCCACCTGGCAAATAGGTGATGTCGAGTTGACCTTCAATTGTGGTTTTGGCGGCGTTGGTAAATTCGGTCGAGTCCGACCAGATGCTTTCAATGCCTTCCGAATTTGTACTGACGGTTTCATTCTCCACATTGTCTTGCAGTCGGTTAAGTTGAGGGATAGTCGGTGCTGGTGGAACCCCTAATACTTGGAAAGACCGGTCGAGCCGCTTCGCGTTTTTATTCAAGTCTTTAATACTAACGGAGACTGTGTATTGCCCGGTCGGAAGCGGTTCGACCGGAAAAGTCATGATTGTGGCCGCTTTAATGTCACTGCTATCTAAGGAAAGGGGTCGAATCTGAATGAGCTTAGCATCCACCGTTCGGACTAAACTGACCTGGATATTCTCTAGATTCAGATCCAGGCCGCTTTCGGCATCCGACAGGTTGGCCTGGATCGGCAGATTTGCATTACCTGTGAACATGCCTTCAATACCCGGTGAAGTGAAAACGACTTGTGGTGCAGTTCGATCTGGTGCCTCTCGATTAATCTTAAATTCAAGCTTNGTCTCGGTTCGCTGTTGTGCCAGATCAAGTGCTACCACCTTGACCTGGTAGGTCAGTCCATCGACTAAATCGCGGAGAGGAATCACCTTTTCAGTTATGCTGAATCCACCACCACCACTCCGACGCTTACCCCCGTCTAGCGAAACCTCAGCATAGCCTTCCATTAAGAACAGATCGACAAAGGCTAAACCACCTCGATCGGTCACTTCAATTGGGATTTGTGGCTGGACGTTAGCAATTTCGCTGACAGCTAGCAATCGGTTTTGTTGCCCTGGGACCTGTTCAACGTCAAAGACGATTTTCACCTCAGGCGGTGTGGTATCGACTATAAGCGTAATGGGCGCGGCCTGAAGGCTAGTGTTGTTTGAGGCGTCAGTTGCCGTTCCACCAATTTTATAGGTGCTATCGCCCAGATCTTCGATCAGTAAGGTAAAGTTTCCCTCTGCGTCGGCTTGTACGTCGCGGACTAGACCGGTTGTACCTTGAACTGAAATTTCGACTTGGGCGCGAGGTTCAGTAGTTCCTTGAATCACAGCCTGCCGCTCCGAAATAATGGCNGGCTTAAACCGCTTAAAAGTCGGAGGTTCGGGTGGNGTTTTATCCACTACCGTGATTTGGATCGACTGTGTTCCTGTATTTCCAGCTGGATCCTTGACTCGAAGAGAAACAGCAACGGATTTGGTGGCAACAAAAGTAACGATTTTGCCCGCNACTCCTTGTCCATCAAAGTTGATGCCATCGGTATCATCCAAGTCCCAAATGTATTCGACCACACGTTGGCTGTTATCGCTGGAGTCCCGACCATTGAGGGTAACCTCCGAACCTTGACTAACGGTCATATCTTTAGGCGTAACCTCAGCCTTGGGCGGCAGTGCATCGCGCAACCTAAGAATTAGTGGATTATCCGTCTGCTTGGGAAATAGAGTACGATTTCCAGCCTGATCGGTGGCTTCAAGCCGGTAGGGGTAGTCGATGCCTTTAGCCAGCATCTCCAAGGTAATTTCAGTAATTCCCGCTGCACGAAGCAGATCCAGTGGGCTGGCCGGAACAACTACCGGTGCCTCGTATAGGTTTTGCTTGTTAANCCTGGTAGCTGTTTCGGTTCGGTCCACAAAAACGACCTGTAAATTTCCGATCTGGTCGTTGTCGGTTGCAACTGCCGCAATATGGGCTACATTTCCAGTTCCAGCCTCGATTATTTCAGGTTGTTCTTNAGGCAGAGAGACCGCAGGAGGTTGATTGTCAATTAATACAGGACCAATAATAACTGGTGGACTGGAAACCTTACCGTCGGTGGCAACCAGTTGAATGCGATAGTAGGGGCGATCTTCCAAACCAAGAGGGGGCACACTATTTTTAGTTTGCCGTGTATCCCAGTCATAAGTCACATTTGGAGTCGTCTGGAGTTGGCTCAAGGTATCGAGCGGTATAAATTCTCCTCCGGTCTCCACCGCCAAATTGATATCTGCTCGCCCGCCCTTCCCAACTTCGAGGTCAAAAGTAATTTTTACTGTACCACCGGCTCCAATTAAATCTGCATTGGTCAAGTTGATATCACCACGCTCAATCACCACCAATTTAGTACTGGCAATGGCTTTAAACTTTTCTGTGGTCTCGGTTTCTACCACACTAAAAGTGATTTTGTATTGACCGACATCACCGATTTTGGACGCCCAGTTGAAAACGCCTGCCTCAAAAGTTGCCCCNATGGCTCTGGGTTCTACCTGAAAATTAGGCTGCAGTTTGTGATCGTTAGGATCTACCGCTTGAACTGCAAACTTTACGGTTTCACCTTCGACGATGTTTATCGTCGGTGGCAGATCTTCAATCGTCGGTGGCAGATTGCGTGGACGGATAACCAGGTCGATTTTCGTTTCAGCACTCGCACTCTCAGTGTCAAAAACCGTTAGCTTGACCGTGTAAGTTTCAGCATCACCGATTTTAGTGTAAACGAGTAGATCCTGGCCAGCGATCTGGTATCGTTCTTTAAGATAGCCCCCTTTAACACGGGCCGCGAAACGCAACGGTTCGTCTGGGTTATCGAGGTCTTTAGCCAGAAGTGGAATAATGATTTCATCGCCTTCAACAATCCGCGGTGGTACTTCGATGAGGTCGAATTGGGGTGGGCGGTTCACATCCTGCACAATCACTTGAAACGGAATCTCTGTCCTTGCGCCCTCGGTGTCGGTAGCAACCACAATCGGTTGATAGCCCTCCGGGATCGATGAATCGAAGGTGGTTTGCCAGCTGAACGTACCTGTTCCATCTCCACTATCGATGACTTGTGCTACTCTACCATCAGCCGCAGGCGGTGCATTTTCCAGTGTTAGAGTAATCGATTCATCCGGATTTTCAATTAAATCCGGATCGGTGAATACTACTGGAAACTGCAAGGCTTTNCCTTCATCAATGGACTGATCANCCAATTCACCGATCAACTGTGGTGGTTGNTTTGTGTTTTTAACTATTACCGTAAATGGAATGCTGTTCGGGTACTTAGATTGTTCTTTGGTGGTAACAGCTCCTTTGGCATCTAACGCTTTAACCGTCACTACATTGGGCTCACGTCCTGCGGCATCAAAGGGTGGCGTCCACTCAAATCGTGCTCGACCCGGACTAATATTAACCAGTTTGGCTCCGAGTGGCATACCGTTCAGAACAAAGGTTATATCGTCGCCATCATAATCCAAGGCTTGAAGNACAACTNCCAATTTCTCCCCTTCGTTGGCCTGTTGATCTGGAATTTCGTCGATAGTNTTTAGTTTTCCATTTGACTCNATTAACANGACCGGTAGAATATTCCTGTCTTTGACGCGAATTCGGACCGATATTTCNTCCGAAAGGNCTTCCNTTTGATCCGTTCTATCTTCTCGGACCCGAAAAAGAANANCCCAGATCTTAGCGCCACCGGGACCATCACCCGCTTTGGTATCGGGTTCCCAGGTAAACAAACCTGTTTTTGCATCCAGATTAGCCCCTTCAGGCAACGAATCGGCTTCGAATAGAAGGTTATCTTTTTCTGCGTCCGCGGCTAAAAGTTGGATGGAAACTGCATCATCAGCGGTTGGTTCGGCATTGCCCAAAAGTCGATTTTGCGATCCTTGTAAAGCAGACCTGATCGATTCTCTCACATTATAGACGGTCTGATCCAGCGACAGAGTTGGTGGGGTGTTGACCTCACCCAGCCCGATGGAGAACTGNCGCTTGGCCTGGAGTCCCTTTTCGTCACTAACGGTTAAAATAAACTCGATTACTTTCCCGCCATCCTCTGCCATGTCAGGTTCCCAGATCAGCGATGCTGTAGCATCGGTTCCCCCTTTTTCGGCGTTTGGCTTGAGGGTCGGTGTGCTAGGCTGAGGTTTCCCACCGGTCGCACCGAGTCGGGAAATGACAAAGGTCAGTTGTGATTCAGGATCAGGATCGTAGGCGGTTAACGGTACGGAAATGCTTGGAGTGTCAGAATTATCGACGATATTGCCAATCGGATCTAAGATTGGCGTACGGTTGACTGGTACAATCTCCATCGAAAACCTGAGTTCACTCTCACTGGCTTTAATAGTGACATCATAAATACCAACGTGAGCATAAGTTGGCAACCATTTGAAAATGACACCACCGAGAACCGGCCTTAGCTGAATATTGGCTTCCGATGGTAGTCCGGTAGAGGTGTAATTGAGCTCTTCTTCTTCAAAATTGATCACCTTGATGAGTGTTTCAATCGGTTGGCCCGTTTTATACTGACCTGTTAGCTCTTCCGGCTGCGTAACAAATTGGGGTGGATCATAAACTGAATTGATCGTCAAGGATATTTTAGCCACTAAACTGGGCGAGTTGCTGTCGCTAACACGGAAACTGAAGTAATCCTCCCCGTAATAGTTGCTGTTTGGCCTATAGGTAAACTTCGGCTTCTGACCGTCGGCGAACGGTTGCTCCAGCGAATCACCTTCTAACTTACCATTTAACGGATCTTTTACTACCTCATAAAGCAGATCTTCTTTGTCAGCATCTTGACCAACCAGCGTTAATTCAACTAGCGTATCTTCATCCGTATTAATCGACTGCTTGACGGCGACCGGCAGATCGTTGACCGCAGCGACCGTAATAGTAACAGAACCTTCAGCCTCTTCACCTTTGCCATCACTGACAATGTAGGTAAATCCATCCTTACCACTGAAGTCTAACAGTGGTGTATAGATCATCGTATCCAGATCTATGACTCCATTCTCGGCTTCTGTGACTGATAAAACGGTCAAGGTGTCACCGTCTGCATCAGTATCATTAATCAACACATCAATCGGATAACCCTTGGTATCTTCAGGTAATTCAGCTGAATCCGCCGTTGGAATGGGAGGGTCGTTCACAGGTAGAATCGTCAGATTGACTTTGGCACCGCTACCTCCACCTTGCCCATCAGTAATGACATAAGAAAACGAATCCTGACCAAAAAAGTTTTCCTCCGGCTGATAGATGAAAGTCCCATCGCCGTTGTCGACAATTGTAATTCCTCTTGCACTCCGATTGGAGACAGATTCCAACTTGAGTTCTTCGTCAGGCGTATCCGGGTCAACATCGTTCTTAACCAGCTGCAAAACGGTGAAGTTAAGCAGCGTATCTTCATCAATCGAAAAATCGTCGTCTTTCGCATCTGGTGGATCGTTGATCGGATTAATTTTGACGGTTACGGTTCCTTCGGCCACACCTCCATCAGGATCGATGATAACGTAGGTAAACGAATCATCTTGATCTGCATCTTGTCCCGGTGTGTAGATAATCGTACTATCAGGGTTAATTTCTGTAGCTCCATGTCCACCTTCAACTAGGGTAGTACTGATAACCTTCAGCGGACTCTGCGCCTGGTCCTCTGCCTCTGGGTCTGAATCGTTGATCAGCACGTTGATGACAACCGGCTCATCCTCACTAGTTTCAGCCAGATCGTTTCCAGCTACCGGATCTATATTACCACTCTTTTTGATGGCGACGATCGTAGTGGCAATGACGGGGTCACCATCTTTTTCCTGTACTTGCAGAGAGATCTTATAATTACCCGGAACAGTGCGGGAAAAAGCAGGTTCTTTTTCCCTGGTCTCGAATGTACCGTCATCGTCCAAATCCCAAGCATAAGTGAAATTTTGGCCTGTCGGATCAGCGGGATCTCCAGCAGTTGCCCCATCAATCGGCACCTGTTCATTCAGTTCCCCCGCATAAGGGCCACCAGCANTCACTTGCGGTGGGACATTCAAGACTTCGATGCTAATNTGGACTTCGTCTTTGGCTTCAGGATNGTTTTCTTCACTAACGATCAAAAGAATCTTTTGTTGGCCAAGCTGATCTCCTTNATATATCAGTATCTCACCTTCCNCGTCAACTTGACCATCTTCATTGAGATCCCATTCAAAAACCAGTGCATCGTTACCNGGGTCAGATGAGCCGGAGGCATCAAGTGTCACTTCACTCTTCTCGTCGATTATATGAGTGGTTTCGATTACCGCTTTAGGAGGCAGATTGCTAACTATAATCTCCAGNTCTTTGGTCGCCTGCGCTTCGTCGCTATCTNTGACAGTCAATTCTACGNTGTAGGTNTCGTCTTCCATAAAAATGTNTTGGACTTCTGTCAAATTGGCCCCANTGATGACNGTCGAATNATCACCGAAATCCCATTCATATAACAGTCGNCCAGAATCGAAGGCCTCAGCCGTTAAAACGANCTCTTCTCCCTCGTTAANTTGCAGTGNGGNGGAGATTAGCGACNTAATCTCTGGCGGNATATTTTTGACATCAACTATAAATTGGTGTTGAATTTCGCCTCCGTCATCGTCCTTGGCTGTCACNACAACCGTATAAGATCCCCGTTTTTTGTAGGTNTGTTCGATTTCTGCTAGANCCTTAACGGTTTCTGACCGATCGCCAAAGTCCCAAACATAAGTCACCGGATCTACTTCACCCGCTGGATCGATAGCCTTGATTATTCTCTGGATTGCTTCCCCTTCATTAATGGTGATATCTTCCGGTGCCTTCGTGATCTCCGGTGGCAAGTTGTTAATGGTGACATCTGCTGTCCGCACAATGGTAGCATCGTTGACATCTGTCACACTGAGGGTGAGTTTATACTTTCCATCATCCGGATAAGTATGCTTAACCTCTGTCAAGCCAGTACCTGTAGCGACTTCACTTCCATCACCGAAGTCCCAGGCGTAGGTCAGTAATCCGAAATCCTCTGCTTCTGCAGAAAAAGACAGTTCCTGACCTTCATCACCGGTTGTACTTTGTGGCACTTTAACAATCACCGGTTCTACATTTTGTACCACCACCTTAGCCTCTTTCTCGACCACGGCACCATCTTTATCCGCCACTTTCATCCTGGCTATGAATTCGCCATTTTTGACATAGGCATGCTTAATCGTTACCGGTTGGCCTACAACATGTTGGCTCTCCTTGGTCTCAGAACCGTCCCCAAAATCCCAGGTGTAGATCAGAGTAGCTAAGTCGGCTTCCGCGTCGATGACTTCCGTTGAAAAGACAATTTGATCTCCCTCTTTAATCGTTTTCCCGGTGGGAGCAGCCTTCACGAACGGTGACACATTCTGAGCCACAATCTTCTTAGACTGCTGATCGCTGCCACCGTCGTCATCACTGATAGAAAGCTTCAGTTCAAACTCACCGTTATCGGTATAAATGTGGGTTACGTCAGAAATGTTAGATCCAACAACCGTTTCCGGGTTGCTTCCGTCACCAAAGTCCCAAACGTAAGTAATTTCGTCGTCACGGCCAGGATCATTGACCACTACCGAAAATCCAGTCTGAACACCTTCGTCGACCTCGGTCTGTTTGGCAAACTCGGCAATCTTCGGAGCTATGTTCTCAACGGTAACGGTTGCTGTTTTGATCACAGGGGTACCTTCATCATCCGTCACGGTTAGTTTGACCGTAAATGTACCATTGTCGCCAAAGGCGTAAGTCACTTTATCGCCGGTAATAGGCTTGGAGTCATCACCAAAATCCCAGCTGAAAGTCAATGGATCTTTATCTCCAGCAGGATCAACTGCTGTGGCCTCAAAGGCCAGTTCCTGCCCCTCTTTAGCCTGTTCGGGAAAAACGAAATTGGTGATTTCAGGTGGCAGGTTCTGCACTTTTACCTGTGCTACCTTTTCAACTTGATCTCCAGCTTTGTTTTCAACCTTTACTCGGATTTCAAACTCTCCGTCGTCAGCATAGGTATGCGTGATCTGAGGCGAATCAGGATCTTGCTTGGCTTCACTTCCGTCACCAAAGTCCCAAATATAGGTTAGATTACCGAAGTCGTTAGTTGGATGTTCAAGCTGAACGACAAATTCAACTTCGTTGCCTTCGTCGATTTTATCGGGTAGGTCGATTTGGGTGATCTCCGCAACAACGTTAGTAACCGTAACATTGATTTCCTGTGTAGTACTACCGCCGTTATCATCAGTTACCGTCAACGTCAGTTGATACGAGCCCTCTTTTTGGTAAGCATAGGCAACAGTCGGGGATTCAACGAGGGGGCTTTCATCACCGAAGTTCCAGCTAAAGGTATGACTATCCTGCTGACCTGCATCAACAATTACGGGGGCTAATTCAAGCGGCGAGCCCTCCTCAATTTCAATTTCATCCGGTAATTCGGTAATCTCTGGCGGAATATTTTCGACGGTAATCTGAATCGTCTGCTCTGAGGTGCCACCGTCGTCGTCGGTCACTGTTAGTGTGATTTCAAAGTCACCGCTGTCTGAAAAAGCGTGCGTGGCGGTTGATTCTAGATTCGGTTCGGTTGCTGGAGTCCCATCGCCGAAATCCCAAATATAACTCAAGGTGGCCNGGTCGGCTTCGGCATCCGTCGCAACTACTTCTAGTGTTAACTCATCGCCTTCAGCCGCATTGTCAGGCAGCGTAATCTCGCCGATCTCAGGCGCGAGATTTTCGATTTTGGCCGTGAGTGTAACCTGACCCTGACTCTCCTCCAAAGTTGTGTCTACNGCGACTAGCGTTACGGTGTAATCGGCGCTATCAGGGTAGATNTGTTCCAATGCAAGNAGGGCTTGACCAACGTCTTCTNGCGTAACCGAATTATCGATCGAAACTTGGTCGGTGGTTTCGTCTCCCCAATCAACAGTAATATTGTGGGTATCATCCAGACCTGGATCAGAAAGAGATGCTTTGAAAGCAGCTAAGTTAACGGGTTGGCTCTCTTGACCACTAATCTCTGTGACCTCAACGATAAATGTTGGAGAAACATCCTTGATCTCAATTTCGACTGTTTCCAATCCAATCCCGCCTCTGCCATCAAAAACGGTNACCNGGGCNGTGTATAGNCCTTCATTTTTNAAGGTATGAGGGAAAACCACTTTTCCGGTTGTCGGATTTTCTAGCGTGACTTCAACATCACTATCCTCTGTCTCGTCTCCCCATTTGATAGTCGCCAGACGAACTTCTCCTTCTCTCGGATCTTCATCGACGAAACTGATCAATTCAAAAGAGATTGTCTCTCCTTCATTAGCCGAGGCAATCGCTAAGGCAGTCAATTCCGGTGATTGGTTGTCGTCTTCGGCGACTGCGACTAAAGCTGTAAAGGTCTCACTAAACGGGGGTAGATCTTCGCCTGCCAGCGGTGAGCCATCATCACTCAAACTGAAGCTAAACTCGGTTGTTCCAAACCAATCTTCACTGGGATCAAAACGGAGTATATCCAGTTGACCAACTGGAATNACTTGACNGCTATCGACNNCCTCTTCACCTAACAACAGTTGCCCATTCTCAGGTAGCATTTCGATTTGGATACGAGCNAGTTGATCTCCTTCTGGATCTGTGAAATCCAACTGAAAGTCGTCAACACTAAAAAGATAAATCAGATTTTCTTCAGTTTGAATGGTNGGCTCGGAAGTNGTGGGNGGATCATTGNTTGAAGTGGNGGTGAAGGTAACGGNTNCCGGTTGACTATAGGGGGTATCTTCTAGGNNCGNCACGGTTTGGCCATCATCATTAGCACTGACCTGAAAATGTGTTTCACCGTACCAGTCCTGGTCGGGTTGAAAAACCAGCAGATCTAACTGGTTAATTTCAATGAGGGTTCCCTCTGACTGAAGTTCTTCCTCATCGAATAAAATCTTGCCATTTTCCGGAAGAGTGAGAATCTTAATGTTGGCTAGGTCATCCGTTTCAGCGTCCTCAAATTGGAAATCTAAATCATCGAAAGTATATGGCTCATCTTCACCGATCGTAATTTCGAGATCCGAGATCACAGGTGGATCGTTGACCGCATTGACGATTAAAGTAAAGGTTGTCTCAAAAGTTTCGTTTTCTAACAGTTGCTCGGTTTCGCCTTCAGCGGTCAACAGATACTCGGTGGCAACCACATCGACATCTTCGTCACCTTCCAGGTTTGATATAGCTGTAATTGTAATGGTNCCCGTCTCCGGATTGATTGAAAGATCCGCAAAATCCACCGTCTCTGGGGAGAGGTGATAAGTAACAATTTGATCGGTTTCACCAATAGGAATATCCTCTGGTGTAGCGTTTATCACCTGAGATGTTCCAAAGTCCTCATCGACTTCGATCAGTTCTGTACCCAAACTGAATTTTGGTGGATCATTGAGTGACGTCACTGAAATAGTAATGGTTCGGTTGCTACTGTAAGGATTTGGGCTTTCTCCACCATCATTGACACTAAAGGTAAAGCTTATTTGCTGGTCATTANCGTCTATCTGATCATTCCAGTTAGGTGGTGGAGTAAAAGTGAGTTGGTTGAGCTGGTCAACGGGAACAATTGCATTATCGGTCAATAATACATCTGTGGTCAGTGATAACTCACCAAGATAGAGTTGACCGGTAGCGGGTAGAGTTACAATGTTGACGTTTGCTAGACTATCGNCTTCCACATCTTGGTAGGTGGCTTCAAACTGAGTTCGAGTGAAAGTATAAATCTGATCTTCCTCGATAGAAAATTCAAAATTTTCTATCGTAGGTGGATTGTTGAGCGGATCAACATTAATAGTAACGGTTTGGTTACTGCTGTAAGGGTTTGGACTGCCCCCATTATCTTTGACTCTAAACCCGAACTCATCCTGACCAAACCAACTTGATTCTGGCACATAACTCAATTCCGCTATTTGAGCGGAAGGTATAACTTGATTTAGCTCTACTTGTATTTCATTCAGTTGCAATTGCCCGCGTATGGGTTGAGATAGAATTTGGATGTCGGCGATAGCATTATCTTCGGTATCACTATAGTCGGCTGTAAAGGTCGTCGAATTGAACNTATGCGTCTCGTCCTCTAACATGGATAACGCATAGTCTGATACCGTCGGTGGATCATTAACTGCTGTTACTNTCAGGGTAAAGGTTGCGGTTGCTACGCTAGATTCACTGGCATCTGCCTCGGTGGCAGTAACGGTAAATGTTTGACTACCAGATAAGTCTGCAATGGCTTCGACCGTGATTTCTCGGCGCTGGCTATCAAAGGAAATAGTAGCAAAATCAATTGTGCTTGGATCTGGTGAAAGTTCATAGGTAACGATCTGTCCTTGTTCGTCATCAGGAACAGAACCGGGGGTTATGACAACTATATATGTTTCAGTGAAATCTTCGTTGGNAGTCAAATTAGCGGGATCAAGGTCAAACGTCGGCGGATCATTTTTCGGATTGACTACCATTGTTACCGTGGCATCATAACTCCATTGGTTACTGNTAGAACTGGCGCCTTCCACATCGCTCACACTGAAGGTAAAGGTAGTAGTACCGTGCCAATTGTCGTCAGGTGTAAACTGAAGTTGGCTGATTTGATCGGCCGCAATCATCCTGTTTGAACCCAGGATGACCTCTGTACCACTTTTCAACCTTGCCTCCACAGGCAACGATCGAATCTTCAGCTGAGTCAAGGTGTCATTTTCAACATCCGTCATCCCGTCAGTAAAATCGGCTATGCTAAAGGTATAAGCTAAATCTTCATCGGTCGTCTTTCCAAAGTCAGATACTACGGGTAAATCGTTGACGGGGTTAATCGTTAGAGTGAAATCTTGGGTGGCAGTNTTGTTTTCTAGATTGGGGTTATTGNNCTCGGTTTCGGNNGCTGTAATNGTGAAGTNCTGANTACCATACCCATTNGTTTTAGCCGTAATGGTGACTTGNCCTGTGCTGGAATTAAAGGCGACCTCGGCAATTGTAGTTATCGATGGATCCAAGGTGTAACTAACAGACTGATTCGTTTCGTCTGATGGCACAAGATCGGGCGTAANCGTCACCATTTGAGCTGAAGCGAAATCCTCATCGACGACAACCTGGCTTTTGTTGAGGCTAAATTCTGGCGGGTCGTTTTGTGCTGTTGCGGTAAAGGTAATTGTTTGTGTATTGCCGTCGGGGTGAGCAGTTGCTCCGTCATCGTTGGCACGGAAGGTGAAACCAGTTGTGCCAGACCAATCTTCAGCCGGTTCAAACCTTAGACCTGTAATTTCGTTCTCGAGGATCTCTTGACCAACGTAGGCTTCGTTANCCCCNAAATATAATTTTCCAGTANCATCGGCAGGTTTTGAAGCGATTTTCAGATTGGCAAATGCGTCATTTTCTTCATCGCTATAGTTTTTCTGAAAATCGGCAGACTGGAAATTATACGCCTGATCTTCCTGAATCGTAAATGTGTTATCTTCAACCGTAGGTGCATCATTAACAGCCTCTACAGTAACAGTCAGCGTCGCAGGTTGGCTGTAAGGGGCAGTACCGACTTCAGCGTCGTTAACGCTGAACTGGAAGGTTGCCGTTCCATTCCAATTGGCTACAGGATAAAATCCCAATTGGGTGATTTCACTTTCTGAGATAACAGACTCCACTGTTACATCAACTGGTTGATTTTGCCCATCTCGCTTCCTCAGGACCCCATTCTCGGTTGGTAGCAACGACACAATTTTCAGATTGGCCAATTGTTTCTGTTCGATGTCCTGATAGCCGTTCTTGAAATCATTGCCTTTAAATTCGTAGATCTGATCTTCTTGAGTAGTGACGGTTTGATCTTGAACCGTAGGTGGGTCATTGACCGCATTGATCGTCAAGGTCAGTATTTGCTGAAAGGTATTATCCGACAGTGCATTTCCATCGGCATCTGTTTCCATTGCGGTAACATAAAACGGTTGAATTCCGTCTTGATCTGCCAAAGCCGTAATGGTAATTTCGGATTGGTCTGCAGCAAAAGAAACAGTAGCAAAATCAATTGTGCTTGGATCTGGTGAAAGGTCATAGGTAACGATTTGTCCTTGCTCGTCATCAGGAACGGAACCGGGGGTTATGGTAACAGTATATGTTTCAGTGAAATCTTCGTCCACTTCAATCAGAGTTGTACTCAAGCTAAACCCGGGCGGATCGTTAACGGATTCAACGGTCAAATTGATGGTAGCAAGATCGCTGTATGGATTTGGAGATTGACCGTCATCGTTGATTCGATAGGTGAAGCTGGTTGTCCCATGCCAATTTGCTGTGGGAGTAAAAAGCAGTTTGCTCTGAGGTGAAAAGACCTGACTGGCAGGAATTATCTGATCTACATTAACCTGCTGCCCATCCAGGGCCAGAGTACCCTCTGTTGGAAGTGAAACCAATTGTAGATTAGCAATCAGGTTGCCTTCCAGATCGGTATAGTCAGTATCTAACACTCCACCATCATCGTTTTTAAAGGTGTAAGCCACATCCTCAGTGGTAGAGAGCGTTCGCTCGGTAATCAGCAGTTGTGGTGCATCGTTGATGGGGGTGATATCAATGGTAACTGTTTGTGGAAGACTATACAAGTTAGGGCTAATCCCATTGTCATTGACACTAAAGGTAAAGGTCGTTTTTTCATTATTTGCCCCATTACTAGAAATAAACCCATTGTTCCAGTCAGCGATCGGTACAAACGTGAGCTGGCTAATTTGATCACCAGGAATTTCCTGATTGGTGGTTACTGGTTGCTGACCAAGTTTCAGGGTTCCGTTATTAGGGAGGGTTTCAATCTTAACATTGACCAGT
>PACG01000084.1 GCA_002699335.1 Candidatus Poribacteria bacterium
GTCCGCCCACCAGATGGCTGTCAACGCACTGCATAGTGACGTCAGGCAGATCAGACCAGTAATCGACCACCGAACGGCCGCAGTTCCAGACCAGATGGTTGATACCCCACTGCTGGTGCAAATCGACGCACTGCTCAATGGCTTCAGGCCCGGGGCAGGGTTGGTCATAGTTGGCGTAGTAGCACATCCATTCGGGGATGCCTATCACCGGACGATGTTGTGCACGGCTATCTATCGGAAGGGAATTAAACTCAGTCTTCATAGGAATAACTCACAAAAAATAAGGATGTCATTCAAGTTTATCAATACCCCCTATTCTATCCTCCGTAGGGGCAAAGCAAATGCCGTTTCATCCATCTATAAATGGTGCCATTGTAGTCATTGACTTTCTATTGATTAAATCTTCGCCTGCTTTGCCCCTATATCTGTTAACCAATCACCTTCTTTGGACAAAGCAAATATATACTTCCTTCACTTATATTATTGCTAAAACAACTATATTGGTCATGTTACGATTTTCTCACTTGCTTGGCTCCTACAACAACATACCTACGCTCCATTCCAAACTCCCGGACCGGCTGGTGGAGTTACCGCTCTCGGTCCAAAATATCACAAGTGAATATATCTTCTTTGCCAGACGAATAGACGACAAAAGCTACACAGACGGCCNAAACCTGCGCATCGTCCCATGTCGATCTCTACGGCATAGAATAGCAAAAGTCCTGATTGATGTCCACACCGACGGTAGGCATGCTGGCTCAGCTGCGAAAAAGAACAGCCAATATACGGCCTATCAGTTATTGTTGCTCCTTTTTTCTGCTGGCATGTTATCTAAAGNATATGAGCTGAGTTGGGTTATAGTGGCTAACTCAGTTGATAGCGATGGAATCAGTTTCAGGTCCAGTTAGGCTTAGTGGCCAATTTGAACAGCTAAGGTTTCCAAGTCTTAGCTAAAGAGGGCAAGGAATAGTGGGACGAACTTTAGCTTGGCGGGGCTAGTATCGGCACTGGAACTTAGACCATGAGCGCAAAAGCCGCCCTTGGAGAATATGATTTATATCGCCGTGACCGTTGGCGAAGCGGCTTCAACCTATTGACCCGCTAACTCGAGCCAATTTCNGCCCTTCGAGTCACGAGTGTAGAGGGCGTCAAAAACCTTCGTCATGGCCANGGCCACCTGCTTGCAGTCGTTTGCGGNCCACCACTGGTTTATCCCTGTGTTGACTCGGCGGCTCATGAGTTCCAGTGTGCNCGGGCACATATCCGGTGAATATTCTACTGGAAATTCCTTCCCCGTCTTGGGGTCGATCCATGGATAGCCGTCCGACGTCGCTGGGAGCTTGTCCATGATGGGNCTCATGTACTTATATATGTGCCAGTCGCGTCCGTCGCTTCGACCTCTGGTGTTGAAACCGATGCCCTCCGCGCTCAGAATGGGCGACAGTCGTTCTGCCTCCTCCGCAGTTTGNGCGAAGAATCCCAGACTGTTGCCGTGCTCACCGTCAATATCATGGATTACCTGAGGCTTTATCTCTTTATAGACCGGCAAATCTGCCAGTACGCGTTTTTTGTTGGTACGCCAGCGGTCCAATTGGGCGTCCATTTTCCCCAGCTGCACAAGGTTCACTGCTGCGGACAATTCAGGCATCCGGTAGTTCAGGCCGCAGAATAGTTCGTCTTCCCAGCGAGAAAGAGCGTAGCGATCAGGACGCCACAAGCCGCCAGCCTCCGNCCACTGCAGAGCGCGATAGTATAACTTCTCGTCGTTGGTCATGATCANGCCACCCTCGCTGCCGCCGGTGGTCTTGTAGGAACTGATGCTGAAACNACCAAGATCGCCGATAGTTCCCACGCGCTGCCCGTGGAAAGAGTTACCGCATGACTGAGCACAGTCCTCTATCACCTTCAGCTTATGACGCTTTGCTATGTCCATAACCGCGTCCATATCGCAGACGTAGCCGTTCATGTGAACCGGGGCGATGGCTTTAGTTCGGGGAGTGATGCGCTTTTCCACGTCGGCCGGATCAATGGTCATGGATTCGTCCACTTCGCACCAAACCGGGAGGCCACCAACCACCACTGCCGCCATTGCTGTGGCCATAAACGTAAANCCGGGGACGATGACCTCGTCGCCCTGGCAGATGTCAGCCGCGATATAGGCGCAATGCAGCGCNGCCGTACCAGAAGTAACCGGAATGACNTACTTGACGTCGAACAGCTCAACGGCTTTCTCCGCCAGTTGGTACATTCTGGANGCTGGAGCGTAAGCCACCAGAGACGGNCCGNCGCCCAGATCGTCCTTTTCAATGGCCTCTTTGATTTTGTCGATAATCTCCTGAGAATAACCCCAGACACTGGCCATTTCCAGGAACTCCTCGTTGCTGATCTTTGGCTGCCCGGCGCCCTCATATCCCTCTATTGCTTTAGCGCCACCGTTGATCGCCAGGTTGCTTTTATCCATTGTACTCCCCTTTATAACTGCGCCTGGATCTGGCGCATAAGTTTCCTCTATATTATAGATCATGGCAGGAAATCCTGACAGCATAGTACCACTAAACGGCCTAAAGATCTAGAAGCGTAAATGCTCTTAACCAGTCTCAAGTAGGTTCAACAAAGCCGAGGTGATCCACCCGGTTGCCAGAGCTAGCAAGAGTNGGCTTATGGTCAGTATTTGCCCCAAGAGTCAAATNTCTATAGTGGAGAAAGAATTAAATTCTGGCCCTGAGAGATACCTAGACTTGCCTAGATTTGCCTGGACTTGCAAGCAAGCATCTCTTGTGGTATTTTCTCAACCACCTGGTTGCACTTAATATACTTGTAATTCAAGGAAAAGTGTTTTNCAAATGGGCAAAAANGGGTGCCTGAGGAACAGNTACAGTACTTGAGAGTNCGACAATTCAGATATCAAACCGGAGATCTAGTATGACACACTTATCCAAGTACATGTCGATGCTAACAACAGCTGTATTTTTCCTCTTTCTCATCTGTGTCTTACCGGGCCAGACACAGGAAGTACAGATAAGAAAATGGTCTGATAGTCGGACTTCTACTGACGGAGGCTCGATACAATGGGCCGGCAAAGCCGTCGGATTGATGGTGGTGGCAATCCTGATTTTGGGTAGTGCTAACTGGTGTTGGGCTGACGACGACCGGTCCAGGTTCCCGCACGTCGATGTAACCGTAACGTTCGACCAAGCGCCAGAGTGGGCTGTGCTACAACGGCAACTAATCGACCAGATGAACACATCGGCTGACGTGTTCATCGAAAAGTATCTGCAGAGCGACGGCGCCTTCCGCTACAATTCCTGGGGCAAACTGGACGACTCTTACGAGACATTCCACAATTGGCCGATGTTCTACACGCTGGGTGGTGATGCTCGTTTCCTACCGCTGGCCAAGCGACAATGGGAGACCATTACCCAACACTTTACCGATAACGGCACGGTGCAGAACGAGTTCCATAACTGCGATGACTGGTTCCATCAGGGTGAAGGATTTCAACTATTTTATGCCCTGTGTCTAGCTGATCCGTCCGACCCCAAATTTATGGATCGTGCGCAGCGTTTCGCCGGTCTCTACCTGAATGAATATCCCGGCATCAAAAACTACGATGAGGAGCGCAAACTGGTCCTCAGTACACGTACAGGCGGTACCGGACCACTGCCTTGGATACCTGATGAACCCTGGGAGTATGTCTGGACGATAGACCACTACGGGCTTCCGTTTTACGACGTGCCAGGGATTGCCAGTTTCGCTGAACTGAACGAAGGCGATAACATGAAAAAGATGGCAGCAACAGCGCATCGCCGGTGGGCACGCGGCGATGGCCCTATCAACCTGGCCATCACCAGCCTGATGCTCAACGCTTTCCTGACTACTGGTGAAGATAAGTACCGTAGGTGGATCACCGAATACACCGACGCCTGGATCGAGCGCGTGCAGGAGAACGGGGGCATTCTGCCCGATAATGTCGGTTTGTCGGGTAAGGTGGGTGAGTATATCGATGGCAGGTGGTATGGTGGCTTCTACGGCTGGACCGTCTACCACGGCTGGGGCGGGTATGCTCAATCCACAGGGATGGCCGCTGAAAATGCGCTGCTGGTGACCGGTGATCCCACCTATCTCGACCTACCGCGTAGCCAGATCGACCTGTTGACTGGACTCGGTATTATCAAGAACGATACCATCTATGTTCCTCACAAACACGGCCAAGCGGGAAAGGTAATCAATGAACCGATGTCGTTCCTGCCAGTGCTGCGGAACGCCGATGGAACATGCAAAGAGGTCGATGGATGGTTTAAGTTCATGCCCATGGATCCGGTCGGCCCGGCCCACTTGTGGAACATGTCGATGGATCCGATGGATCGCGATCGCCTCAGCAAAATCCACAATCACGATCCCGAAGCGCGCTGGTCGCGTGATTGGAAGCGAATCGAATCGATCAGCCGCTTTATGGCCAAGGACCACGGGGGACATGAAGCCGCCTGGCTAGCTTACTTGGATGGTACATATCCAGCATATCCGGAGGAGATCCTCAAGCACAACATATCGCAGGTGAACGGCCGATTGGATGAGATCCGCCAGCATCAACCCAAGGGGGGCGATGGATTCAGCCTCATCTACCGCAATCCAGTCAGTGTCGAGGGGCTGGTTAATCTGACCATGGGCGCGCCACTGCCATTTTACAACGGTGGGTTGTTGATGTCGCGGGTGCGACACTTCGATCCGGTGAACAGGCGGCCGGGGCTGCCACCGGATATTGCGGCCCTAGTTTCTGAACTGACTTCGGATCGCACGGTGCTGCACTTGGTTAATCTCAGCCCGACTGATTCACGGGAGGTGATCGTCCAGGCTGGTGCCTACGCCGAACACCAGTTTTCTGACGCCACATACCGATTGTTGTCAGGAGAAGAGGTGTCATTTCCCGTCAACGGTACACGCTTGGCTGTTTGCCTACCGCCACAGTCTCAGATTAAGTTTGACATCAAAACCAAGCGTTTCGTTCATCAGCCCTCCTACAACTTTCCCTGGTGACAATGCTGTAAACACTACATAGTTTTCCAGGCTCCTCGGGAGATATTCACCCAAATGGGGCAACGACGTAATTACAGCAAAGTGCTAAAACTGAGGACAGACCAGAGGTCTGGTTTCGATTACCGAACGACCGGATCTGCTTTGCTCCTATTCCAGGAACAAAAATGGTTGGTCGACCATTTTGTCCGCAATCTACGAGTTGAGACGGGGCCTTGGCCTCGACCGGGGATGTCTAAGTACACGAGGTGTTTTGACTGGTGGGTATATTTGACACATATTTTCTTTCCTGACAATCTTGCCTGATATTACTTTACAAAAATACGCAAGGCTTGATATACTGATTTTGCCCGATTGAGACAGAAGATCCTACTAGCACTTTGACACTTAATCGGACCTATTCCATCATTTGACGACGCTTTGAAACCAGAGAATAGGAAATATTGAGATGAAACGATTTGGTCTATTACTTTGGTTGGTTGTTTTGGCTTCTGGTTCTGTTTGGGCAGCAACGGGCTTTAAATATGAATTCGATGATCATACACTAGGGCTATGATGGCATTTTGACGAAGGATCGGGCAATGTATCACAGATTCATCAAAAAAATATAAAGGCAGTAATTAAAAACAAAGCTATTTGGAATGCAAACGTAGGATGAAATAAAGTAACGATTGGTAATTCTTTTGTCTTTGACGGACAACAATCTGTCTATATTCCTGTCGAAGATGAGGTCGTACATCAGCTCTTAACACCTAATAACGAAATTACTGTTAAAACTTGGATTTATGCTCAATCTCTAGATGGTTGAAGCTAGTTGTAACTCAGTAAGGCGAAGAAGTATCTGGCAAATATATCATCTCGGAATTGAAGATGGAATCGCTAAATTTCATGTTAACACAAATGTGGGTATTATCACGTGTCATCAACAAGAGTCCTTTCAACTCAGAAATGGTATCACGTAGCTGGAGTCTATGACGGTAGTAACGTGAAGGTATATGCGGATGGTGAACTTGAAGGATCAGTTGCAAACACAGGCATACTAACCATCAATGGATCTTAGAATGTCGCGATTGGCTCTNAACATAATTTATTATACGGCTGGATGGGTTTTATCGACGAAGTCAGAATTAGCTCTATAGCCAGAAATCTTGAAGAGCTTAGCCCTAAAANACTTATTCCCGATCCAAACCTAAGAGCANCACGGGAGAAAACACTGGGTGAAAATGCGGGAGATGCTATTACCAAAGAGGATTTTGCTGAGGTAGATNTGANTGGACTAAATTTATCTNGTATTGATCTGACTNCAGTTGATGTCACAAAANAGACACAATCCTTTGAACATCTTAATTCTAAGCANCCAGANGTTTCTACTTTAAATCTATCAGGTAGGTCGTCTAGTATATTTATAGGACTTTCTACCTAATAAAAATATCCTCCTGTGGTTTCGATTTCAGGTGTTCAAACTTTTCTCCCATTNCAATTATTCGAGGATAAAAATAATGTCTAATTTNCTTTTCATTTCNGCTTCNCCTTATCANGATNATGTCCTTAATCTTCCAGTNAATGATTTAGNCTTCAGCCATTCCNTTTTATGAANATNTTATGGGNTTTCANGTTATAGATCGAAAGANAAAACCTCANAANTNAGCTATTTTGTCCAGAGATGANGTCAAAATAGGTTTAGCTGAAAATGGTGGAGATCCTGAACAGGAAGGTAGCTATTTCAAAGTTAACTCAGTTGAACGAGCATTTGATTTTTTTTCATCAAATGGTCTGAAAGATCGTAATAATGCATCCCTCTCTGAAGAAATTAATGAGGATGGTATATTCTTTATTGTCGCTCCTGATCGACTTTGCTATTGTTTTGGCGAAGATTAGTGGCAATTATTTAAAAGGCCATCGATTAGCTCTTTAGTGATTCATCTGCCTAAAAATTTTTGACCTTTGCATTTGCAACAACCAACATAGACCAGGCAGAGAGTATAACTATTAACAGAGGGCTACCGACGAGAACCTTTTTAGTTTATATCTGATCTTCAACTAGACCCTGAAAGAACTAGTTTGCAATACGCTTAGCCACTATTATTTTTGCCGACTCTAAAATCAATCTCGCTTAACTAGATGAAAATCATTGATGAAATGCAGTTGTATTATAATCAACGGGCAACTATTTACGATCAGTCGAGGGGATACGATGATCCATCAATATTAGTCCCTCTACAACCTGTCATAGATCACATTGGTTGTGAATTAAAGAATCTAAATGTCTTTGAAGTCGCTTGTGGAACGGGGTTTTGGACACAACAAATTTGCCATTTTGCTAATAAAATACTAGCTACAGATTTCAATCAATCAACCTTAAAACAGGCAGGGATGAAGAATTTACCCTCAGATTCAGTGTCTTTACAGCAAGCAGATGCGTATGATTTAAGTCATATTGAGGGCGAATTTGATGCGGCCATGGCAATTGATTGGTTTTCCCATGTTCCCAAGTCAAGAATGGACCAGTTTTTAGAAGGATTGCACCATATTTTGAAAGAAGGGGCAACAATAATTTTCTGTGATCAATTAGCAGGTGAGAATTCGATAGCAGGGATTTATGATGGTGAAGGCAATCATATTCAAGAAAGAAACTTACCTAATGGATCAAAGCACAGAGTAATTAAACATTTTATGACGGAGGAGGAAATTGAGGCTAGGTTCTCTGCATATGCCAAGGAAATTAGGATTAGCAAATTTCCAACATGTGGTCGGCTAGTTATAGTCTATAGCTTAAAATAAAATGGAAGTGTTTAAGTTAAGGTTGCTGCCATACTTAGTGTTATTTCAAGCATTTGCCTTACCAACATCGATATGGAAGAAGATCCAGCCACCAGACCAAGATTACAGACAATATCTTTTAAGTTCATATATGATTCGCAACTAGATACTGAAAGACAAACAAGATTTCTGCTAGATAGTGCGTAACCACCGCTGCTTGAATGGTATATGTTTACAAGCATTAATCCCGTACGGGATAATCAGCCGGCGGGTATCAGTTGCCTTTAGTTGGTACCGTGTTTTCTCATCCTAGCTTAATTCTATCTTATCCAATTTTGACTCCAATTCCCCCATCTACTAGGTTACCTTCCCATCATTGATCATGATTCGTTCATTGTTAGATGTAGAGTTTTCGACATGTTCTATGATATGGTATTGACGCTTAATAATTAGTTTCCTGATCAACAGTTAATATATTATCCAATATAGAATGGCTAAGTGAGATTGAAATGACAATTGACCAAACTATTACGAAACCCTCAGACAGATTCAGAGAGCTGTTAAATCTGGACTTTGTGTTCCAGCCTAGTGTTTTCTTACCTAATGAAAGTGACCAGTTTCCGAATGGCGATTTTATTAATCCTGAAAAGGCAAAAATTTTACTGGGTGATTACAAGATCAACATCGACTTCTATTCAAAGAACTATGAAATCGTAGAAACTGCTGTTGAGTCGGGTCGATATGGAGCTATCGTAAAAATTACAGCCCAAGACGGAGTGGAATATATTCGCTACAAAACTCTTTTTAAATGTGAAAAACCAAGATCAATGTTGGTGAATGACTCTATAGACGGGCAAATCGTTTTTCCTGAATATTTAGGTGTTGATTCTTCCATTTGGAGCAATCAGAGTCAGAGTGTAAATACATTTATTAGCTTAGCTATTGAACGAGATACCAATCGATCTCATGAATTTGCAATTTTGTTGGCGGGAATGAGTGAAATGAATCCCGACCAAAATTCACTTTCTCATTTAGAGAGCGCAACCACCAAAGATAGACAGTGGTGGTTGAAGCTAAAGCGCCAAATAAATGGCAATGAAGATCGATTTCCAAAGGTATTGGTTGGCCCCAAATTAGAAGAGGGTATATCAGTACCTGTACTGATAGAAGGAACGGAAGATGAGGCAGAAATAGAGCCAGGAACTGCAAATAAGATTGATGAGATTCTGAATGCTTGGTTAAAAGAATCTTCAGAACCATTTAATACTTGTATTGCCAGAAAAGGAATAGTATTTTTCAACAAAGGGTATGGTAAGAGAAATGGTGAACTTGTCACTCCAGACTCTAAACATCTAGTTTATTCTATAACCAAAGCCATATCAGGCACACTATTTATGATGTTTGTGGAACAAGGATTGATCAGATTAGATGATCCTATTAGTAGGATTTTACCTCAGTTTTCTGATGAAGGGATCACAACTCCAGTTACTTTTCGTCATTTGTTTACCCATACTGCTGACATGGATGAACATTTTACTGATACGTGGAATGACCTGGAGCAGATTTATGGTGAAGCATACCCGTACTTAAAAGTTGGGAAAGAACATCGATATAACGGAACGAGTATTGGGATTGCACTTAAGGCGCTTGAACATATCACAGGTATAACTTTACCCCATTTATATCAAAAATGTTTATTTGGCCCATTAGGTTGTCAATCTATTGAGTCGATTGATGGATCCGCACTGACTTGGTCAAATGCTTATGACTTAGCTTTGATAGGGCAAATGCTTTGCAATCGAGGGAAATACGACAACTATCTATTTTTTAGTGAAGAAAACTTCAAACAAATGTTGCCACAAAAATTGGATTCTCTTTTGGGTCCAAATACAGACATTACATGGGGAATTGGTCTCACGCAATTTAACGAAGGGGGTCTTAGTTCAGAAACTATTGGACATGGTTCAGCATCATCCTGTACCTTGAGGGTTGATCTGCAAAATGACCTGGTAATTACTATGACACGCTCAAGGGCAGGAGAAAACTTTGAGCAAAATCATGAGAGATTTATTTCTGCAATTACCAATTCGTTAGTAAATTAAAGTCCTAATTATTGGGCATAAAAAGCTGATTAAAGGCGATGGATTAACTGAATTTAGTCAGGAAATACTCTAGTCGCTGAAACCAAAACATTCTAATGGCTAATTATTCTAATCCGTTCTACCCAAAAACTTAGATTCCTGTCCAGGTAGCTGGGGATTCAACAGTCACGGCTAAAATCTATGACCTAACTGGTAAGCAAATCAGAATAGTTCAATTAGGAGGTCATATATCAGTAGGGAATTATGTGGAATCAAACAAAGCAATTTATTGGGATGGAAAAACTAAGACAGGAAAATTAGTAGCTTAGGGACTTACTTTAACCCGATGAATAACCACCCTTCACTACCGCGACTTCTGGCAGGGGCAGCGAAGGTCGTCATCACAGACGAGAAAGCAGGTCTGGCCAACGACCCACTTTATGCGAAGGCACTCGTCCTGAAATCGGGTGATATGACCGCGGTTCTGGCAACCGTCGACGCAGTGGCCATCGCCGAAATCGGCTCGATCCAGAACAGTTATCTGGAGACAGTCCGATCCCGGCTTGCCAACGAACCGGGCATAGATCCTGCCCGCGTTATCGTCAACGCTAGCCATTGCCACGGCCGTGTCTGTACCGACGTCGCCGAGCGAACTGTTCAGGCTGTCCGAGAAGCGCACGAAGCTCTAGTACCCGTGACCATCGGTGTTGGCACCGGTCACGAAGACCGCATCTCCGAAAACCGCAGGCTGAGGCTCAAGACCGGCAAGGAAGCGGACGTCCGTCACGCCTACGCCCTGCCCCCCGACGAGGAGGTAGCGTCCGTCGGACCGATCGATCCCGAGATCGGCATCCTCCGACTCAATCGAGAGACCGGCCAAACACTTGCTGTCGTCTACAACTTCGCCGTCCACCCCATACTCGGCGTGCCGAGCGGGAAGGACACCGCCGACATCACCGGATTCGCCTCGCAAGTTATCGAAGACATGACAGGTGATGGCGCAATTGCCCTGTTCGTCCAGGGCGCAACGGGTGACGTCAATCCGATCTGGTACAAGGACGTCGATCACCCCCGCGACGCGAATCCGCTCGGCAACATCCTCGGATTGAGTACGCTGGAGGCGTTAGGCGAGATCCGCGATCAGGACAGCCGTGAACTCAACGTCATCCGCCAGATGCTCCAGTTGCCCAGAGCCGACCTTTCGAAGCACATCGCCTCGCTCGAGAAGGAACAACAGGAGAACCTGCAGACGCTGAAAGGAACGACCCTCAACCTGAAGACGTTCGTTCCCCTGCTCATCAAACACCGTCTGTCGCCGGAATACCCAACCTATGCCTCCCATCGCTATCTCCACGAGAGGGCGGCCGGTCGAGAAGATCTGGACCTTTTCGACGAGGAGAACCGCCGTGCCCTCAACGCCTACATCGACAATATCCACACGATGGAGCAACTCACCCGGATCCAGACGAACATCAACCTGCTGAAAAGGCATCAGGTGCGCTTCAAAGCGGAGGGCGAAACGGTCGAGGTCGAAGTCGTCGGCCTGCGCATCGGCAACTTCGTCCTCGTGACGTTCCCCGGCGAGTTATCCGTTGAGATCGGTCTCGGCATCAAGCAGCGATCGCCCCATCCCTACACATTTGTGGCGGGTGTTACGAACGGATACATTTACTACACGCCCACCGAGGCGCAGCTCGAGAACCGGGGAAACGCACAGGAAGACAGCGACTGCCTGGTTGCTCCGGAATGGCAGGCACTGTTCGAACAGAAAGTCGGTCAA
>PACG01000085.1 GCA_002699335.1 Candidatus Poribacteria bacterium
CAGGCTGCGATAGACGGCGGCGGTCTCGCCGACGGTACGGGCGTGTGCGACCTCGAGAACGAGTATGCGATGTGTCTCGTTTTTGAGCAAGATTACCCGGGGGGCGGCGACGAATATTGCCAAAACGGCGGGTTCGGTCCTTCAATGTGCGAGATGTTTGCTTCTGATCCGCACCCACACCTGCATGAACCAGCCGTCGTTCGGTCGGAGTGTCGACAAGCAGGGTCCTAGACAGATACTGGCCTGTCAAGGAGGCCGGATTAGCCCGAACCTCGTTTGGTGTGCCTTGGGCCACAATTTGTCCACCAAACTGCCCCGCTCCAGGTCCAAAATCGAGTAGATGATCGGATTCGGAAATGGTACATGCGTCGTGTTCTATTACCAATACACTGTTCCCCAGATCCCGCAATTTTTTCAGTGCCTCGACCAGCCGCTGGTTGTCTCGCTGATGTAAGCCAATCGTCGGTTCATCCAGAATATAAGTGACTCCTGTCAAGCCACTACCGAGTTGATTGGCTAACTGAATCCGTTGGAATTCACCTCCTGACAGAGTTGGTGCAATATTATTCAAAGTCAAATAGTGTAAACCAATATCCACTAAAAACTGAAGACGGTTTTGAATCTCATTCAGCAGCTCTTGCCCAACCGTCAACTGGTAGTCGCTTAGGTCAATCTGTTGAAAAAATTGGGCAGTGTCACTAATTGACAAGGCCGTAATTTCGGCTAAGGTCAATTCATTCCCCCGATCCTCGTCTCCGTTCAGACCAACCAGAGGTTGAGTTGAGGACACACTTTCGCTCAGACGCCAATCGAGGGCAGGTATGGTCACTCGACGTGGAAAAGGCTGAAGCCTCGTGCCTTGACAATCTGGACAAGATGTTGGATCTCTACCGAGTGTACCGAGCCCTTGACAGGTTGAACACCGTCCTATTTGGCTGTTAAAAGAGAAGTGTTGCGGCGTTAATTCTGGAAAGATCTCATCACAGGGAACACAGGCAAACTGAGTGGTGAAGGCCTGATAAATCGGCTTAATCTTATTCTCTGCTTGGTTTGGCTCAATCCGAATTACTACCATCCTTTCGCTTTTAGCCAAAGCGACTTCAATGGCTTCTGCCAACCGACCTTTCTCTAAATTATCCTGGGAGATGAGCAAACGGTCGATGACCAGGTTTAGTGAGTAAGGTTTTGGAATTAGGTGAGTTGGCACTTGATCGAGCGGATAGATTCGCTTATTGACTTCAACGCGTGCATATCCCTCTCGAACCAGGTGCTGCAGAATTTCAGCCAACGGTTCATCATCGTAGTCCACCTGCAGATCTAAGGGTGACAAAACATAGATCCGGGATCGGTCCGGCAAGTTGAGGACTTCAGTTATAATTTGTTGTTCTGTCTGAGCTTGGACCGACTGCCCGCAGTTTGGACAATGAGCTTGCCCTATTCTGGCGTACAGCACCCGAAGATAGTCGTAGATCTCCGTAATAGTACCAACAGTTGAACGTGGGTTTTTATTCTGACCCTTGCGCTCGAGGGCAATGGCAGGAGATAAGCCCTCGATTCGATCCACCTGTGGTTTCTCCATTTGGCCTAAAAACTGACGTGCATAAGCCGACAGAGACTCGATATATCTCCGTTGTCCCTCAGCATAAATAGTATCCAGCGCTAGCGACGATTTACCCGACCCGCTCACCCCGGTGAAAGTCGTTAGTTTTCCATGCGGGATTTCTACAGTCAACCCTTTCAGGTTATGTTCGCTGGCGCCAAAAACACTGATCGCTGATGGTTTTGTGGTTTGGAGCCTAGTTGGTAGAGGTGACAATTCCCCAGGACGGGCTCTGGGCTCAGAACTTCCATCGAAGGCGCCGACCTGAGGTCGTCGCGCTTGTTCAATGGCTACTGATTGCGATGGGATACTTTTGATCTCTTTGTTAGAAAGTACGACTTTTAGTGCTTGTCCGGTATATGAAGTTTCTATCTGCGCCGCGGTTTCAGGTGTTCCGACGGCGATAATCTGACCGCCGGCCTCGCCGCCTTCAGGTCCCAGATCTACAATATAATCCGCCGTTTTTATTACTTCTAAATTGTGTTCGATCACCACCACGGTATTACCAGAATTGACAAATCGATGCAACGAGCGCAACAGTTTTTTTACATCGTCGAAGTGCAAACCTGTTGTCGGTTCATCTAAAACGTACAGCGTTTTACCCGTACTCCGCTTAGAGAGTTCTCTCGCCAGCTTAATTCGTTGGGCTTCTCCTCCCGACAGGGTCGGCGATGGTTGCCCAACTTTCATATATTCCATCCCTACGTCTTGTAAGGTTTGCAGAATTTTAGCCACTTTGGGGATCGCACTGAAGTGGCTGAGTGCCTCCTGCACGTCCATGTTCAAAATATCAGCTATCGACTTACCTTTATATTTTACCGATAGGGTTTCTTGATTGTATCGAGACCCACTGCAGACGTTGCAGGTTACCCAAACATCTGCCAAAAGCTGCATTTCGATCTTATTGGCTCCATTTCCTTCACAGGCTTCGCAACGCCCCCCTTTTACGTTGAAACTGAAACGTCCAGGCTTATATCCTCGAACCTTAGATTCGGGCAGTTCGGTATAAAAGTTTCGAATCTGGTCAAAGAGTTTGGTATAGGTGGCGGGGTTAGAACGAGGAATTCGCCCGATCGGAGATTGATCGATGGCAATAACTTTATCGATCACCTGACGTAAATCGTCAACAACTTGGTTGCCGGCTAAAGCACGAATTTCCCGATATTCGCCAGGTATTGTCCCGGCTCGCATTAAATCTCGATCCAGAGCTTTGTGCAAAATATCGTTTATCAGTGAGCTTTTTCCAGACCCACTAACCCCTGTTATACAGATGAAGACACCAACAGGAATTTGGACATCGACATTTTTCAGATTATTGTGTTTGGCCCCTCGAATTTCGAGATAAAGAGGATCTCCTTGATCAGTGAGCTTGGCTGTTCGACGGACTTTGGGAATCGCAATTTCGAGCTCTTTGCGCAAATATTTGGCTGTTAGCGAATCGGCCTTCTCTGCAACCTCGCAGGGAGGGCCGACCGACACGACTTGGCCACCATTAATCCCCGCCCCAGGCCCGAAATCGACCAGCAGATCTGCCGACCACATTGTATCTTCATCATGCTCTACTACAATCACCGTATTGCCTTGATTCCGTAGACGCTTCAAGGTAGTTAGCAGATGTTTATTGTCGCGTGTGTGTAGGCCGATACTGGGTTCGTCCAAAACGTAGATGACGTTCTGCAACCCGGCCCCAATCTGCGAGGCCAGCCGAATCCGTTGCGACTCTCCACCTGATAGCGTTGGTGCCATTCGGTTAAGGGATAAATAACCTAATCCGACATTGGTTAAAAGCTTGAGGCGACCTTGAATCTCTTTCAGCAGTTCTCTGGCAATCAACCGGTCACGTTTAGGCAGAGCTAGACTTTCAAAAAATTGGAGGCAATCGTCGATCGTCATCTCGGTGAGGTCGATGATCGATTGATTTTGAATGGTCACTGCTTGCACTGACTTTTTGATACGCTTTCCGTTACACTCCGGACAGATTTGTGGCGCTAAGTAATGCTTTGCCGACTTCAGCCATTTAGTGTCCTGGATCTCCTGGGCATAAGCGAATTCGATCATCAGATCGGCTAAAACTCCATCGTAAGCCCGTCGCCTTTTATGTCGTCGGTTTCTGTACCACCGGTAGATCATCGGGATCTGATCCCCTTGGGTCCCTTCCAAAACAACCCGCTGATGCAACGAATCTAATTCGCACCAGGGTTGTTCCAAACTAAACTGATAATGGTCGGTTAAGCTATGGGCGATGAACAGGGCTTGCCGATCTTCCAGTTTACCCCAGGGTAGCACTGCGCCGTCAGCAATGGAGAGCGATTCATCCGGAACAACCCGGTCGGGCATTACCATTTCAACCGTTCCCAACCCGCGACAGGCCGGACACATACCAGAGGGGCTATTAAAAGAGAAATCACTGGGCGTTGGTGTCTCAAAATTGATTTGGCAGCTACCACAGGTCAAGTTTCTACTAAAAAACTGATCCTCTGTATATTCAGCCTGATCGCTATCAGCGACCACACTAAGAATCAGGTTCCCCTCTCCCATTCGTAGCGCCGTTTCGACAGCGTCAGCTAATCGTGGTCGGATTCCCGGTTTCTGAATCAAGCGGTCAATCACGATTTCGATGTTGTGTCGCTGACGTGTGTCAAGTGGGATATCGTCGACTAACTGAACAATCTGCCCATCAATTCTAGCACGGGTATATCCCAATCGTAAGGCATCATCGAGTTCTCGCTTATGTCGACCGCGTCGGCTTCGAACGATGGGTGCCAAGATTAGAAAACGGGTTTTATCAGGCAATGTCAAGATCTGGTTGATAATCTGGTCGGCGGTTTGCGCACCTAGTGGCTGCCTACATTCAAGACAGTGGAGCTTGCCAACGTTGGTATACAGCACCCGCAGATAGTCGTAAATATCGGTGATGGTGGCAACCGTCGAGCGAGGATTATTACTGACCGTTTTTTGATCGATGGAGATGGCGGGCGAAAGGCCAGCAATAGAATCGACCCGTGGTTTTTCGATTTGCCCCAAAAACTGACGCGCGTAGGACGAGAGCGACTCGATATAGCGACGTTGACCTTCAGCGTAAATCGTGTCAAACGCTAACGACGATTTACCGGAGCCACTCACACCCGTAAAGACGATCAGTTGATTTTTGGGTAAACAGAGATCTACGTTTCGCAGGTTATGTTCACCGGCTCCACGGATTTCGATGAAGTCCGTACTTGCCGACTCTGCCAATTCTGACTTCGCATCTTGTGACATGGATCAATGTTTCAAGATCGAGCTAGTTTAACTCTTGCTAGCTAACTCTATCAGCGCCGCTTCGCTATCGAGTAAAAATTAAAAGCTGGTTGTTGACGATTGAGTTCTCTGGTCTCGCTATCGATCCAGATTATCGATAATCCGAAATAGATTTTCAAGGCAGATGCGTGAGGCTTGTTCACCCGCCTGAGAGAATTCGCTGCCGCCTGGAGTGTGAACAATATCATCTGCTAACTTAAGGGTGGGTCGCCAGTGGGTCTCCAGCGTCAAGTGTCCATCGTACTCATCGTCGATGAAAGCTTGCAGTTGTCCCAGCCAATCGATCTTACCATCGCCAACAGGCACGGACTCCATTTCGCCGGTCTCTGGGTTTCGGTCTGCATCCTTTAAGTGGGCGTGTACCATCAGCGGCTTGAGGCGGTTGTAAGCATCCGGGTATGGCGTCTCTCCATCATCCTCCGCGTGGGCTTCATTGGCTGGATCCCAGATAGCACGAACGCTCGAGCTATCGATCTCGCGGATAAATCTCTCCGTTAATAAGGCTGTCGCTAGCGAAGTTGAATATTCGTTTTCCATCCCTAAAATCACACCTTCGCCCTCAGCCATTTGAACCGGTTCATCGTAGGCTGCAACAATTTCATCCCACCGATCCTCGACATTGTCGAATTTCCAGAAAGCGAAAGTGCGGATAATCGTGGCTTCGAATTGGTGTGCGAGTCGAATACAGTCTCTCAGGATCTGTAGATGCTCTTTTCGTGCTTCCATATCGTCGATATCACACTTGAAAAAGGGGGAAGCTAGACCGATGATCTGCAGGTCTGTTCCCTCCAAAATACGCTTCATCTCCTCAACATCTTTGGACGTCAATTCTTGAGGCGGTTTATCCCAAACAGAACGAATCTCGATTGAATCGAGGTTAAATTCTGTCGATAGGTTGACAACTGTTTGAAAGTCCTGTGAAACTTCGTCACCAATAAGACCAATTTTGAACATCTGATTTCCCTTGCTGACGGATGTACCCACTTCGCTAGCGAAGCGGCCTTTAGTTACCATCCACCGTTTATCTTAAATCGTTAATTTGGTTATTTGTAGGTATGATCTGGATGTGGGAAAAGCCCCTGTTGAACCTCTAACCGGTAGGTAGTAACCGCTCGTGAGATAACTTTGCCCAGATCTGCATAACGCTTAACAAAGGTTGGCGTGAAGCGATCGAAGAGGCCTAGCATGTCGTGTAAGACCAGGATCTGCCCGTCGCAGTCAATACTAGCACCGATGCCAATGGTCGGAATCGTTAGCGAATTCGTAATTTCGGCAGCCAATGGCCGGATTATCGACTCCAAAACCAAGGCGAAACAGCCAGCCTCTTCTAGTCTTTCGGCTTGGTCAAAAATCTCCTGTGCCTCCTTGGTACGCCGGCCGTGGACGCGAAACCTATCTGCGGTCTGTGGCAGCAATCCAACGTGTCCCATCACCGGCAAGTTGTGTTCAACTAAAGCTTGCGTGATTTCTGGATGGCAGCCCTCAAACTTAACCGCTTCTGCTCCAACCTCAAATAATCGTTGCGCATTTGCGATTGCCAGATCAGTAGAGGTGTAAGAGCGATAAGGTAGATCTGCTACTAATAAGCAGGTTCGGTTACCACGAGCAACGGCTCGTGTGTGGTGGACAATGTCGTCCATTGTTACCGAAACTGTCGATTCATAGCCGAGAACGACCATTCCCAATGTATCGCCGACGAGGATAATATCCACCTCAGCCTGATTCAGAATCCGGGCAGTCGGATAGTCGTAGGCGGTTAAAGCCACGATTTTCCCTCCTGCCGATTTCATGCCCTGGATGGCTTCAATCGTCCGCTTCATAATTTAAATTCACTGTTTAGTAAGATTATGCCTCCACCAACTTGCCCCTACTATTCCTGCACCTCAGGTGCGTACACTTGACCAATCTAAAAACGGGGGTAAAGTCACGCAGTTAATGAGTATATCAGTTATTTTTGACCTCTGTCAAGATCGCTTCAAGACCGTTTTGCGTCAAACCTGGTCGCTCCGTTTAATCTTTCACCATCGATCACTTTGGTTAGTAGAATGACAAATACAGTAGATCATCTTATGTGAAATCGTTTAAGTTATTTTACAACCAGATAGTAGATAAAAGACAACCTGATTCAACATCGATATGTGAGTAAAACCCGCAGATCTAGAAGCCCTTATCTGTCAGTAAATGCATCGGTTGAAGAGCGATTCGCTCAGCCGTCGATATTTTTGAGACAATTTGTCATTTTTTGTCGTTATAGATATGCTCAAGTTGTTTTGCTCTAGCTTCATAATTTTTGTCACAAACTTAGTAAGGTGTTACAATAACTTTTGTTAGATAGCTAACCGAGCCTTACGCTTCGAAATTAGGGACTACCTACAACAGAACAAAATAATACGGACGAACGCTCTGTTTTTGAAATGGATAGGAAACAAAAAGGATTCTGATATGAGTTACACCCCTAAGCCTATTGACACCTCCAGTGTGCAACTGCCAGAAGAATTGGCCAATTTAACAGAATTGCTATCGGAAAACACGCACGAAATCTGGGCCCAACAACGGCTGAAAGATGGTTGGACCCTCGGACCAGAACGCGATGATAAGGCTATGACCCACCCCTGTTTGATACTCTATGACCAACTTCCTGAGTCAGAAAAGGAATACGATCGAAATACATCGATGGAAGCCATCAAAGCCATTCTGCACCTGGGTTATCGGATTATTCCACCGACACAAGATCAAATGGGAGCGCAAGACGAAGTTCATCGCATCCTTGATCGCCTTGAAGATAAGAGCCTTGATCTCCGGAACTTGAGCGAAATTTGGCGCGGACGGTCACCCGAGATTTGGCGGCGAGTACCAGAGATTTATCGTTCGCTCGGCCATCGAATTTTAGGCATTGGCGAACCATTATTGGCCTTTGACGTCATTTCAGAAGGGTTGGAAGTCTGGACCACAGACCTTCGACTCAGACAGTTAAATGGTCTGACACTGGCCAGAGGTGGTTCGCCTTACAAAGCCAACCAAATAGCACGCGAGTTGCAAGCCGAAGGGAATCAAGACGACGATACACTTGGTTTACTTGGTCGAACCCATAAAGACTTGTGGGAAAAAGAAAACCAGGAACAGGAAAAAGCAGCGCAACTGGAACAGGCATTTGATGCTTACTACACCTCTTATCAAAATACGGGCAGTGGCTACACGGGTATTAACGCTGCCACATTGGCCTTGATTAAAGGTGATTTGGAGACGGCTCATCGAATCGGTCAGCATGTCTATCAAATTAGTCTGGAAGAGGCCAAAGGCATGGAGCCGGATTATTGGACTCAAGCAACTTTGGGTGAGGTTTTACTGATTTTGAACCAACCAGAGCAAGCCAGAGAGCATTACACCCGTGCCGGTGAACTGGGAAAAGGTAACTTTGCCAACCTAAACTCGACCAGACGTAATGCGCGACTGCTGTTGGACGCGTTGGGTGAAGACCCTCACTGGTTGGACGATTGCTTTGCACTGCCTAAAATTATCGTTTTTACAGGTCATCCGCTTCTACCTGAGGGGGAGGTAGATTGCCGTTTCCCGGTTCATCTAGAAACCGAACTCAAAGTACGTATCGCTAATCAACTGAATCAGTTAGATGCGGACATTGGCATTGCTTCTGCTGCTGCCGGGTCCGATATTCTGTTCCTGGAGGCCATGCTAGAGCGGGGAGGTGAAATTGATGTCATCCTGCCTTATGCTGTCGAACACTTTGTTCAGACTAGCGTCGATGTGGACAGAAATTCAGAGTGGAAGAACCGATTTGAACGGATTTTGAATCGGGCTGGCCGGGTGATAATGGCCAACGACTATCCCGCTCAAGATAATCGCGTCCTTTTAGAGTTTACCAGCCTAATTGTAGATGGCACAGCGATCTTGAGGGCGCAAGAGTACGATACCCCATTGGTTTCTCTGGCCGTCTGGGATGGTCAAGAGCACGGCAATTTGGGGGAAACCCCAGATATGATTAGTCGATGGAAAAATACGGGGCGAGACGTCGAGATTATAGATGTGCCAGCGAATATTTCCATCCAGCCTGAAAGTGTCTCAATCTTAGAAAACACATCGCATTTTCCGCATGAAATCCGGGTTATGTTCTTTGCCGACGTGGTCGGATACAGCAAATTATCTGAAGTAGAGGTTGCCCNGTTTATCCAACAGTTTGTGGGCTATTTGGCTCAGGAGATGGAAAAATACCCCTACAAACCGCTGACCAGAAATACATGGGGGGATGCCTTCTATTTTGTGTTTTCCTCAGTAGAAGATGCGGCTCACTTTGCATTAACACAGAGGGATCTGATCCGTGACACCGATTGGGCCGCACGGGGACTGCCACCCGATATTAATCTACGGATTGCACTTCATACCGGTCCCGTCTACCGGTTTACAGATCCGATGATTCAACAACTCAATTTTTCGGGCTCTCACGTTAGTCGGGCCGCCCGAATCGAACCGATTACCCCACCAGGTCAAGTTTATGCTAGTGAGCACTTCGCCTCGCTGATTGTGGCCAATAATATTACTGATATTACCTGTGATTATGTTGGGCTCTTACAGTTGGCTAAAAATTACGGCACATTCCGGATGTACCATGTTCGACGAAGCCATGAGCCAGAATAAAAACCCCGATTTCTGGTCGCTAAGCACTGCCTTATAGCTGACAAACACTTCCCTACGTCTCTCTTTTAGCGATCTCCTTGTGCGCCAAAATTAGGCGATTGCGCGGCTGACGTACACACCCGTTTTTTGCTTTTTTGTCATTGACAGAGAAACAATTGTGTTATATTATGGCATCTGTCGGTCATTTTATGTTTTTTAGACTTTAAGATTCTGATGTGGGCATTTTGCACCGCATTTTACGACGGATGTTGTAAAGTTTTCAGGGGAATTTGCCTCCGAACACTTTTTAGGGGGCTCTTTTACAAGCCGGCGGCTTACTTTCTATACTCTCTTTCATCTACCAGAGCAGAGTTACCGAAGCCCCAAAATGGGCGGGCTCCAACAAACTAGCAGGAGACATGCCTGTGAATGCTCAGCAAACCGTAGACGCCTACTTCGCTGCTCTCACCACCAGAGATGCTTGGCAACTGATCGACCTGATATCAGCGGCGTCCCACTTCGTTAAAATTGGCACCGACGAAAACGAATTCATCGAAGGCGGCCAGAATGCCTCTGACTATTATCACCACCACGTGGCTAGCACAGAAGATTTCACCATCCAATTCAACCACCTCGATATACAAGAACGCGATACTGTTGCTTGGTTCTACGCCCGTCAGACCTGGACGCTCAAGTGGCAGGGAGTAGAAGAAGAACTGGCAATGCGGATGACCGGAGTTCTTGAAAAAGAAGGGGAAAGCTGGAAGTTTGTCCAGATTCATGCCTCGCTTGGTGTCGCTGAAGCCAGCGCTTGACAGAATTGGTAGCTTGGTCCGGCTAAAAACAGCTACAGTGAATGAACAAAATCCGATTCACGGAAGCAAAGAAGTGAGCTCAATGAAGCGTTGGTCAATATAGAACGATGTGTGTCCATANAGAAAAGACGCTTGCCAGTAGTGAATATCTCGATTATAATGAACATTGCTAAAGTTAATTCAGGTCGGTATCTGATATGAGGGTGGATATAAATCCTTTAGAAGACGCACCAGAAACTGCTCAGCTTGATTCCTTTCGCCAAGAGATGATAGGAACATCTGTGTCCTTGATTGATACAGATGTTCATAATTACACCCGTTCCATAGACGATTTGACCCCGCATCTGTCACTACGATGGAAGACCTATATCACCCAGGGAGAAGTCAAATTGCCAGGCGTTAGCATGTACCCCAAGATGTATGCCCAGGCCGCACGACGTGACGCAATCCCTTATGAAGGTGGGGTTGCCGGATCCGAACCTGCATTTAGCAAAGAACAACTACTCGATACTTGGCATATCGACTGTGCGATCTTAAACCCCCTGATCGGTATACCACAGATCAAGAACTTAGATCTGGGTCGTGCGTTAATGCAGGCGGTCAATAGCTGGACTCAATCGGAATGGCTTGATTCTGATCCCCGATGGCGTGGGTCAATACTGATCCATCCTGGGGACCCGGAGGGATCAGCCGATGAGATCCGCCGTCTGGGATCAGACCAGCGTTTCGTTCAGGTGCTACTGATGGCACGCTCCAGCGCTCCCTACGGCAAGTGGCAGATGGATCCGATCTACGCAGCTGCGTGCGAAGCTGGATTACCGATCGGGATTCACTTCGGAGGCGGGGGGGATGTACCAATCACAGCTGTCGGTTGGCCTTCGTACTATATCGAGGATCATACAGGAATGACACAGGCCTTTGAAGGGCAGGTGATCAGTCTGGTCTGCGAAGGTGTCTTCGTTAGATTTCCGGAATTGCGAGTGGTTCTGATCGAAGGTGGTTTTGCCTGGCTCCCAGCACTGATGTGGCGTCTTGACAAGAACTATCGCGGGTTGCGCGATGAGGTGCCATGGTTGAAGAAACTGCCAAGCGAATATATTCTGGAACACTTCCGGGTGACTACACAGCCGATGGAAGAACCGCCGAACTCGCAGCATCTNTTGCAGATTTTGGACATGATCGGTTCTGATGATTTCCTGATGTTCTCCACAGATTATCCCCACTGGGATTTTGACGCACCGAATCGGTCAATTCCNCAGATAATCAAGGGTGAATTACGGGAAAGAATAATGTGGAAAAATGCTACCCACTTCTATGCGCTAGGATTGTAGATGACTATGTCTGTTAAGAAATACGATATCGGTTGGGTCGATGCGTTCCAATCAGGGAAGCTCTATTCTATTCGCGTGGCTGGCCGCAAAATGGTGCTGGCCCGTCGGGGAGATGAGTTCTTTGCACTTCGGGATGTTTGTCCGCATCAAGGGGCAAAGCTGTCTTCTGGTCTATTGACGGGCGAAGTGGTGGCCGAGTACCCGGGCCAACAACCTAAATTAAGGCGCGAAGGTGAGTTTTTGTCATGTCCCTGGCACGGATGGAAAATCGATCTGCGTACAGGTTGTTTCCCACTGAAGGAGCCAGAATGCGTCAGAGTCAGGCGATATGCGGTACACCTTGAGGATGAACGTGTTCTGGTAGCTCTATCGGCCAAGGGAAGCTTACGTCAGTCGAAACTGGACTGACGTCGCTTGAAGCCTTACTAATTTGATCTTGACACACAATGAACCCGTAGCTGTAGTTGAGTCCAGGAGGCGAGTTATTAAGCAGCACCATCGGCGAATCAGTTGGCATATCATCAAGCGAATTTGGTGTCAGTTGGACAATTCTCTGCGATCGGGTTGTGTTTTTCGGATAAACACCAACATGTTCACCCAAGCGGCCGGGCTAACATACTAGCAGCCGGTTCTACCCCGAACCAGACCCTTGTTCTCGGAAGTTACCAGGTGCTCAATCAGGCCGATTTCTATCAGCTTCTGTAAACCATCCTTGGGCTACTTTTCTCTTTTCATGCCGACACAGCTGTTGGGCCATCTCGGCTTTCGTTTGGGTCGTTGTTTGACCTAGTACATATTTCCATCGGCCCTTCCTTTCCTCTCGAATATCAACACTGCTAGCTCTGCATAGCCGAAGATAGAGACAGCTAGCACCGTCATTCAGCTGTTGGTCCTCAGCGCTGTCAATCACATTATGTGAAACCAGGAATTTTTTTGACCATTAGCTCTCTGCAGGGCGAAANCATTGCTCTGTCGATTGGTCGCAATCTGGGTATCGGTTCTATATTGAAACTGATCAGGCAGAGTCTTCTTTAGGTTNACTTTATTACCTCCATTCAGCAGCCACAGCACCGTATAGATGCCGATGCCCTAACCCTGTGCTGACTTGGAACAACATACCATTGAGCCTGGCTGTTTTCTGCATCTAATTTGGTCTTGGCTGGGCCCACAATCTCTTTTTGTCTATCTCCGGATACTTGATATCGGTATCNACACCGAGTTGAGATGGCGCAATTACAATCCACTCGGTAGTGGGATAGGATTTCATTTCTGGTTAGATCTACTCAGGCCAAGAAATTTCCTCGAAAACGCGGGATACCACCCAATCAGGTCTAGGTTTGTTATCAATATCATTATAAGCGATGATCAAACTCGTACGTGGGATAGGAGGTAGATTGTGGTTAGAACTATGTACTAAGTTACAGTCGAAAAACAGAGCATCTCCCGTTTGACCGGTGATCTGNCGGATCTCGGCCTCGCGGACATTTCTTTCAACATCGATTATGGATACACCACTGTTTGTAACTGGTGATAGTGGTATCGCTGTAGTGTTCCTACCTTCCCCATGGGTGGGAAGCAGAGATCACCATCAGACAATCGTTGTGAGGTGTAGCTGGATCTAGGAATATCATTACCGACATTAGCTTGGGATCAACACCATCGTAGATCCAATATCCATAATCTTGGTGCCAAAGCCAGACTGTACCTTCAGAAGCCTCTTTGACATTCAGTTTACTGTGCCAGATATAAAAACTATTTTGCAGAATCTGTTGAACCGGCTCCACGATTTTGGGGTGTCGCGCCAAATTTCTAAAGGTGAGTACATGTCGGTGGGAGTTGTAGACTTGTCGGACGGCACCGCTATGTTCCTGTTCTCGGTGCATACGGATGTCCCTCGCCTGTCAACAGGCGAGGGACATCCGTATTTAAAGCGGCGACTTCCTCGACTGACAGTAAATTGGGTACTAGCAAAAATCCTTCTTGGCGGTACTGTTTCAACTGCTGTATGGTCCATCTCATCAGCGATATTCCTCCGGCGGATAAGTTTTATGTTTTTAAACGGATTTGATCTTTTTTACGGTTTCCAGATAGGTTAGAACCTGCTACTCATGGCCGGTACTGGTCGGCTGGTAATAGGCGA
>PACG01000086.1 GCA_002699335.1 Candidatus Poribacteria bacterium
AAGAGGCTAAATTTTTGGCACTCAACTGAATTGCTTCATGATGGTGAGCATCATCAGTCTGAATATCGGTACAACCAGCGATTACCCGCGCGTGGCTAGCACCACACTTACCTGCTATCTCGATCCAGAACCGAATTTGCTCCATCTCTTTCTGGCGTTGTTCTGGATCTGGGTGCGTAATATCCCCCTCATCGATCAGTACACTGAATAGTTCAACACCCGCTTCGTTCAGGGAAGCACACAAGCTGTCAATGTAGTCGTCATCAATCTGTGGGAAATGAAAGTGGCAGATTTCCAGTGTTTTAATCCCGCGATCAGCGATTTTGGCTGGTAGTTCCAGCAATGAAATGTCACCGTTCTCTGTAGTTGAACCGTCCAATTTGTGAAAGACAGAACCCAGTGCTCGGTGTAAACTCCATGATGAAATAGACAATCTAGCTGACATATTAATCTCCTTCAAAAATATATAGGCTCAATTAGTTGAGCCTTAATCGAATCGGTACCTTTCTGAACCATTTCAAAGGCTTCAACATATTTTTCCAATGACAACTGATGAGTAACGATTTGTCCCACATCGATCATTCCGTTTCATCTCACTCGTAGATCTCTCTATTGAATAGAGATTGTTATAGGTTATTTGTGGTCTGGCATTAATGTTATCATTTCCCTCTTTTTTTCTCCAACTCTTTTCTTTTTCCGGGATGAACATTCTCCAGTGGAAATATGACTCAAACTGAAGGACGTTTTTCAGAGAGGATCAGGTTCACAAGACCATTTATCGAATCCACAATGTGAAAATGAACTGTACCCAACACGAATCTATGAATCGATACAACGCTAATGGTGAGTTGATATTCAGTGGGGTCTACTTCTACTGCTTGCAAGCGGAGGGTATACTGAAACCCGCAAGGTGGTGGTACTGAAATAGAGGGTTTCATGAGACGGCGGCCGGTTTTAGCTCGTTGACCATACCGGCAGTTACGCCTCTCACAGCAGAGAAGTGGACCTTGCTGGCGGGGATTAATCAGTGTTTCAATGACATCAGTAATTTGAAGTATTGTCAGGCTGATGGAAGGCCTTTGGCGATTCCGAAATAGCTATACTAAAGTTAAGGTCCAATCGGAGCGGCTTCGCATCATGAGCCCCCTATCGATAGCCCGGTTGGCAACAGGAAGAATGAGATGAAAAGATCGATGGCCGTTCGCTTATTAGTAACTTGTGGGCCTATTGTTTAGCTGAGTCGAACCACCTCCTTTTTAACAACCTCTTTAACATAAGTGTAGTGGGCATGGGCCATCAATTCTTGGGTCTCGGGCGATAGTCGGTCCCGGATGGCCTCTGTAACAAATGATGGCTGTCCTTTGAACTGTGGTCGATAGCGTAGTACCAAAACACGGCGTAAGCGATCTTTCGGCTTCCACTGCAAGGTGCCGTGAGCTAACATTTCTGTCATTACCACCGCATCACCGGCCTTTAGTGTTACATTAACCACCCCTGTTGGTAAATTGGCCCGATCCGTAATAGCTCCATTGTTAAATAAGCTGGATGGTCGGTCGAACATCGCCTTGTGCGACCCCGGCACCACCAACAAACCACCGTCACCCGGAAAGACATCGTCGAAATAAAGAAAAATAGCAAAATCGTCGCAGTAGATGCGGCCTTCTCTGGTATCATACCGTGTGCTTTGCCATCCATAGACCTCGCGGGCACAATGTAGGTGAGACGGTCCATGCCGGTGCGTGTCTACCAGTAGCGTTCCACGACTGAAGGCGGGTCGGTCGTGGGTGAATTCCTTAATGATAGGCCAAAAGACAGAGTGTACAACCAGGGATTCAAGGGCTTTATCGAAAGCAAAACCGTTTTCGTAATTCTTCTTATTCTCAGAGCGTGAAAAGCCCTCTGGTAGTTGATCGTCAGGGGTGGCCATATAACGCTCAATTGCCGACCGAGAGGCGGCGAGTTGGCTGTCGCTAAGGACATTGGGAATGTGTAAATAACCATTTATGTCAAAGAGGTAACGCTGTTCGGGGGTCATCCAATAACTCCTATTGTAAAGTTAGTCTGTCAGATCAAATCACTGTTAATACTCAGGGTGTTGAGAAAGTTCAGTATGTCAGGATTGACCCTGCGAGTCAAGAACCGTTGGAGTTAGTCGGCATACTCAGAGTCACAAATGCGCGGTTATGTCATTCTAAGCTACGGCTTCGCTGCGGCCAGGATGAAGAATCTAATCCAGCCGATCTCAGTTTGGATCATGCACCATCCATTTTCAAATAAGGAATTATAATGCCAGTCACCAATATCATCTTAATCATGTGCGACGACCTCGGATACGGGGATGTCGGTTTTAACGGCAATCCGATCATTCAGACACCAAATCTGGATCGATTAGCAGTTAACGGGATTCGGTTCTCACGCTTCTATGCCGGTGGACCAGTTTGTTCACCGACACGTGGAACCTGCCTGACGGGGCGCCATTATTTTCGTTACGGCATCACTCACGCCAACCGAGGCCATTTACCTGCACAAGAGATTACTTTGGCTCGAGTGTTGAAATCGCACGGCTACACAACCGGCCATTTTGGTAAGTGGCACCTGGGTACACTGGATCCAAACTATTCCGGCAAATCCAACCGGGACCCCGCTCCCAACTATGCCCCGCCCTGGGAACGGGACTACGATGTCTCTTTTGCCACTGAATATGCTGTTCCGAGCTGGGACCCGACCGTCGGTATCGATAACGACCACCAGCGACTAGATTCGTCTTGGGCTTCGCCTTATTACGAGAACGGTCAACTGGCCACCGAGAACCTGGATGGTTGTGATTCCAGAATATTGATGGATCGAGCCATTCCGTTCATTGAAAAAGCGGTGGCCAATGACCAACCTTTCTTTAGTACCATCTGGTTTCATGCCCCGCACACCCCAGTTGTCGCCGGGCCGGAGTATCGGGCCGTGTATGTCCAGTGCAGTGAGGATGAACAACACTATTACGGTTGTGTTACCGCTGTGGACGATCAGGTGGGTCGTCTGTATCAAACGTTAGAAAAACTGGGGGTGGCCGAACAGACGATGGTCTGGTTCTGTTCAGACAATGGACCAGAAGGCCGTGTTGGCACGATGGGTCGCAATCGCGGTTCTACGGTTGGCCTGCGTGGCCGAAAACGATCGCTGTTTGAAGGTGGCGTCGGTGTGCCAGCGTTTCTGCATTGGCCTAGCCGAGTCGAAGCCGGGCGGGTGGTCGAAATGCCCTGTAGTACGTTGGACTATTTTCCTACCATCACCGAACTGATAGATTACGCCTTGCCCGATCGACGCCCAATAGACGGTGTCAGCCTGGCACCGATGATTGGTGGGCAAATGACTGTGCGACCCCGACCCATTCCCTATCGATTCAACGAGCGAAAAGAGGCCATGTTTGGTTCACCCACCTTCGCCATGACCGACAACCGTTACAAGTGCTTAACTAACTTGGCCAATTTCAGTTCATTGGACGATCGAACCGACAATCAAAGGGATCTATGTTTCGACCTTATGGCTGATCGTTTTGAAACTAACGATGTCTCAGAGGAACAGACCGATCTCATTCATCAGACCCGCCAGCGATTAAGTGAGTGGGTGGATTCCTGCCGAGCCAGCCATGCTGGAGCCGACTATGGCAATACCGGGGAGCACTTTGAACCTGTGGCCCCGTTTGAAGAGGTGGTCGGCAGTTGGCCAAATCATAGTGGAGGATAACTAGACGAGACTATGTCAGAGCTATGATTCTTGGAATTAAAACGACTTACGTCATTACCTTTGGAGGGATTAAAGGTGATTTTGGAAACGCCTATTCAGACGGTCGGATCAGGTTTACCACTAAAATTGAAGGGAAGGGGTAAGTGGGGAAGAGCACGGCCCTTACCACTGATTTAGCCAACCATGAAGACGGATTTCAGCCGTTACAAAAACGACCGGCAGAACTTAAGATGATTGAGACACAACATAGTGTCGTATCTCAGTCATAGAGGTAATTGAACCTTTTGGAGGAAGGATTGATGCAGGGAATTAGTTTGATGTTACTGGCCTTATTAGTGTTGGTTGTTTGGGTGGGGTGTAGTCAAGATAATTCGGTTTTGAATGATTTGACGGCTCAGATAGATGCCTTGCAAAATGAAGTTCAGCTTTTGCAAGCAAATCTGGAGAGTTTGGGCCAATTGAATTTGACGATTGACACTCTCAACCGCCAAATAGGTGTTTTACAGGATAGGATAGATGGCCTGGACAATCTGAAAGCGCGGGTTGGCTTTCTCGATAGACAAGTTAAAGTACAGGCAGATCAGGATAGTCTGAATGAGCTGAGAGCTGAAATTGACCTTCTCAATGATCAGTTTAAGGTTTTGGTTTTACAGGCAAGTTCGAATGAAATTACCTTAGGAAAAGACAGAGCAGAAATGGTGTTAATACCAGCTGGGCCTTTTGAGATGGGGGATCATTTTAATGAGGGGACTGTATGGGAACGACCAGTCCATACAGTGACCCTAGACCAGTTCTATATGGATGCTACTGAGGTGACGGTAGGTCGATTTAGAAAGTTTGTCACCCAGAGTGGCTACGCCTACCCCGGGAATTGGAAAAATGTGGCCCAATACTCACCTACTGACGATCACCCGATGATTTATGTGACTTGGTGGGATGCGATGGCCTATGCCGTGTGGGCAGGCAAGCGNTTGCCTACGGAAGCGGAATGGGAATACGCTGCTCGTGGAGGACTGGTAGGCAAACGCTACCCCTGGGGAGATGAAATTGATAAGACCAAAGCCCATTATGATAGTTGGAATGATGGNAAAGGGACAACCGAAGCAGTAGGCAGCTATGCAGAAAACGGATACGGACTCTATGATATGGTAGGTAATGTCTGGGAGTGGTGCCTGGATGGTTTTGATGGACACTATTATAGTAGGAGCCCGGAGAAAAATCCACTGGCTGGTCATGCCAGTATTGAGGAACTGATTAAAGGATATAAAGGTATTGGTACAGACCGGATGCTGCGTGGTGGCGCTTGGTACGGTGGAACTGGCTATCTGCGCGTGGCTGCCCGCAACCACGACCGGCCGAGGCCCTGGGACAGCTTCGGATTTCGTTGTGTTGCAGATGTGAATTAATTCTCCCAGTTCCCTTCCGCAGCACGGATTTCCCCACTGGATCAATCGGCCATGAAGGGAGCCTTTAGCCGTTGCAGAAACGACCGCCGTCCGAACCAGCCTCGCCAACGATTACGGCCTCCGTTATTCCGCTTCATGACTAATTCCGGCTTGATGGCAGTCGTGTGCGGCTTGGTTATAGGGTGCTTCTCCATCTTGATCTCGATTCCATATGCTTCCCAGTTACCATACAATAGATCTCGCTTTTTCCGTGGCCTCAGCGGTCCCTCAGGCGTTTGCAGATAGCCTGATCACGACCCCCACATTCCCCGTCAATGAGTCGCCCTGAATCGCGATTACACGATCATAAGCCTTCCAGACCCAAAATTTGCGTTTTTTTTCGATCAAATGCTACCTTTCGTCCAGTTCAACGATCGTCGCCTGGCTCGGGCTAATTCCATTTGTCCACGGCATTCATCGAGACGCAAGTACGGGGTGACCGCTGGCAGTTTGACCACAAGCTACTGGCCGCCGCGCTCCGAGCACGTGTAGAGTAGTGGTAAGACCTGCTTCTCACCACGCACCGAACCGTTAGCCACCGTATCATGGCTAGCGCAACGAGGACAGATTGTTATTGTAGACTCCGCATTTATGCCGTACTATACATATACGATAATATATGATAGTAAGGTCATCGCCACGAGTCAATATTCTCCTTCCCGTTAGCTGTTTTTAGTATCTAGTTAAGTTCGAGAAATGGGGAATGTTAACCCTTACGCCCTGTAGTTTGTGAATAAACTGAGAACGTCATAACATTGAAGATTGACTGCTATAAGATGAAGTAAACCCGCATCGGGAACTGCTGCTACCCAGGCCGGTGATGTACAGATTATTGCTAAAAATTATCCGCCAAAAATGAGGCGAGTAACATGAAAGAAATCCCGTGGGATCTTGAACAACTACAAACCGAGCCAGGTATCGAGTGGTTGGACCGGAGAGAACCGGTACATACACTGCTCTATCAGGAGGAACCTTTTTCTGATATCGATACCACGTAGGTTTTCGTCTACTACGCTACACCGGGGACACTTAACTCTGAACCTAAACTAGATCAAAACTTGCCANCCGCGGTCTTGGTTCATGGAGGAGGAGGTNCCNCCTCGATCAGTGGGTAGAAAACTANGCACAAGCAGGCTATGCAGCCATTGCCATGGATCTGAAGGGCGGCAAGCCGGACGAGTCCAGTTTAGCCGATGGCGGGCCACAAGTGGAGCGNCCAAATATCTTTCATACCATCAGTGCTGAAAAGACAAAACACTGGTGTTACCACGCCGTGGCTAACGTCATTCGTGCCCANTCCTTGATCTGCAGTTTTCCTGAAGTCNATGCTGACCGCACTGTCATTACCGAGATTAGTTGGGGTGGATTTCTGACCANCGTCGTTTCCGGTTTGGATCACCGATTCAAAGCCTCGGTTTCCGTCTATGGATGCAGTTACATCTACAAAAATGGTCCTTGGTTAGCCAAATTTCAAGCCATGNGCGATTCAGATCGACAGCATTGGATTGAGCTGTATGATCCATCACAATATCTGGGAAGTTGCCAGACACGGATCTTCTTTGTCAACGGCACCACTGATTTTGCTTACTTACCTGACATCTACGAACAGTCATACCAGTTGATCAAAGGAGAACGGAATTTCCAACTCACAGTTNAAATGGGACTCGGCCAACCTCAGGGATGACACCNGCAGGAATTGAGTTTTTTCTGGCGAAAAACCTGAGNGATGGAGCACCGCTGCNAATCATCGAGAAGCCGACCGTTTGTCAGGGCCAATTAAGTGCCCAAATTTCAATTGTCACCGAACTCAGATCAGCAAACCTGAACTTTAAACGGATAAAGGGCCGTATCCCGACTGTAAATGGGAAACCGTTTCGGCTGAGATCNTTGATCAGCACATCACCGCTAGTGTTTCCTCAACCGCCTCCGTCATCTTCTTATTTACAGTCGAGGATAAAAAGGAGTGCAGTTGTCTCCAGCCCATTTCTGTTTAATTGAGCCGGTTGGCGGTTCTGAAAGTTCGTCAGTTCTGGCCTTTTCATTCCAGGCTGACCGGCTCTATCCCTGGCTTGGCTAACCAACTGGTGAAGATACTCCCCAAAATCCGGTCCATTTCGAGTTTCTCCTCTGCTCGGGCAAACCATCAGAATTTGAGAGATTGCAATGGAAAGCCGAATATCGTATTATAATCCAAAAGGAGAATAGACGGATATATGGTTGCAAACATTGCGCATCGAGGCACGTCGAGGAATTACCCTGAAAATACCTTGCTTGCCTTTCTGAAGGCACTAGAAATTGGCGTTNATGAGATTGAGCTAGACCTNGACTTCACCAGAGATGAGCGGGTGGTTATTATGCACGATTNGNCCGTCGACCGAACGACACAGGTAAGATCGCAGATCTAACCTTTAACGAGATTAAAGGTCTCGATGCTGGAAGTTGGTTCGGGCAACAGTTTCGGGGCGAATCTGTACCCGCATGGGAAGAGGTATTAGACCTCGTACAGGGGAAAGTTAAACTCAACGTTCACCTCAAGGAAATTATCGATCCGTCGGGAAACTATAAACGCAGTGTTGCTAAAGGTTTGCACGATTTTCGAATGGTTGAGGCGTCAGTTCTCCTCTGCGATGAGGAGAGCGTTGAGCATTTTGTCGAAATAGACCCGGCCATTAAATGTCAAATCGGTCGTGGGCACCGGACAGCCGAAGAATATATCCAACTTCTGTGGAGANGGGGCTTCAATCACTTCAACCCGGGCGAAATATCACAACGCAGAATTTTGTCCAGCGAGCGCATCAAGCAGGTCTAAGCTGTTCACGTCTTTTATGCGGATACACCTGAAGACTGAAATCTTATATNGAGGTCGGCGTTGACGGGATTTCNACAAATTACCCGGATCAGCTGCAAACAATTCTGACCCAAACTAAACTGGGAAATTAAATCGACCTCTAAGAGGTCTACCGGGGAAAGGATCGACAATATATCTGCTTTGTTTTGAGCCTCTTTAAGTTCGCTTAGACGATCAAAGGTTGCTGTGTAGACGAACCACAGATTTAGTAAAAACCTGCGTGTTACCAACAGCTTACAGAGGTGAACCCGCTAATATACCCGCATCAGATACAAACGTATTGCTTTCAATAAGCAGCATAGATGGTCGCTGTTCGTTAATGAAATAATTAGAAAATAGGCCTGAGATTCGTCAGGAATCGGTCACAGTCGGGTTCAGTTTCAAACTCAAACATACCCCAACTCAATTGGGGACAGGAAAGTCAAATATGGATATTAGTTTTCAAACCTCGGCTGGAGGCGGAAGTTGGAGCCTGGAAGAGTGTGCTAAGTGGGCACAAGGACACGATTTGGATTGTATTCGGTTAGCAGACAGTGGAGTACTCGATTCGGATCTTATCCTAGAAGTGGGGCCGGATGAAGTCAAAATCACTTTAGCCAACCACGATCTCTACTTAGCTTGCATCAGTTCACACTGCAATTTATTGGATGACGATGAAGAGATTGCCCAAGCAGAACAGACCCGTTTAATTAAAGCTATTAAGTCGGCCAATCTTCTGGAATGTCCGGTGGTCATTACAGGGAGTGGTTCACCGGTCAAAAACGGTCGATTTTACGGCATGTATTCCTCAACACCGGGAAACCCGGACGACCGTTCCGATGAATTGGTGGAACGTTTTCGCCGAATGTTTGACCCGGTTGTTGAAGCGGCAGAAGAGGTCAATGTCAAAATTGCTTTAGATGTAGCTGTGCGGATGGGCAATATCGCTTGTAACCCGGAAATGTGGGAGAAGGTCTTAGATGCTGTTCCGTCAGAATCTTTAGGTCTGTCCTGCGATCCCTCACATTGGGTATGGATGATGATGATACCGGCTGAAGATGTGATTCGTGACTACGCGGGTAAATGGTACTATGCCGATGTCAAGGATTGTGAAGTTAGTCCCCGGATGCTCTATCGACAGGGAATCATTGGCAACTGGTGGTGGCAATACAGAGTGCCGGGCCGCGGACAATTGAACTGGGGCACAATTATTGGTGCCTTGCTGGAATCGGGCTATGATTACGCTCTCTGTGTGGAAAACGAGGATCGAGGCCTACCGGGTCTGGAAGGTATCGCGTATGGTGCCAGACACCTACGTCAGTTTCTACCCCCGAAAGGCACCGACTACCAAAAACCAACAGACCTCTGGAAAACGAGCGGTTACAGACCTAAAGAGTCTTAGAAGATGCTTGAGAAGTCTCTTCATACGGCTTTTCTCTGTTTCTGAGTTTTGGTTCAGTTTCTTGGGCCTGTTCCGGCTAGCTAGTCCGCCGTACGATCAAATGCATCATAGCAGTGTCTATCACTCCCTTACCAGCCTCTGGCAATCAAAACTCAAAGTTCTAAACCAATATGATTCCTCTGCTCTTTGGTCGCTTTGATTGTTCAATGTCGATCTGTTGTTTAATAGCTCAATGAATATATGTGTGGAAAGTTGAGAAATTAGCAGTTGGATTTTCTGGACCGAGGGTCGATCTTCCTCCGCTTCCAGATAACTTATCTCTCGTTATGCCAACTACTATGCACTGTCATCGTCTAAATAGTCACAGAATAACATTCTGGCAGATCTTAACGGTCTAAAAGCCAGCCGCTGCCAACGCTTGCCGGAGGGTTTCGATCGAAGACTTTAAGTAAGCCTGACCTATCTCGGCGGTTGCGTCCCGTGGGTCCTTTCCCCCTACCCCTTGCGGCCAAACGGACCGATCGTCTGACAGTTGAGACAGATCGACCAAGTCAGGCCTCAGTGCCATCACCAGTGAGGTTTCATTCTGAGCAGCGTGATCCATTTGGCTTTGCCAGGTCTGGCGAAAATCTTCAGTAACACCCAATAGCTTTAGACCAAAGCGAGTTTCTCGTTCAGATAAATGACGGACCCAGGACCCACGAGATGGGCCGTGTCCATCGGCGAAAACTACGGCAAAGCCCGCCCGTTTAATCTGAGCGAGTATCGCATCGACCAAGGCCATAAACAGCCCCTCTGAAATCCAATAACAGCTACCGTCTAACTGGCGATGTGGTGTAGTTACATCGGCCGTGTCCATCCCTTGTAGTTGGCCTCCACCGTCCTGTAAAGTTGAACGATCTGGTCCCAAATGGATTGGTGGCATGACGATCCCGCCCAATCGACGAGCCACTTCAATCATTAAGCCATGACTGATAATGGCATCCGATCCTAAAGGAAGATGTTCGCCATGCCACTCCAGTGTTCCCAGGGGGAGATATGCGACGGGACAATTTGCTAAGCGAACTCGAAATTGCTGTGGTAAAAGTTCCTCATATCTTACTTTTTCCATGATTATTCCTTTGGTAGATCTATTTTCCCGTCAGTTTAAGAGATAAGCTGTTGAGTAGNTAGGTTGACAAAACGGGCTAGCCAAAACTATCATACGAATCTGCTTGTCACAAATTTGAGTTTGTGCTTAGCGCTAATCATAACATGAGAGGTCAATAAAGTGGACTTTGTTTTTCGTCGATCCTATCGAGGTNGGTTACAAACTGTNATTTTAGACTAGGCAGGTACTACGGTGGATTATGGTTGCTATGCACCGGCCGTGGTTNTCGTTGAGGTTTTTCAACGCCAATAGGTCTCAATTACCATGCCGTAAGCACGACTGCCGATGGGAGCACATAAAAAGGTATATATTCGCAAAATTTCGCAGATCCCGGCGGTAGCCGAACAGTGGGCCGAGGTACGTGGACAACCTCCTAGAAGCCATTTCAAAACTGGCTCAATGTAATGAGGATGCAAACAACGTGAAAGAAAGCTTGGTACATATGAATCTCTCTTGCCCTACCAACAAACTAGTCTTCGGCAGTTTTGCCGCCAGGCAAAATAGGCNCAACCTGCCATCGACGCCTGTAAGNCCACAATTTGCCACCGTCCTCATCTTTCTTTTTCTGGTTGTTTTTACGCTACGGACAGATCAATTCAATGCCACCTTTCAACAACCTTTCGCCAAGCGGATCACTGTCGTACCCCTTATCGGCTATGATGCGGACAGGATTTTCCCGCGGCCGACCACCACCTTTTCTCGGCACAGCAACCTTCTCCATGGTGGGTTCTAGCCGTTTTATTTCACTCGGACAGGCCGAATCGAGATCAGCACCGATAGGGACTCCCTGGCCATCGACCACCACCATCCACTTAGTACCTTTTCCGCCTTTGCTCTTTCCAACGCCTGGGCCCCTTTTTNGCCCNGNNANAACTGCCANCAGCAAATGTTTCTGCCCAATCTAACTGGCCCTGTTGGTCCAGTTCTGACAGGAACTTAGGCCATATTTTGAGCCAAACACCTTGCTCTTCCCATTGCTGTAATCTTGGCCAGCAGGTGCTAGCGGATGGATATCGATCAGCTAAGTCGTTCCATCTGGCCCCACTCCGCAATAGCCAGATAATGCCGTCAAACACTTCCCCGTTGTCTCTGGGCTTTCCGTCCACCTTTGGCTGACCGCTTAGGTTTTGGCCGCCAGGGTTCAAGTTTTATCCATTGCTCCTCCCTGACAAATGGTTTCTGTTTGGCCACAAAAAGGTCCTTTTTACACCCAACTAGACATAACTCCTTTAGAGGCGCAAGTTTAAATTGTATTTAGTTTTGAAATAGCTTCTAATGAAAGTGATGTTGTCCAGATGTTCGAACAGTTTATACCTTTACAGGTGGACTGTTTGGCCGATTATGCGGATCTAATTCCAGGAACGCTAGAAGCCGTCGACAGCTTTCGGCAAGGCGGGTTGAAAATTGGTTTTACTACTGGCTATCTCCCTGATATGATGCGTTACTCAAAAAAGAGGCTACAGACCGTGGTTACACGCCCGATGCGTTGGTCTGTGCAGGTGATGTTCCTGAGGGTCGCCCCGAGCCCTAGAGGTGTTTGGAGAACGCGAAACGCCTCGGCATCTATCCGATGGAATCGATCGTTAAGGTTGGTGATACCTTACCCGACATCGATGAAGGGTTGAATGCAGGCAGGTGGACAATCGGTTTAACTCAAACCGGAAATGAGATTGGACTCAATGACGCAGAGATTGAGGCGTTGGACGCAGAGGATCTACAACGATGGCTTGACCTGGCTTACAACCGAATGCAGCAAACAGGTGCTCGCTACGTGGTCGATGGCATCCGGGATGTGCCACCGATTCTGGACCAGATCAACGCCAGACTTGCCAATGGCGAGCGTCCTTAGCAGTAGCAGTTACCAGGCGTTCAGGAAAGGTCTTCGTCGGGCTTTAGAAGACGAGGGGCAGTCAGTTTAATACCGATTGCTCCTAGCGGAGCGGCAATCACAATGCTCAAAACCGCTATTGCTAAAATAAGTTGCCCTGTTTCTACTCCGTTAGTTAGCTGCAGATCTCCATTCTTAACCATAGTTAGAGCAATTCCACCAATAGCCGCTTGTACTGTCGCTTTCGGGAGATAGGAGATTTGACAAAAAAACTTCTCTCGCCAATTGAGTTCTGTCCCTGCGAGTGAGATGAACACGCCTAAACTCCGACCCAGCAATCCCAGTCCAATAATGACCATTCCAACCAAGCCCGCTTCAGCCACTAAGCTAAGATCAACTTCAGCACCGATCAGGACAAACAAGACGACTTCAGCCACCTTCCAGATCTGATTAAAGATCCGGGCTAATTGGCGAGCTAAGTCTGGGTCTTGGGCAAGGATAGCAAAACCGATAGCCATGATCCCGATTAGACTAGCAACCGGCCAGGCCAGTTCGAGTTCCGTCAAATGAAGGGCAATCGCCGCTAGCAGGAAGATGGCAGTCGGTCCCAGATTTTCCTTGAATCTGGGAAAAATCAAGCTCAAAGCGTATCCGATAGCGTATCCAACAGCAACGCCTAATCCAATTCGGATTGGGATGCTGAGGATGGCCATAACCAGATGCTGTGGCGCAGTGGTATTGAAATCTAAACAGCTATCGAACAGCGTGATTGCTACCACGTTATCCACAGTGGCACTGGCCAAGATCAGGGTTGGGACTTTCCTGACTTGACCATATCCCATCTCTTTCAAGGTTAACATTTGGGGTACAATTACCGCTGGTGAAACCGCCGCAATCACCCATCCGAAAATAAAGGCTTCAACTGGTGGGATCTGGAACAACATCGATGAGGCATAGGCCACCAGGCAGGCTTCCAAAATCCCTGGTATCAGCCCCAAACGGAGAGCGGGTTGGCCAATGTGAGTCAGAGTTTTGCGGTCGATGCCAAGACATGCTCGAATTAAAATCACAATCAAAGCCAATTTTTTCAGCATCGCCGACCAACTGAGTGAAAACAGATTTAAGTCGAGAAATGGATCCCGTTGGAGGGGTTGAAAAACAGACGGTGACAGGAAAACAGTTTCCGCTACTACTGCTGGTAGCTTGTGGCTTAATACTGATTGGGTGTATTTACCGATTATCACTCCGGCTAGCATCATCCCCAACAAGCGAGGAAGTTTGGCTCGCTCAGCCGTTTTCGCCAGCAGTAGTGCTAGACCTGTGACCAGCAGGAGATTGAGCAGTATTATCACTAGACGTTAGCCGACACCTGCCACAAGAGGTGCAAATGGGTAAATCTATTTTTTATTCAGCAGCACTTGAATCTGCTTTTCAATAGCTTTGTGGTCGGCTTTGCTGGCCCATTGGGCTACAATCTGCCGCTTTTGGTCAATCAGAAACAGGGTAGGAACACTTTTTAATTTGAAAGTTTCAAAAGCGGATGGTTTCGTGGTATCTTGCCAAACGGGATAGGAAACTTTCTTTTCTTTGATTACTTTCTGAATTTTTTGGCGTGCTTTTGTCCCACTGTCGAGTGAGATGCCGAGTACGGTGACATTTCGACCCTTTTTGTATTTCTGTTGAATTCGTTCCAACTCGGGCATTGTTTCCAAACACGGCAAGCACCAGGTTGCCCAGAAATCGATCAAGATAATTTGACCTTTGTATTTTTTTGATTTCAGACTGATTTTTTTCCCCTTCAATGTTTCGGCGGTGAAGTCAGGCATTGGTCTGGGTAGTGGGCCAAGTATCATTGACAACGGATCTTTATCAAACTGATCTTTGCAAGCGACAGTACAAAAATAGAAGATCTCCCCTTGGTATCGACTCCGGGCCTTGATAGGCACTTCTGAAGTTTTACCATTAGCAGAGCAAACCGTACAAGGTGCAGTCTCGGGAAGTTTTGAATCCTCCACAGCTAACCCATTAAAGCTGATTAACGGCATTAGCACAGCCATCAAAATTAAGAGTCTAGATTTTATCTTCTTGTGTTTCATGGATTGTTATCCTTCTATCCAAGGTGTGATCTGGCTACATGCTAAATTAGTGTATCAGATAATAGCAGGCAAAGAAAGCATAATCTAAAGAGGTCTAAAATGATGGCTTGTGACTTCTCAATCTGACAAAGCGGTTTACTTCAAGCTAGAATCACAGTATACTATCACCCAATTAATAGTGGTTATGTAACGCACAAATGATCGACTACTATCAGGTTCTGGGTCTAACTCCAGCTGCCTCCGCTGAAGATATTAAGAAAGCGTATCGCGACTTAGCCCTGAATTTCCACCCAGACAAAAATCCGACAGATCAGAATGCACACACCCACTTTCAGCTAATTTCGGAAGCCTATACGGTTCTTTCTAACCCCAAGACCCGAAGCGCGTTTGACCAGGAAAGGGAAGCGGCCAAGGCAGCGGAACAGGTGGCAACTACCGTACAATCTCTCCCCCAGGCTAAGAAAAAGAAGAAATCAACCCCAGCCAAGCGGAAGCCGATTTCTCTGCCGACCTGGTTTGGGTTTTCCAATCAAGGTCAACGGAGGCAGCCAACTCGGCGCAGGCAACAAAGTTGGTGGAACCTTTCATCTCCCCCTCGGCCGGTTGAACTCCCACCGGAACCGACTGAAGGTGAAGATCTTCATCGAGAGATTGAGATCACGATCCAGGATATTGCCAAGGGTGTCCGAAAAACAATTCCCATCGAGTACGAAGATGTTTGCCTTCACTGCGTTGGCTCCGGGTCACAGCATCGAGCTGAACCAAGACGGTGCAACCGGTGCGATGGTTTAGGAACGATACAGAACCTGCAAGGAGACTACGAGGTCAAAGAGCCCTGTCCATCCTGTCTTGGTAAAGGGATGCTTATTGACCACCTGTGTCGTCAGTGTTTTGGGAAAGGGACAATCGAACAGAAAAGACAGATTGCGATCAACATTCAGCCAGGAGTCCAGGACAGCACTATCTTAAAAATCGCCAATCATGGCAAAAGCGGACTCAACGGTGGTGAAAATGGTGACTTGTACTTAACCATTCGTCAAGCGGTAGACGAACGGTTTTTTCGTCAGGGCGATGATCTAACTTGCGAAATCGATCTGGATTTTATCGACGCTATGTTGGGAACTAAAGTCAAGATCGATACACTCGATGATACGCTCGACTTGATGGTACCACCCGGCGTTCAACCGGGTCAGATTTTACCCGTACCTCGGCATGGACTTCCAAAATCGAACGGAGAGGTAGGTCGGGGGGATCTGTTTGTTAAAATTCGTGTTCTTTTACCCGATGAAGTGACCCATCGGCAACGAAAATTGTTAGTTCAGTTCTACGACTCACCCAATATGCCGATTAAAAACGAGTAGTAGATCTAGCTAAACTCAGTTGATTACCCCGATTCGTTTGCGGTAATCGCTTCAGTTGGTTGGTTGCTAGAGACAGTTTCCAACTGGAGCAACAGCTTGCCCAACTGCAACTGCAATAAAAGCTGGTAAATTTGCAGCAAAATCAGGATTTGCCCTTCGGTGGAGAGTTGCTCATTCTGAATCAGCCGCATAAACCCATCGGCTCGGCGGCGGATCTGACCGACCCGATCCAGATCTGGATTCTCGACGGTGCCAGCACTTTCCTGAATAAACTGCCAAATCCGATCTTGAATCTCAATCATAAAGTTTTGTGCTAACTCTCTCTGACTCCGTTTAGCACTATCAACCCAGATGGTATTCGATTTCCAGTTCAGAAAGAAGGCTACGCTGTTAATAATTACGTCCCGTAAAGTGTCTTCCCCAGAAATCAGTTCCTCCAAATTGACGAGTCCTTCCGCTTCAGCGGATAGTGTCCGAACCCTGGTATACTCTTTCAAGTTGGTAACGGTGGACCGATTCTCAGCAATCAGTCGCCAATAATCGGCACTGGTAGAGAGCAAATTGTCGATGAGTAGCGTAAAAGTTATCTCCGCTTCAGCTTGGCGACAGAAGTGCTGGACCGCGTGAAGATGGCTACGAAAGATCCACAAATCATGGGTCGTTTGTTGATGGGGCGGTACCATCACACTGGCTAACAGGTGTTGACGAATATAGGCGATCAGATCGGTGGCAGCTTGTGGATCTTGCATAGTCGCAATTTTGATCTAGCGTGATAGTTGTTGTAATTTGAGCCTGGCAACCTCGTCTCGCAGAGCGGCGGCTCGCTCAAAGTCTAGATTTTGGGCTACTTCGTGCATTTCAGTTTCCAAGGCTTGGATCTGTTCCGATAGCGAGATCGAGTCGGTTCCACTGGCAGTTTCCCCGAAGGTAGCGTATGGCGACGTTTTACTCTCTGCTAAAATACCATGCGTTCCCTCTTGTTGATCTGCCGCTTTAATCAAATCTTGAATTGCCTTGTTAATCGTTGCAGGAGTAATGTTGTTCGCCTGGTTGTAGGTAACCTGAACTTTCCGCCGACGCTCAGTCTCCTCGATTGTGGTTTGAATAGCGGGCGTAATGGTATCAGCATATAGGATAACTTCACCATCGATATTTCTGGCTGCACGACCTGCTGTTTGAATTAGAGAACGCTCAGATCGGAGGAAGCCCGACCGATCCGCGTCCAAAATCGCTACCAACGAAACTTCGGGTAGATCCAAACCTTCTCGTAACAGGTTAATCCCGATGATAACGTCGAATACGCCAGAACGCAACTCCTTTAAAATTTGTGCCCGTTCCAGCGTATCTATGTCAGAATGAAGGTATTTGGCTCGGATGCCAGCCTCGGTAAAGTATTCGCACAGGTCTTCAGCCATTCGCTTGGTCAACGTGGTGACAATGACACGTTGTTCCTTCTCCACTCGCTGGTTGATTACACCAATTAGATGGTCAATTTGCCCCTCGACCGGGTGAAGTATAACCCTAGGGTCAATTAAGCCGGTTGGACGAATAATCTGTTCGGCAATCTGTTGGCTATTTTCCAGTTCGTAAGGACCGGGTGTAGCCGAGACGCACACGACCTGTCGGTAATTTTGAGGTGCCGGTAATGGAGAACCGGCAGCCGAATTTTTGACTGGCATCACTTTGGCTTCAAACTCTTCAAAACGGAGTGGTCGATTATCCAGCGCACACGGCAACCGGAACCCATATTCAACTAAGGTCTGCTTCCGCGAACGATCTCCTACGTACATGCCTCCTAATTGTGGGATAGCAACATGTGATTCATCGATAAAGATTAGCGCATCATCTGGAAAGTAGTCAATTAGGCAGTAAGGCGGTTCACCTGGACGCTGGTCGGTGAAGTGGCGAGAGTAATTTTCGACCCCATTGCAATATCCAGTTTCGCGGAGCATTTCAATATCGTAGCGGGTGCGGGACTCAATTCGTTGAGCCTCCAGATACTTTCGGTTTTCTCGAAAATGGTTGATCTGTGTTTGCATCTCGGTTTCAATATCGAGCAATGCCTGTTCAAATTTCTCCTCATCAGTCATAAAGTGCTTAGCAGGGAAAATCGATATCTCCTGATGGACGCCTAAAATTTCGCCAGTTAGCGTGTCGATTTCGGTGATTCGGTCAATTTCGTCGCCAAATAACTCAATCCGATAAGCAACTTCAGCATAGGCCGGGAAAACCTCAACCACATCTCCTCGGGCACGAAAGTTCCCACGCGAGAAGCTGACCTCGTTGCGGGAATATTGTAGAGCTACCAGTGACGAAAGGAGGTCTCGCCTGCGAATTGTTTCACCAAGCGTAACCGTCACACACTGTTCCCTGTAATTGCTGGGGTCACCTAAACCATAGATGCAAGAGACACTAGCCACGATAATCACATCGCGTCGCGTCAGTAGAGAGGTAGTAGACGCCAGTCTAAAACGATTGATCTCCTCGTTAACTTGAGCCTCTTTTTCCAAAAACGTATCGGTAGTAGGCATGTAGGCTTCAGGTCGGTAATGATCATAGTAGCTGACAAAATAGTGAACAGTATTATGTGGGAAGAACTGACGAAACTCACTGAATAACTGGGCGGCAAGTGTTTTGTTAGGCGAGATCACCAAAGCGGGACGTTGCAGGTTTTGGATCACGTGTGCCATGGTAAAGGTTTTACCCGAACCAGTAACACCTAATAAGGTTTGGAGATAATGGTTTTGCTTTAGACCTTCAGTTAATTTTGCGATCGCTTCCGGTTGGTTACCTCCGGGTTGAAAGTCCGAAACCAATTCAAATTTTTTCATCCAACGCTACATCTGTCATACTATGCTTTGGTCCAAAGAATTATACTACATGAAAAGGTTTATAGATACCTTTTCTACCGCTAAATGGAAGATCTAAAGGTTTCAATCCGGAGCTATAATAGAAACCTAAGTTTTTACCTAAAGGTCGCAGGTGAGTTCTATTGTCCAAAGGAGACCATTCTGTTAAAACTCTGTCCTTTACAACTGAGGAGATGTTTGCTAAAGGGACAACACTAAACTCCAATAAGAGATTTTGTAACCAGCAAATTCCCCGTGGATTTTTAAGCCTAACGCTTGGCAGGTTAGTTCTAAGTTTTTTTAGTCTTTCCTAACTTTCTTTATCAATGTGGTTCAAGGATAGGTGCCGCATTTAACTTTACAGTGAACATTACCTGAGAGTAGTAAGATGAAAACAATATCGCGTGTGTTCGCACGCAAATTAGTTCAGATTTTTCCAGTGGTATTACCGGCTGTAATTCTTTTGGGCTTGCCAACTACTTCGTTCGCCGAAGACGAATTAGATTCCAATGACACAGCTTGGATGCTTACCTCCTCGGCCTTGGTCTTGTTTATGACCATTCCAGGATTGGCTCTTTTCTATGGCGGCCTCGTCCGAAGCAAAAATGTGCTGTCGGTTCTGATGCGGAGTGATTCGCCTTGACTGGCCTAATTACCATTCTGTGGGGATTTTTCGGCTATAATTTGGCCTTTGACACCACCGGTATGGTGGAAAAGACGACCAATTTAAATTCCTTTGTCGGTGGTATGGGCAAAGCCTTCTTGAGGGGAATTGATGCAGAAACCATTCTTTCAGGAAGCACAATTCCAGAGACAGTTTTTATTATGTTTCAACTAACCTTTGTCATCATTACACCGGCACTAATCGCAGAGGCCTTTCGGAACGGGTGAAGTTCTCGGCCATTTGGTCGCTGGTGGCCTATGCTCCGCTCTGTCTTAACCTTAACCGTTGTCCGCGCTTCGATGTCATGGGTGGGTTGGTTTAGATCCAATGCCGGTAGTGCCGTGGCTGCTGATGGTGCCGCAGGAATGGCCATGCTGATGACACAGTTTTCAACAGCGACTGCAGCTATCGCTTGGATGGCTGTTGAATGGATCAAGCATGGTAAACCGAGTGTCCTCGGCATTGTCACTGGAGCCGTGGCTGGCTTAGTAGCCATTACTCCGGTCTCCGGCAGTGTTGGACCAATGGGTGCCATTGTTATAGGATTTGCGTCAGGTGTTATCTGTTTCTGGGGTGCAACTAGCCTCAAGCCGAGCCTCGACTACGACGATTCACTAGATGCATTTGGTGTTCACGGTATCAGCGGGGTTGTCGGTTGTATTCTGACTGCATCTTTGTATCANAAAGCCTAGGTNGACAAGGGTTAGCAGAANGTATGACGATTGGGAAGCAGGTCGGTGCACAGACGATCAGCATTATTGCGACAATCGTTTATTATAGTGTTCTCTCTTTCATCACCTTGAAGATTGTCGATGTGATCATCGGTCTTCGAGTGGATGNAGCCGAGGAGCAAGAAGNCCTGGATCTATCTCTCCACGGTGAACGCGGATATGACCTGTAGCTCGTAGCTGACACAGTTTAGGCGCCAAGAATCTCAACTACTGTTCCCATCAGATTTGTCGACAAATTGCCTCTTGGCTGATTGTATCAGCCGTGATCATCTCCGACCGTCGTACCGCAAATGGAATTCGGTGCCCACCATCCCAAATGTCGGCCTGGATTCCCCGATAGATATAGCTCGGATTGTGACCCAAACCGTCGAACCGAATTAATCTCACCATTCATGTTTGTGTGCCGTCACGTCCGGGAGATCCATTATCACTGGTAAAAATCAGCAACGTATTTTCGGTTTGGCTGTTTCGCCCCAGAACTTCCATCACCTGGCCAACCNGCCAATCNATCTGATAGACAAAGTCGCCATACGCATCCGCCCGGCTTTTGCCGATGAACTCAGGGGAAGGTGCAATTGGGAATTGGGGTATAGNGNCCAGTTAGCGGAAAATACAGAAAAAACGGAGCGCCATCTTCGCTTTTGGATAGGGGATCGATGTATTCGATCGCTCAATGGGTTCAATCCGGCAGGATTTGAACCAGACCCCAATCTTTCAGCATCAGGCTAGGATTACAAATATGGTGTCCGGCTTGGGTACGGCTGGGATGTCGACTGTCCGAATTTTCAATGTAACAATAGGGGGGGAATTGGGCACTACCGTTCCAAAGTAGTAATCGAAACCACAAGTCGTCGAAGCATAGCCCAAGATCTCAGAAACCACCTACTCCTCTTGGTACCATTTCTAATCATGGTATAGATGCCAACCGTGGTTGGACGTTTGCCCAGGCGGAAAACCTTGGGCTAACATTCACCACTGGCAAGCAGTGTTGACTAAATAGGCGATGGCATTGAGAATCAGTTGTATCTTCCCACTGGNCAAAGTNGGATCCACCAGTTGAGAGTAGAGGTGGATGGGGCTGGATACATTGCNATTGTTAATCTGTCAGATCTGAATTATAGTTTCTAGCTTCCATCGCAGATTGGTTCCTGACACAAGTTTCTAATCATTCTGACATGGAACATTTTCAACCTCAATGCTCTACCAAACAGGTTCTTAGGATTAGCTATAAGAAGAGTAATTTTTNCCCCTGATTTGGGTGGTGTCGATGCTTGAACTTGGATTATGAGGGTAAAAGTCGACGTTCAGGAAACATGATCTCTGTTATTACGACTAGTTAGCTAAGTGGCTCTAGCTGACATTGAAGCGTTTCTGATTTCTTTCAAATAAGTTCTAAGACACCCGTTATTTTTACTGGAAAATTAAATCGTGATTGGTATACTTAACCTCTGAAGTAGACTTTGGGCGAAAGATGCAACAAGCACAAAACACAGAAAAATCTACTCCTTGGTATAGCTGGATCTGGCAACGCCGCACCAAGTTACTCGGGGTTGCACTGGTTGTTTTATTGATCTTGTTCATTATCCAGTGGTATGCCATTCGCTGGTTTATTACGGCCACGGTTGAACTCTTNGAACCGCAGTTCATTCAGCGGATGCCTGAAGACATCNANGAAGCGGAGATNGCTCAGACGATCAATCAGGTCAAAGTTGTGGTTAAGAAAATGCCGATGAGCCTAGTTTCCGGGCAGATCAGTTGGCGAAAAGTCAAGGCCGCCGTCGATTACGCCTTTCAGGTTGACGGCTCAGATCCAGAAGAAATCAAGACTTTATTAACGATGATCAATGCTGCAGTTGGATTCAAAAACTATTCTCCCCTCCATGAAGAGGAAAATTAATACATGNTCGAACTTGCCCCATCTTATGAGCGATTTGCTTACGCCTATGATCGAATTATGTACAATGTCGATTATCACCGCTGGGCAGATTATATCCAGAAAATCTTTCGCCACCATAGTGAATCGCCAAAGTCTATTCTGGATATTGCCTGCGGAACCGGGGCATTAACCTTTATCTTGTCCGAGCTTGGCTACCAAATGACAGGTGTAGATCTGGCCGAAGGTATGCTTGAAATTGCGCGCCAAAAATCAATAGATCTGGGGATAGTGGCTGACTTTAAACCGGGAGATATGCGAAACTTCGACTTAGGGGAACTGTTCGATACTGTAATCTGTACTTACGACAGTATCAACTATATGCGAGACGAAGACGAACTTGCCAGTGCTTGCCGGCGAGCGGCCACCCACCTAAAACCAGATGGTGTTTTCATTTTTGATGTTACTACTGAACGTAACATCGCCCGTCATTTTCACGGCCAAACCTTCGCTGAAAACCATGAAGATTATGCTTACATTTGGCAAAATATCTATTCTAAACGTGATCAGATTTGCCGAACCACGCTAACCTTTTTCATTCAAGAAAACAATCTCTTTCGTCGTTTCGAGGAGCTACATGTNCAACGTATTTTCGACAACGGCCTGATTAAGAAAATTCTCCAGCAGTGCGGTTACGATGTTATCGGAATGTACGACATGTACACCTTCAATCGACCAGGCCGATTTTCCGATCGAGTCAACTTTGTAGCTCGGAAGACGTAGTGCCTTGCCGTCTAATAAAATTCATTAAAGCAAATGGTGCGTAAACTAGGAAAAAGAGAACAATGGTCAGTAAATCCAAAAACGGGATATACCAGGGGTGTGGCGCAAAAAAAAAGATTTCTTTGTAGGGTATATCAGGTGGTTCACAGACGTACATATAGTTACTCTCCGGTACCCAGTTGTGCATAATTAGATTAATGAAGACAGCGATCACCATATAGAGATTAATGGCCACAAACGACTGAAATAACCCTTTTAGGGTTGGCTGCATTTGTAAGCCCCAGGTAGCAAAAAGCACTCCCCCAATAATTCCACTGTGTGCTAGAAAATACTGGAAGAAACGAAAACTGGGGCATCCCTCCCCTTCCCCCAGATCAGGAAAAATCAGCGCACCAAGGGTACCCACTAACCCCCAAAAGTATGCCGCTTCGAACAGATTTTGCTTGCGCCAAATCAACATCACAGAGATCAAAAAGACCAATACCCCACAGATATGAAAAGGCAAATGGTTCAATAGCCCTTCTTTGCCCCATAGGCCGTATGTTGTTAATCGCCATCCAAACAGAGTAAACTCCTGGCCAATCAGCAACACTGCGTAGACGTAGCAAATTAAAGCAATTAGTCTTTCAGACTTAGCATAGCGAACGACAATCGACAAGCCAAGTGGGATGGTGAATGTTAGCGCGATCGCTGTTAAATGTGGGAAGGCAAAGGCCTGAAAATGCGGCATTACACCTATCTTTCTCCTCGCTTTGCAAATTCGGGCTGTCTTTCGATTACTGCTTGACAAACTTGGTCGGGAGCCTGAAACGAAATGTCATGGTCAACGGCCAGCTGGATGCACTGTGCAATTGGGATAAACGATGGTGGCGCAGCTTTTACCGCTAAATCTTTTGGACTCCATAACCACAATATCTTTTCTATCCCAATCTGGTTAAGTACCGGTTCCTGAATATTGTTCTCTAGTTGAAGCATGGACTGGGAATTTTGCCAAAAGACCTCGTAATTGTCCGCCCAACCTTCGGTTCGGACAGACTTGGGGTTAAGTGATGTACCGCTGTGACCTTGTAACCGATAAAACGAAAATAGGATCTGNGTTGANANCCACNGACTCGGCCGTGTCCTATTGAGTTGNTTTCCCCACCAAATGGCAAACTTAGATCCCTTGGAGACGCAGTTGGCAAAGGCTGGAGCCTCAAAAACAATGGATCTCACTTGTGAAAAGAGATCGGGATTTTCCACAAGAGCACGATAGATAATACCGGATCCCATAGAATGTCCCCAGAAGGTCAGTCGAGACGGATCAATCTGCTCTCTTGAAATCAGTATCTCGACCGATCGGGTCACGTATTGTCCGTAGGCCAGTAGATCATACCTCGCCAACTCAATGTGTGATCCCCATGTATCCTGGTCGTAGCCGGGTAGTTCAAGCGAAAAGGAGGAGTAGCCGGCTTTGGACAGGGCCATAGCTACAGGCCGAAAGTAACGGGCATTGCTCCGAATCCCGTGGACAAAGAGAATCACTCCCTGCTCAGTTGATAAGCCCTGGTCACGGGTTTTCTGAGCAGGGAAGGCGTAATAGCGAACAGGAACGGTTTGTCCTTCGATAACAACCGAAAAGGTGCTGTGAGGTTGCCCCTGCCANCTCCCTACTGCTGCTATACTAACTAGGGTAAATAGTCCGTTTATCATTATCATCTTTCTTAAACAGATCATTTCGTTAACAAGACCTTCCATCCACGTAAACGTTTGCATAAATCTAATTCCCTGTTTTACACGTTGTCTGTTAGAAAAATGGGTTGTGTGCTTTTTCCTCTGCGACAGTAGTTGCTGGGCCATGTCCTGGAAAGAGGTAAGTCTGGTCAGGTAAGGTTAGCACATTCTGTCGGACGCTCGATAATAGCCCCTCATAAGAGACTGACGCATTACCAACCGATCCGGCAAAAATAGCATCACCAACAATGACTGTGTCGCGAGTATAAAAGGCACACCCTCCCGGCGTATGTCCTGGTGTATCTAGCACCTGCACTTGCAAAGCTCCAACCTGAATTTCATCACCGTGTTCTACCAGTTGAAGCGGAGTCGCACTTTTTGGTTTGGGTTCGTTCTGGTGAATATAGGTTGGTGCCTCAAAAGCTTGCTGAATCTCTGGTAAACCGTTAGCGTGATCGCCATGCGCATGGGTCAGCAAAATCGCAACCACCGGCACGGCTTGTGCGTTGGCTTTCCGAATCACCGTCTGCGGATGCGCTGCGGTATCGATAATTGCCATCTGATGGGTTTCTTTGCAAACTAAGAGATAGGCGTGAACAGGCCAACCACCGACATTCTCACTGATTGTCACTATCTCCAAAGCCGGATCATAGTTGGCAGGGACAGGCGCCGGTGTCCAGCTTTCCTCGGCAATCGGTAGCAACTTATCCGCATCTAAATCCAACTGATTGGCCAACGTGCTAACCTGGTCTACGGTCGGCTTCAGCAGATAATCTTCCATCTTAGATAGATCCGGATTTGGAATCTGCGTAGCATTTGACAGTTGGTCTAGACCAAGGTTTAATCCTTGTCGTGCTTTCTTGATAATATCCCCGAATTCGTCTTCTAGAGCGTAAGCCATCATCGACCCCCAGTATTTTTTTCTAACTTTTATTATAACACGTTTCTGAAGTCTCAGAAATATAGGTTCACTTCCACATTAAGCATGGCAGTTTGAGTCATATATATAGAGTAATGAAGTGTGAATCCTGGATGGTGTATGGTCATCTCCTAAGATTCTCAACTTCCTCGCCCTCCATTTTATCGACCAGTGTCAGGGCGACATCCACATCCTGTCCTGGTTCGAATAGTCTTTGGAATTGTTGCCAGGCATCCACTCGCCCCTCCATATCAAAATGAGTATCGAATAGAATGCGGCTGCCATAGTCAACGATTTCCTGCAACGCCCACTCCAGAACGTAGTAATCGATCACAGTTTGATCTACTACACATGTACCGGGGGCCGCTGCTGAGTTGGTTTGGCCTCCAAAATAACCGGTCAGATAGTCCTCATTTCCGCCAAAGAAGAACAGATCGCGTTCCTTGGGCGCAAAGATCGCGTTGTCCCAATCAATAATGAATATTTCTCCGCTATCGGATAGCAGTATATTATCCTCGTGGATATCGCCGTGACACAAAACATAATCCAATGCTTCCAACCGGAGGGTCTGTCCTAGTCGCCGGGCCACTCCAATCAAATTTCTCAACGCCTTTTGCCGGGGCTGTATAAAGTCGGATAACTCAACAACCAGAGCGTCGTCATGTTGCCTGATCGGAGGCTGGTGATCATCTGGTGAGAGAATAGAAAAGCTTTCAACTTGAAATCTAGCAAAATCTTCCCTTGGCAGGTCGAATTGCCTAATCGGAGAGTGCTGGTTGCGATTTAATTGATTAGAATACCGTTGGTTATCTGTAAGCTCAGTTAGAGCATGAATTCTGGCAACGGTTACTCCGATCTCCCTCCTCAGTGGAGAAGCCTGTTTATTAGAAAGCTCTCGGTTCATCAGGGTCGAGCCATAAATGAAGGGGTAGATAATCAGACCACAGCCTTCGATTTCACCCATTAAGTTGCCTGATTTATCAGCTAAAGAAGGTAATACAGGCAGCCCCTGGTCAGAAAGAAACTTAGCCAGGAGTACTGTTTTTTCGGCTTTTGTCTTTTCCTTGACCAATCGGATGAAAATCTCGGATTTCCCCTGACCATGAAAGCACCATGACCCCTCACCAATAGGTAGAAACGCGAGTGCCTGCAGGTTGGTACAATAGTTTTGGTTGATCTGCTGCTGAAGTTGGTGTTGTGGAATGGTAGGCTCAGTCTTCATATATGCAGTCGTCCTTCAATTAAGCGCCGGTAATTCTTGCCTATCGGTAACAACGTCCTCTTTGACAATCCGAATATGCGACAAGAAGCTAGATTTCCGGGAAAATGTTGCAACCGTCGGGAGCCGTCCATCGGTCGGGCAGGTCATCGGCGGGGGAGCGCCGAGAATGTTGTGTCTTTTGATGAAACATTTCAAGTATTTGACGATCGTGAGTTGCTGTTTCGGTGCGCCGCAAGACTGCTTCACCAGACCAATCTTTTAACACCTCGGCCAACAGTTCATGACGAATTTCCGAATAGTCTGAGTCACCGCCCAGATCGTGCCACTCGTGCGGATCTTCTTCCAGGTTGAATAGTTGAGGCCGGTCATATCCGTGGTAGTAATTTAGTTTCCAGAGGCCGCGTCGTATCATCCGCCCTGGGTCATTCCCTGTTAATCCACCTAATTCGGCAAATGCCGTATCCGGCCAATCATTGATATGATCATACCCGTTGAGGAGCCTGCAGAGACTCTGTCCACTCACATTTTGCATGGGTGAACCATCCGCTATTTCAACCAGGGTCGGTCCAACATCTAGTAGACTGGTTACCTGATGAATGGTCAGCCCTTCTGCGAACCTTCCTGGCCAAGAGAAAATCAGAGGTACGCCAACGGAACTCTGGTAGAAACTCGATTTCCACCACATTCGATGCTCGCCTGCCATTTCCCCGTGGTCAGAAGTATAAATCACCAGTGTATTCTCCCCAAAGCGTGTTTGTACTAACGTATCGAGTATCTGTCCAATCAATTGGTCCATCAAGGTTACCAAGCCGTAATAGGCGGCACGAGCTATTCTCACCTCTTCATCTGCCAGTTCGTCAACCTTCCGTATGGCACGCCATATTTTCATAAACGGATGCAGAGATTGGTGGTAGTCCGCCGGCAGTTGCGGTAGGTCGACCTGTTCAAGGTATTCCTCGAACAACTGTTTGGGGGCGATAAAGGGGCAGTGAGGCAATACAAACCCGACTGTCATAAAAAAGGGACGATCGCCGGGAGATTTATCTCGTGTTTCCAGAAACTGCCGACATACATGGGTAACCTCCTGGTCGTAGCGAGTATAGGCGGTCCGTCCCGGTCCAGCGATTTTGACCCCATCAGCACTTTGTCCCGTGGTGAACATGGGGATGTGCTCTAGTTTGGCATGGACATCGCCGAGTATTCGCCGTTCGAAACCGTGTCGCTGATCCGGTCCAGTGAAGTGCATCCGGCCACAGAGAACAGTTTCGTAGTCTGCATTACCCAGGTAATGAACAAAGGTCGGGATCGTCGATTCCAACCGACACTGGTTTGTCCACACACCAATGTCCGAACTATGACGACTCGTCAGGAAGGTCATCCGAGACGGTACACACAATGGATTGGCGCAGTGGTGATTCTCAAATCGAACCCCTTGTTCAGCCAATCGGTCTAACGACGGTGTCCGCACAATGGAATCACCAGCACATCCGAGCAGACGTGGGCTATGCTGGTCGGACATAATCAGTAGAATATTTGGGCGTTCACCCCTGAACACTGCGGGTGTTGTTGATGTATTTTGCATCGACGTTTCCAAAGAGTTTTGAATGTATGCGGGCAGGCCTACAGCTATCTGAGAGGCCTCCATCCTGTCAAATCGCCAGCCTGAGCCGGGACAGGCGGGAAGACGAACCTACTCATTTTTCAATCGGATGGTAAACACCTTTCTCATCAAGTTTAACAACCAGAGGCTGCCCACTTTGGCGATTGATCGTTCTGCTGGATTCTGTTCTATAGCCGTTTTCATCCAGTACTGTAACGTGAGCCTGGGTGGATGTGCTAGGGTGAAGCGAGACGGTGACTTTAAGATGTTTAATACCAATTGGCGGAGAACCCAGATCAATAATTTTTCCATTGTCGACGTTGAAGCCCAATGGTTGTTCTTCCGTCATGTTTGGACTAGAATCCGCCTAGATGTTTGAAGTCGTTCATCGTCGTGAGCAATAACCCAAATTGATGCGAATTCGTTCTGAGATGCTATGATTACACCAGTTAACCAGATACGACCTGCCTGGCCAATAAATCCGGTGACGCCTTGACTTTTCGGTGTATCCACTGTGACAACGCCCTGATCATAGTCCCAAAACACCTGGTTCGTTACACTGCGAACCGTTTTTTGTTGATGGTTGATAAACTGGGTTCAATCGGCCTGCACCGCCTTTTCGGGGGGCTGCAAAGGACTCGATTGCCCTTTAAACCCGCGAACAACACGTTCAACATAGAAGGTGAGCGGATCCAGTTATTGAGACGGAAGATGTGTCACGTCATCTTTTTCTTGTGCCTCGGATGCATTGATCGGCAGATCCTGCTCCCTGAATTCGTCCAGAGCAATCGTGCTAGCATCAGCGGTTCCTTTCATTGCATATAGTCTCTCCAGGTCGAGATTCTGGTAGAAAACGTCTGTGGTCTCCTCGACATCACCACGTCGATATTGTAGCGCTGCAGCTGGAGAGGTAACCGCCGTCATCGGTGAACTGGTGGTGAATTTTTTCATCGAAGCATCAGACAGAAAATTGTCGTTCACACTAAAGAAAAATAGACCATCAACTCCTTGCAAGGTAGTATAGACGGAACTTAAAAAGGTTGAATCGGCTCGAAATCGGTTAAGGTTAGGCCAACCGATTTCACTAATGATGTGAGGATAATCTTGAACGGAGAATACCTGGATGGGCAGATCTTCCGGTAACTTGACCGCAGCCTGGTTGGTAAAACGATGCCTTACTCGAACCGAATAAGATGCCCCCTCACCTTGGTGGTGTCCACCGAAATAGCCGCGCTGGTCGATGACATCACCCGCAGTATACGTATATCGTTCAAGCGAATCCAGCATCGGACCGTCGGTAACATGCCAGTTACGGGGTGAAATAAGGCTTTGAATCCCCAGGTCTTGACGAAAACACTCAATCACTGACGGGTAAAATTCACGCTGATATTCGGTCAGAAATCGAACTTGGTCGCTGACGCGCTTGACCTTGTCTGGACCTCCGATGTGGCTGCCTTCTTTGGTCATATGCCAAGCCTCAAAGACCTGACATGACCTGTGTATAGATTGTCCTGTTTATCTTTAGCACTTCCCCACTGAACGAATGCTTGCTTTAATGAGCCATATTTCTTCTGGAGCCAGTTGCCATAAGCAATTTCTAGCTCTTTCTAGTAAATCTTAGGCGCATTATTATGAGTAAACGCCCAAAAGAAAAGTTGTCTTCATTTTGAATTTCGACAATACCAATGGCTGGATCTTGAGCTAGTGTGAGGCCTGTATAAGGGTTCACACTGGTGAAAAGTTGTCGCACCCAGGATTATAAATGGTTTGCATCTTCTCGTCAATCATTAACAGTAGAAACGGTATTTTGTTATTGATCTCGTCATAACCGGGAAGGTTGTAATGAGGTTTGATATCAAACCATAGAGGGAAATAGAAACTTAGAGATGTGCAGATCCCTTCAGACTTCAGCGTTTTGACCAGGTAAAATAAATCATTCAGTCTCTTTGGATTAACGATCTCAGGACGGGTGCCGCGATATTAAAAATGGGGCTGTGGTAGCGAACCGTATTGACACCGATTTTGGCCAATCTGCACGCTAGATAGTCGACTGACGACCGGTTGCCTCCTGCATTATCGCCATGCAGGTTAACCCCCCAGAAGCGAACTATTTCGCCGTTACCGAGCACTAAATTATCTCCCTCCCTCTGGATGAAGCCGTCTTGACCTGCTATCCTCTCGTTTAATTTACGCAGATCTAGGACAGCATCAGGTCCAAAATCATCCATATCAGGCTCAATGGGAAAAAGCCTTGATCCGCTTTCCCGTATTTTTCACCCGGTTCTAGTTTCCCATTTGGTTTGAAGAGATTAAGCGTTAGGTCAAATACGTCAAAACAAGACATCAGTGGTTGGCCGACATCAGCTAATAAACGAAGTTCAAAAATTATTTCACCCTTAGTTTAAGTGGATTTCTCCCAAGTAAACCCAGTTAGCCCCCAAATGGGTTCGAATGGTGACATTATCAGCCAATGTAATATCGCGTCCACAAATTTGCCATACATCCTGATCGAATTTCCACTTAAAAGGACCGTGTTTCCAAAACTTTCTAACCCATAGATGATATGCGCCGGCGTGCGTTATGTTGAGCTTGTATCTGGCGAATGCTTCTTCACGAGTTCTTTTTCCTTCATTCGTTAACCACTTATATTGGATAGAAAATTAGATTTCGATCTGAAGGTAGTGGCTGAGAAACTGGTTTGCGCCGGAAAGTTAGTTTTAGTTGGTGTTTCACCTTCCAACCAGATAAATGCTTCCTGAACTTTCCCAGCACTTTCAGCTGGAAAAGGCAGGGAAAGTAGGAAGAAAAAAAGAGATGTCGTATGTAACGGTTGCAGATGGTTCTGATTCTAGGTTTGGTGCAAGTAGTATATGAAACCTGAGATAACTGGTCAAGGGTGGGGCAGAAAAAGAGCCACTCCACAGCCAACGCTCTATGGCCGATGAGTAAAGAGGCCAGGAGAAAGATTCACTAACAACACGATATAATAGATTCAGTTATGCCACTTTACAACTAAGAATCCTAAATGTGTAGCCAAACGGATTGTGGAAGCAGGTAACATTGTCATTCATAGTGGCAAGTAGAAGTATTACATCTACCCTTAGTATCAGCAGGTCTTCACCGCTAGCAAAGGTGCAGTCTTTTATCGACTTCGGTATCCGCTGTCAACAGTTACTTAGGTTATCATATTAGTCACCTATGATTGTCCGTTTTAGGCCATTATAGCTGCTTTTGACATCGATGAGCCAACGGGTAGCAATGGCAGAAGCGTACCGCCGCCGCTGTCAAGGCGTTCATTAAGATCTTGTGCAGCCACTTGATGACCAGGGGAAAGTACCAGCCGATGAGATCCCAATCAATCAGCAAGGTGGAATCACTTGGTTGGGACTGACGCTACTCTCCCGACTCGAAACTTCATACGGCTAGGTAGGCCTTCCGGCAAAATCAGGTCATTGATTCAACGATATCAGCTATGACCACACTTAACTGCGTAGCTTACTTAAATTTTAGTTCTGGATGATTGCCGAAGAACCTTTTGTTCGATGTAGATCCTCATTTTAGCCCGGAATAAGCGTCCATAGGCACCTTTTCTTGTTGTTTGATCACCAGGTTTGGGATTGTTCCAATTAGAGCTACTGGGTCTATGAGGCCAGCCCAATTTTTCGTGACACCCTCATTAGAGACAAAGTATAATGACCAGGTTGATAAAGCTTACAACTTAAGCTTGGCCTCAGAATTATTTGGGGGCAAGAGACACCTTCTACCTTAATTTCAGGAGAAATAGATGGTTAATGCGGCAGTTATCGGATACGGTTTTGCGGGTCGATGTTTTCACTCATATCTTATCGGTTTAGCTAAAGGAATGTCAGTTCATGCCATTGCGACACGAGCACCAGAGCGTCAACAGCAAGCGAAAGAACACTATCCAGAGGCCAAGATTTACGCTAACATGGATCAGGTACTTGCCGATAATGCAGTTGATTTGGTGGTCTTAGCTACGCCTCACGACGTTCACGCTGAACTGGCTATTCAAGCTATGGACGCCGGTAAGCATGTGGTAACGGATAAGATCATGTGCATGAACGCGCAGGAGGCCGAGTCTATGATCGTTGCCGGTGAACGCAATGAGGTCCTATTAAGTATCTTTCATAATCGTCGCTGGGACTGGGATTATCTGACCGTCAAGCAGGTAATTGAAGATGGACTATTGGGTGATCCCTACCTTTACCAGGTAGCCATTATGCGCCATGGCAGACCTGGTGGTTGGCGTGGATCTAAGGCACAGAGCGGTGGGATTCTCTTCGACTGGCCTGCCCATTTTGTTGATCAAGCACTTCAACTGGTGGATTCACCCGTAAAAAGTGTGTTCTGTGATATTCATTACGGTGACCACTGGGATATCGACATTGGTAATTACGCCAACTTGATACTGAAGTATCAAAATGGCGTCCGCTATCAAATCGAGATCGGTAACCTGGCTCAAAGGCCCAAACCGAGATGGTACATCCAGGGCAATCTAGGCGGTCTGGTTAAGTCTGGAATAGATCCACAAGAACCGGCGATGATTGCTGGTGACATTGATGCAGCTGAGCAGACACCGGAAAACTTTGCTCAAGTGACGACTGTCGTTAATGGTGAGGCTGAGGAACGGGTGATCCAACCCGTTCGTGGCTCGTGGAGGTCTTACTATCAGAACATCGCTGACGTTCTGAATCATGGGGCAGACTTGATTATAACACCATCCCAGATTCTATCTGTAATGGAGGTCTACGATGCAGCCATGGAATCATCCGAAACGGGTAGTGTGGTTCATTTGGCGAATTGACGATCTTGTCGTATTCTGAACAGGATTGTTTGCTTTTTGAACACTATTTTGAGCAGTGTGGACTATTGGAACACGAATGGATCACATTTTGGTGGTCGGCGATTGGCACAGTCGTTGCTCAACCTATCGTGCTTAATTTTTCTGGAGGCTAACCATGCATCGTTCAAAATGTCTTTTATGGACCTGGGTGCTATTTTTTGCAACCGAGATTTTGATAACCTCTTCGCTTTTTGCACAACTCTCTCCGAACACCGATCTAGCAACCACTTTCGATTATTATGAAATGCGCCGGGAGCTCAATCCACGTGTGCTGGAGACGATTGATCAGGGGCTTCGCTGGTTGGAAATCCAGCAGGGATCAGACGGGCTGTTCCATAATCATCCAGGTATTACTGCTTTAGCAATTACCGCCTTCCTAAAGCATCCCGAAGGCAAATATTCTGAAACTACCCATAAGTTTATCAAAAAGTCTATTGAGGCCCTGATAAAATTGAAACAAGATGACGGTGGCATCTACGATCTTACAAAGCAACCGGCTCTTCCTAACTACAATACCAGCGTCTCTGTCATGGCGCTCGCAGCGACCAAAAACTCGGATTACGATAGTATTATTAAAGAGGCACAAAACTTCATCAAAGGACAACAGATGACAGATGATCCAAACGATCGATACTATGGCGGGATTGGTTATGGTAGCCGTAGCGATGTTTACGACCTCTCTAACCTAACCTACGCTATTCAAGCTCTCAAAGACAGTGGGGACGATGATGATGAGGTCTGGCGTAAGGCGGTCCAATTTTTGGAGCGGTGCCAAAACCGGAGCGAGAGCAACGACCGGGAGTGGGCTGGAGACGATGGTGGTTTCGTTTATGCCCCGACCGGCGAAAGCAAGGCGGGTGGAACCAAATCCTACGGTAGTATGACCTATGCGGGCCTCCTCAGTTTCGTTCATGCCAAGGTGGATTCAACCGATCCTCGGGTCGAAGCGGCTTACGATTGGATCCGAAATAACTATCGTGTTGATGAAAATCCAGGTATGGACCAACAGGGACTCTACTACCACTACCATACCATGGCTAAAGCTCTTTCAGCTTATGATAAAACTAAGGGAGGAAGCTTAACTGATGCTCAGGGACAAATTCGCTTTTGGTTCAAAGACCTGGCGGAGAAGTTAATTGAACGGAAAATTGCGGATCAGCTTACCGCGAAAAAGGATATTCCAGATCCGGCTAACTCAGACCAATTGTTGTTCAAAAAAGGGGAGAACGTCGAGTTAGCCTACTGGAGAAATGACAACAGCCGGTGGATGGAACGAGATACGGTTTTGGTCACAGCCTATGCTATCCTAGCCCTAGAAGCTGGATTGCGACCTGAATAGCCCCTTACCCATCATAGAGTTGTTAACGGTGCTGATACAATTTCAGTTGTTTGGTCTGGTAAATTAGTTGATAGTCCTGCCCTAGTTCCTTGAGGGTAGGATGGTTGGCCTTCTCATGCCACGCCACCAGGTAATCAATCTGGCCATGAATGTACCTGAATTTCCAGTTACCATTTTTGTAATGGAGCGGGAAATAGTGATATTTGGGTTCGTAGTTGCCAATATAGAGGCTGCCCGTCTGCAGGGCATAGTAACAGAGACCGTGATAAAAGGGAGACAGATCTCGAATCGAACCGTGATGGTCAGCCTCTCGAAAATCGGTGGCTTGATCCAAGATCGAAATGACTGAATACGGCTTGATCAACCGTACACCGGACATGAACTCTTTCATATCTTTATTCAGCCGATGGTAATCACGAATGGTTAGTCCCAGATGCCAGAAGGTGAGCGTCAACATCAATCCGACCATAACCCTTTTTACCCACAACCTGTTGGGTACCAAGAACCAACCCAGTAGAATAGGAAAGATAAATAGATTAATGCGTGGGTTAATCCAGGCAGGTGAACCGTATCGCCAGGGCAACTTAAAGTAGAGTGCTGTCAGTAACAGAACCAAAACGAAAAATAGGCCGTCGAGTTGGAATATCTGTTTTTGTCGGATTCGAACCACAATCGTCCAGATCAAGCAGAGGCCGACTAATACCAGCAGGATCTTCGAAATCGGCAGATAACTATCGTTGAAGTAGATCAGTGGTTCGGCCTGCAGAAAATTGGTCCAAAGCGTAGTCAACGATTTATACTGACTAAATTGAGCCCCATTATGCTTGGCTATCCAGCTAGCTTGGTTTCGTGTCTCAGGATTAGTCAGGTGGGTGTTGATTAAAATAAAATAGGCCGGTAACAGATAACCAAAGAAACTAAGGCGTTTTCTCCACTTCCCATCTCGCCAATTTAACAAACTAATCAGTAGATCTACACCACTAAAGAAAGAAAGGGTAAATAAGAGCAAGACAAAAGGACCAAAGTGGGAAAAGTAGGTCGCTAACAACAGCAGATTCAATATTGCCACCTGACCTAGACCAAAGTCAGCTTTATGTTTCCACCAATAACCGATGCCGATCAGGCAGAGCGGAGCAGCAATGGTAAAGTTGTAGAATCCCATTTGCATCAGATAGTTGTAACTGTACAAGAATCCGAGCCAGGCGTAAATCCGTCGATGTTTGTCGATTGCTGACAGGAGATAGTAAAAGCTGAATGGGAATAGCAGCACACAGACAGTAACATAGATCTTCTCTATCATCAGTGGAGGCAAAATATGGAGCGCCAGGTAAAAAAAAGCGTAGTTGGTCCAGTTGGGGAAGAAAGTCAGGTTAAGGCTGTAGACCTGGTGGAACTTGGCGAACTCTGGCTGATGCCACTGCTTCAAAATATAGGCGTTGTAGAGGTGGCTAATTCCGTCTTGGGTTGGAATAAAAGTGAAACACCAGATTGGGATTAGATGCAGCAAACAGACCAACCCGACTGGTAAGATGGATCGATACTGTTGAATCCGTCTGGTTTCAAAGCGCCATTTGATCATGCCTTTCTCTTCCAAATGTTGATTCAGCTAAACAGAAACTAGATCAGCCCTGGGTCTTGTTGCTGTTTCATCCACGGTTGCAAGTCAGTTCTCATCTCTAATAGCCGTTTAGCTTGATCCAGTTGGTCGGCTAAGTTGTTGAACTTGGTATGGGTCGATCTCTAAATCGAACAATTCTTCAGCGGGATGGTTTTCGATCAGGTCGATTAGGTCTGTGGTGTTAGCATCAGTTCTCGCTTTCTCTATCCAACTATTCCAGACTTCCCCGTGACGTTCAGGAATCCCTTCAACTTTGGTGAAGTAGGTGGTAAATTTATCTTTGGAGTTCAGATTCAGTACATACTGATAGCGATGGTCGCGCAGGCCCCGTTGTGGGAACACATTCATTTCGCCATCTCGGTTATGAACAGTGTAGATCTGCCGACGATGATTAGACGATTGACCAAGTAAGACCTGCTTAAAACTGTGACCATCCAGATCAGTTGGAGCCTCGCCACCTGCTATCTCGATCAGCGTAGGCAATAGATTGATGTTAGAGACCATGGCTGCAGAAACTTGACCGGGCTGAATCGTGCCGAACCAGCGTGCGATCATCGGAACTCGTGTTCCGGTATCGTAAACGGTCCATTTGCAGTGAGGCCACTCAGAACCATCGTTGGTAGTATAGAGAAACAGGGGGTTCTCCTGATAACCGTGTTATGTCATCATTTCCAGTACCCGACCAATCCGGTAGTCCATGGTAGTGATATCCTGCAGGTAGTTGGCCAAGGCGCGACGAGCAATTGGTGTGTCGACAATATATGGTGGCAGTGGAAGCATTGCCGGATCGTAACCTTATTCGGTTCCCAAGTCACATGTGGATTGGTATCACCTGAGATTAAACACAGAGGTTGGTCTCGGTCGTGTGAGTCTAGCAGAGGCTCAATGTGGAAAACGTCTAATCCTTCGGCTCGATACTTTCTGGGATGATCCGGGTTGGGGGGTAATACACCATCGACTTGTTCAAAGTCAAAAATTTCGTCTGGCCGGACATGTTTTTCGCTCGACATCGCTACACGGTATCCCAATTGACGCAGATAAGCCGGGAACGTTTTCAGCTCTGGACGGCAGGCAGAATGGTTGCCGATAGCTCCGTTTCTAGCTGGGCATAATCCGGAATACAAACAGGAACGAGGGGGAGTGCAAGTCGGTGAAGCCGTAAAAGCGTGAATGCCTTGATCGGCTAAATCATCCAGTGTCGGGGTTTGTATAACTGGATGGCCATAGCATCCGCTGTACTCCCAGCCATGGTCGTCGGATAAATAGATAATATGAGGGCAAGACATAGGCGAACTAACTCGACAGAAGGAATCAACAACGAAGCAACCGGTGAAAAAGCGAAGTTCTGAAAGTTGGTCTGGGAAATTCCTTTTCTTCTGTTCCCATGCTAATTTTATCTATTCAGGGAAACCTTTCTTGAGATTTTGTTAGATGGTTTTCCAACGATATTCACTAAGGTTGATAGGATCGATTTAATCCAAAGTAAGAGGAATGAATGAGTGTAAGAAGACAGTTATGGGCTTGGTTTCTTCTTGAAAATAATGATATGTTGACGAGGTAGTGTGTGAATAGTTTCAACCCACTCCAGCGGGTGGGGGGTAGCCTCTTTTAGCACTTGAAGTTCAGACATTTTATGTAGCCGTTTAATTGGCACTGCCGGATCCTCCGCCCGGTACTCGACAAAGACTAGCCGTCCCCCCACCTTCAAGCTGTGGCAAATGGCCTGAATCATCTCGTAGGGGTGTGAAAACTCGTGGTAAACGTCTACCATAATAGCTAGATCTATGACATCAGGTGGCAACTTAGGATCAGTAACATCACCTAACACTCCTTTGATGTTAGTAATTTGGCGACGCTTCATGTTAGCGGCCAGTAGATCCAGCATCTCTTGCTGGATATCCACACCATAGATGATACCCTCAAGCCCAATAGGTTCGGCTATCTGTCGAGCAATATAACCGGTTCCAACTCCGATGTCAGCCACCATGTCACCGGGTCTTAATTTGAGAGCTTCAATTAACAGGCTAACGTGCTCTTCGGCTTCACGTTCGGGACGCTCCAGCCACTCAGCCGCTAAATGGCCCATAACGTGAGAAATCTCACGTTCCATGTAGAACTTACCAATTCCGTCAGATGAAGGCTGACGGAATTGGTAACGNTCGTTAATTTTTGCNGCAGTAGGGTTGACCGGCGTCATTAACAGGCAGCCAATNGCCAGTAGTATGGTTAGTGAGATGACCGATTGTTTGATCACCATNCCATTTTAGTTGGTTTGGCCTGCCCATCTGATGGCGTTGGCCATCAGTTGCTGCATGGTTGGGTTCTGAAAGGTACCTGGACCATGACCGAGCGCTGTGTAGAAAACACGCCCATTACCATAAGGCTTCGTCCAAGCGAGAGGATGTTGCTTGTCGCTCCACTCTGCGGTTGCCAGAATTTGAATTTCAGGATCATAAGCGGACATGTAGATTTCGTCTTCGACCTCAAAATCCGGAATGTCTCGGGTAATTCGATGATCTCGATTGATCACATTAACGGTGAAGATGCCACCTGGTGGATGCCAATTAGCGTGTCCTCCGATTAGATCTACCGCCCGCCCACCAATACACCAAGCAGTTCCGTGAATACCAACCAACCCGTTACCTTGTTCAACAAACTGGAATAGAGCATCCTCCTGCTCGGTTTCTAGTTCCGGTAACTGTGNCACCGTTCCATCCTCCTGGCGAGTGGCGCGGGTAAATCCTGTACCGAAGACACATACATCGTAGTCGGCTAGATCCATTAGGGCGTTTTTATCATCTGTTAATATGACAGATAGATCCGCTTCTTGAGTTAAAAAGTCACTGATGACCTCCGCACTCGCAGCAAAACCGTGATTGGCACCGGAAAGAACTAAAGTTTTCATCCCAATTTTTGGCGAGGTCCCCCGTCCTTCGGGTCGNGGAGGAATCGCCATCCTCCTTTATTGTTAATTGTATATATAGCCATTCCCTCTCCAGATTAGCCGGCGGTCCTCCCAGCTAATCCTTTGAATGACACTGGTTGTCGTTTGAAGTAAAAACCACCTGGTGGCCATTTTTACCATGCCCGATTAAAGTCATCCCTGTGACTTTGTTANAANNCGGACACTAACTAATTGCTTGTCTTCGCCTCCTCTATCTCTGAGAATAAGGGTAAAAGACTTTAAGCAAAACACGGTGGTTTGCCAGCACGCAACAATCCTCTAGCCAGGTGACAGAGCATCAATGACTGTTCGTTTTCGTCTGGCATAAATGCTTTTTGCATGCTGAAATCCTCCGGGGTTGCTAGTTACCACCCCCTCAGTTTGGGCCGGTTAGACTCTCCTTACCAATGTTGGAAAGGGTTTTGACGCTAACAGTATAGCCATGTTTAACTGCTAACGCTAAAGCTTAGAACTGGAGAGGTACTCCTAACCACAATCGAACATAGTAACGAAGTGCGTACGCTAGTCAACCACCTGTCCTTCCGAGCGGGGGGTAGCCGACAGTTTCAAATTCAAATTATGGTTTAAGCCGTTCAGCAGTGGATTTATAATGAAACCGACTTGCCAGTGCGTGCCGATTCGTAAATCGCCAGGTTGAGTTCCACCGACCTGCGTCCTTCATGACCGTCTACAGCAGGTATGGTATCCTCTCGAATCACCCGAATAGCATCCTCAACCACGTTGGTGGGATAGTCAGGCAGGTCGAACTCTGGTTCTCCATCGGTAAAGGCCCAGATATCCGGCCCTAAACCGACAGAACCTTTATCACCGTGAATGTTAATCATCGACACACTTCCCGCCTCTTTAGGAAAGGTCGTGGTTGTATAGACGGTTCCGATCGCACCATTTTTGAATTGGAGGATAGCGGTAGCCAGGTCTTCCGTTTCACAATTTTCGTGAGTATAAATGCCATAATGGGCACCGATCACCCGCTCAACATCGCCCATAAACCAGAGCATCAAATCGACGTAGTGGACGCCTTGGTTCATAATAGACCCACCTCCATCGTATTCCCAGGTACCGTGCCAACCGACATAGTAACTGTCTGCCCGATACCACTTCATTCTCAACTCACAGTGAATCACATCCCCGATCAGGCCGCTCTGAACGGCGTGTTGAATCCGACGATTCTTAGTACCGTAACGTTCCTGAAAATCGACCAGTAATTTGACATTATTATGAGCGCAAGCATTGACCAGGGCATCACAGTTTTCTAGACTGACATCCATCGGTTTGGTAGTGATGACGTGTTTATCATGATTGGCCGCTTCAATACCGAATTTAGCGTGCAAACCGCTGGGCAACATAATGAAGGTAGCGTCAATATCATCCCGTTCAAACATCTCATTGACATCGAGGTGGCTCTCACAACCGAACTTTTCTACTGCAGCCTGACACCTCGATTCATCTAGATCCGCTACTGCAACCAACTTTGCTCCTTCGGTGGAAGCAACCTGATTAGCTCGATTCATGCCCATTCCTAAACCCACGACACCAAAACTTATCTCTTGACTCATACTAAATAACTCCTTCAGTCTCTATTAAATCCGTTTCGTCTGAGTTGGCGATAACATTCTTGTCATCTAAGGCATTATTGCAGATCTGCTCTCTATTGTCAAAGTCTTTTTGAGATGAACAGGCCGCGATGATAGCCGACTGGCAAGTTGGCTGACTCGGCGTTTACTTCAGGTGGGAATTTTGATATAATTAGACTATATCTTACAGGAGAGACGAAAGCGATGTTTAAGTTTCTAACACGGCTCTTTGAAGGATCGATGAATATCGAGCGTGCTTATAAGACATGCGACAGTGCGATTGGACTTTTGCAGAGTTACAATGGTAATCCAGATGGATTCTCCGAAAACAAAAAAGCGGACATGAACGAGACAGTTGAAAAAGCGATTCAGGAGGCGACACAGCTAATCGGTGTAGAAGGTGAGCGCAACTGGACCGGTGTCTTCCGCGAAATGCACAAGAATTTGGCTTCCATTTACTTCGAGTTAGGCGACTATGACAAGGTTCGTCATCACTGCGACCAGTTAACCAGTTATGGGGAGGTTGGCCGGTACGATGCCGAGGAGGTTCTCGAAAAACTAAACGAATCGCCCGGGTCGACCGAGTCTAACACCTCAGAAGATGTGACCGCCACTCAACCGTAATCATCTACAAGATGAGATGGTGATGGCCTAGCCACCTGTAGCCCTACCTTCCACCTCGGTTGAACCCATGCGTTTCCTTGCTCCCACTACGCTGGTGTTGTTGATCCTGATACCGTTGCTGGTTCTCCTGCACTCCCTGCGATCTAAACGCCGTCGACAAGTCGTTTCCAATCTCCATTTATGGATAGACATTAGCGAAAACACCAACACCAGTGCCGCCTTTCAACGCCTAAAATCCTCACTCTTGCTTTTACTTCAGGCCTTTTTTTTATTATTTCTTATCGTTAGCCTAGCCAGACCTACCCTTCAGCAGCGACAATTGATTTCGACACAGGTTTGCTTGGTCATCGATAATTCTGCCAGCATGTCGGCACCGGCCACCTCAAAAACAGCTAACCTGAAAACCCGTTTCGATTTAGCTAAAGCTGCCGCTCACCAGTTGGTTGACCGGTTAAGTGCCAATGGGCAAATGATGATCTTGGATGCTTTTTTGCTATCCAACAATATGCGGCAATCCGAGTTGGCCTCTACTTCAGACCGAAAACAGCTACACCGGGAGATTGACCAGCTACCCCTTCGCACGGCAGAAGTAGATTTAGCTCATCTGAATAGCTTTCAGAACATGTACGAAACGATTTTAATTACTGATAGTCCACCACCACTTAATGGCGACTTAGGCTCCGAGATCCGTACTCTTTATGTTGGCGACAATATTGATAATACCGGGATTACAGATTTACGTCTGACCCGTGACCTCAGTTACCGGCCGAATATCTATGTTCAGGTACAACACTTCGGTTCCAGTCCGCAGAGTATCGAACTACAGTTGTTGATTAACAATATCTGGTTTGATAACCGAATTATTTCCCTGCAACCGGACAAAAGCGAAACTGTCATCTTCGATCTGTCTGAGTTACAACCACAGTTCCAACGCATTACTGCCAAGTTAGACATTCAGGATGGGTTATCGGCAGACAACTCTGCCTATCTCATTTTTCAATCAGAGACCAAACCTGACGTGGTTTTGGTCAGCGACCGTCAGCTTTTGCCTCTGACTCGCCTGTTAGCCACTAACCCAAACATCCATTTCACCTCTGCTACCTTTCGCACACATAATAGCGGTTTTGGTGATATTGTCATTTTCGACCAAATCGTTCCAGACTGGACAAGTCGCAAAAAACAATCGGAACAAAGTCTGATGTTTTTAGACCCACAAAGGGATTTGCCCTTTTCCAAAGCGTTACAACGAAATCAATTCACTAACATTGTAGACCAGCACCGATCTCATCCGATTATGCAAAAAGTACCTTTGCTGGATTTACAGATTCGCCAGTCAACCACCTACCAACTACCAACTTGGGCCACGTCTTTGGTAGAAGGAAACGCCAATGCTTCCGATACAACTGACGCGAGAATGTTAGCAACACCGTTAATTTGGGCCGGGGAACAACCTGGTGGACAAAAGGTCTGTCTTTTTGGGTTTGATGCCTTTAATCTGCGTCAATCTCGTTTTGCCCACTTAATTCCAGCCATGCCAATGCTAGTTTCTCAATTGATGGAATGGCTGACGCCATCGCCCCAACTTATTGAATCAACCAGCATTCAGGCGGGGAATCCTGTTCGTCTGAGTCGTCGGGTTACCGATAGGACGGTGGCAATTCGCAAACCAGACTCTGCTACAATTGACATCCCGCCCAATATTAACATTTTCACCGATACCACAACGATTGGCATCTATACAATTCTGGTTGATGGACAGGAGGCGGGGCACTTTTCAGCCAATCTGTTCAGTGCCTCAGAATCGGATCTATCTCAACTACCACTGGCAACAGGAACTGATACCAATACTGTTCTGGGTCAACTTGCCTCGTTAACTCAAGCCTTAGAATGGATTGAGATCTGGTACTATCCAGCCCTCGCAGCACTGATTTTATTGCTAACTGAATGGGTTGTTTACCAACGCTCGAAACGAGCTAGCCTATGAAAAATAGGCACCGCTGACGGAAGCAGATTGTGGCTGATAAAAAGTTGCCAGAACGAATTCGGTCTGTAGATCGCCAACCTCTAGTTAGCGGGTTAGTGGTGGGATTAACTGGTGGAATCGCTAGTGGGAAATCGACTGTTGCTCAGATGCTAAAAACAAGAGGGGCACACATCATAGATCTAGATCAAATTGGGCATCGACTACTGAGAGCCGATAGTCCTGTGATCAGCCGGTTAATTGAGACTTTTGGGGCAGATATCTTAGAGGAAAGCGGCGATGTTAATCGTACTAAACTGGGTGAAATTGTCTTTGCCAACCCGACTGATCGTCAGCAACTCGACGCGATTATGCACCCTAGAATCCATCAAATCTCTCGCCAATCAGCACGTAACCTGGCGAGAACCGATCCAGATTCTGTGGTAGTAATTGACTCTCCGCTCCTAATCGAATCAGGTGGATACCGCTCGGTGGATTGTATTGTGGTTGTCGCATCCAACCAAAGTCAGCAAGTTGACCGCTTAATTCAGCGAAGTAAATCCCAACGTCGTCCCCTGAACCCGTTACAGGCTAAAGCTCGGATCGAGGCACAAATGCCAGTCAGAGAAAAGATTGCCTATGCCGATTATGTCGTTCATAATGATGGCACACTCTCTGATCTGAAAGATCAAGTCCATCAGTTATGGGGTGTTCTTAAGGGTTAAAGTCTTACCGGGATCTTTACAGGTTAAAGGCCGTTTCCAACTGGTAATTTAAGTTGACAATTTGACCCAGTGGAGTATGGATGGCCGATTTGCTAACCAAGATTCTTGTCACCGGGAACAAGGACCATTGGAAAACCACCGCACGTCAGGCTGTTGGATTCATCTGCGATGGCAAGCATCCGTTTACAATTATTGGACTTGACACAGCGACGCGAAGCTGATACTTTATTTAATTGAGAAATTTGGTTTTAAAAGCGAAATCCACGATGTCTCCCAAAACTAGTGGCCTTTCTATGGCATTTCGCCCTCCGCTCATTTGGGTGCTGATCTATTCTCTGACGGCCCCGATTTCCCTGTATGATTATGTTGTTTGCATCAGCTTAGACGGCCGTATTGAGCTCGAGACAACACATGATGGAAAGTGTACTACCCTTCCCATTTTATCACTATACGAAACCCTCCATCAGCCTGAGACAGATGGCCGCTGTAGCCGTTGCTTCGATATTCTAATTCTGACTACCAATCCTAATCAACACTATATCTGCTCTTCCCAAGAGCCGGCGGCAATTGAAACGGATATAGTCATAGCTTCATGGGTTCCTCCAACTATTTTCGTCCCACGTCTAACCGGTAATACACGGTCGAGTCCTCAATGGCGCCTCAACAACCGCTTACACCTCCAGACTACTGTCCTTAGGCTATAGAGAAAAGAATCCATTACATTTCTCTTAGTCTTTCGACATAAAGCGTCGGCAACTCCTCAAGACTATCAGCTAAACACTTTTAGTCTCTTCACTATTCATCGGTTGGATTTATTGCCCTATTCGGCAGAAATGGTGGATATGGAAAATGGACAGATGAGGTCTCAGATATCGTGTTAAACCGCTTGCCTCATCTTCGTCGGAATTCAAAGCTGCAGCCGCTGGCTTGGGCAAGGGCCTAATGAAGGTTGTGCTTTCCATTCAACAAAGGGTCAATAACTACAGTCCAAACGGACATAGTATCCCCAAAGATAAGGAGTAAAGGTGAAGAAATATCGCTTGAAAGATTTGGACTGCCCAAACTGCGCGGCAGAGATTGAGGGAAATCTGAGACAATTGGGTGGAGTTCGCGCTGTGGAACTTAATTTCGCTGCCTCAATCCTTGTGTTGGACACAGACAATCCTATAGAAGCGATTCGCCACGTCATCAAGCAGGTTGAGCCTGATGCCGAAATCGTCGAACAATCCGACGCCAAATCTGACGAAGACACGGATTTCGACATAAAGCGCGAACTTGTGTTAATCGGTATTGCAGTGGTTCTGTTTTTCGTTGGCTTAATCTTCAGTAACAAACTTCAAGCAACCCCTTACAGCATTGGCGAATACCTCGTCTTTATCCCCGCCTACCTGCTAAGCGGGTGGACCGTGCTATCGAGTGCAGGACGAAATATCTTTCGTGGAAAGGTGTTCGATGAACACTTCTTGATGACCGTTGCAACCCTCGGCGCAGCTGCAATTCACAAACTACCCGAGGCCGTCGCTGTCATGCTGTTTTATCAGGTCGGTGAATTCTTCCAAGGCCTGTCAGTAAGTCGCTCTCGACGCTCGATTAAGTCGCTGCTGGAAATCCGCCCCGATTCCGCCAACTTGATAATTGACGGAGAGTTGCAAGAAATCAAACCAGAGAAGGTAGCAGTTGGAGATACAGTTCTGGTGAAGCCGGGCGAAAGGATTCCGCTGGATGGTGAGGTGATCGCGGGAGGTTCGCAGGTGGATACCTCTGCGCTGACGGGTGAGCCTGTGCCGCGCTCCGTAGAAGTAGGCGAAACCGTCTTAGCGGGTATGATTAACAAAAAGGGAACGCTAACAGTCAAAGTCACCAAACCGCTTGCAGAATCCTCAATCGCCAAGATTTTAGACCTGGTGGAGAACGCAACCGGTAAAAAAGCAGAGACAGAGAAGTTCATCACAACCTTTGCCAGATCCTATACACCTGTTGTGGTGTTTGGTGCATTGGCGGTTGCATTGCTTCCACCGTTACTACGAGAGGAGAGTTTTTCAACATGGATTTACCGTGCCCTAGTGCTCCTTGTCATCTCCTGTCCCTGTGCACTGGTCGTCAGCATTCCGCTTGGCTACTTTGGTGGTATTGGCGGGGCTTCGCGGCGAGGGATCCTGGTCAAAGGCTCTAACTTCCTCGATGTTCTCACCCAGGTCAAAACAGTTGTCTTCGACAAGACAGGCACCCTGACCAAAGGCGTGTTTCGGATTACGCAGATTGTTCCAAAGAACGGTTTCTCCGAAACAGAACTCCTTCGACTAGCAGCGGTTGCCGAATCGCAATCTAATCACCCAATTGCCCAATCAATTCGAGAAGCATATCGTGGGGACATAACTCCGGTTTCGGATTACCAGGAGATTTCGGGACACGGGGTTCGGGCGAAGGTGAACAATCAGGCCATTCTCGCAGGAAATGATGCCCTGTTGCATGCAAATGCCATCGACCACGACCTCTGCAAAGTCGATGGAACCGTCGTTCACCTGGCCGTTGATAATCTATATGCAGGTTATATTATCATCGCTGACGAGATTAAAGAAGATGCTACACAGGCAATTCGTGACCTGAAAGCCCTTGGAATTGAAAAGACTATCATGTTGACCGGCGATAATCAACCGGTCTCTGAAAGTGTCGCTCAAAAACTCGGTTTGGACGACTACCTGGCTGAGTTACTCCCCGAAGATAAGGTGGATGCGATTGAGAAACTGATTGAGCAAGCCGGAAAGGATGAGAAGATTGCCTTTGTTGGCGATGGCATCAACGACGCTCCAGTAATTGCCAGAGCTGATGTTGGCATCGCGATGGGCGGCGCTGGTTCGGATGCTGCGATCGACACCGCCGATGTTGTCATAATGACAGATGCTCCCTCGAAAGTCGCTGAAGCGATAGCAGTTGGTAGAAAAACTCGCCGAATCGTCTGGGAGAATATCGGGCTGGCTTTTGCGGTCAAAGGTGTGTTTGTCGTACTCGGCCTCGTTGGGATTGCAACTATGTGGGGCGCGGTCTTTGCGGATATGGGAGTAGCGTTAGTTGCAGTTTTGAATGCGACACGAGCGTTGAGATAATTGAGTTGGCGCCACGAAAAAGGAGTCGGATTTCATGTAACCAAACCCCTATTTGGGTGTTTCTTATTAGGAACCAATTTGAAATAGGTTGAACCTGCAATTAATTGACACACCAAGCGAGATCATCTGAATCAGTTCTTCAGCAAAATACGTTCGCTAATTGCGGTGATTGTTCAAATAGTCCCCGAAACCTTCCAGGCCATTAATCTGCTTCCCTTTGCCGTCGCTGTACTCTGCCGCATGGTGTTTAACCCGGCCACGAACCTAGCCTTTAGCGGCAATGCCGGTGTAACTCGTCCAAGGATCGGAACAAACACTATTGCCAGCTTCTAGCCGCCAAGGCAGAGAATGCCGCAGCCCGGCCTCTGGGAAGTTCCTCTACCTGGTTTGGTTGCACCATTTTTAGGCGGTGTCTCTTGTTCTTCCATTGTCCGCCTAAATTAAGTCTCATCTATTTCAACGGTGGAGGAAAAAAGATGGGGTATATCTGGCTGGAAAGCCAGACGAAGAGAGGTTAAGGCGGGCAAGACTGGCTTGGGTTCAATCCTTGTTTCCTGGGCCATGGCAACAACACCACAGGTAAGCCCGGCCAAAACCAGGTCAAACCTGACCCCATTCTTGGCGTGATAAACGTAGAGGAAACTTGCCCGGCATCCATTGGTAACGACAAACACGGCAAAGCACCTGTTCTCGTCGTACAGAGTACAATTTCTTGCCACCAGACCTTTAAGCCTTTCAAACGCTTTGCCATAGGAGTAATCTAACAACATTAGTGCCTAAACAGCTCCTTTACCCCTGCCAATACGATGAANAGCGAAACGGGGTTGGTCAAGAAGTTAGTCCCACGAGCGAATGTATGACACGCAAACTGGATAGCTTGCTGTTTCTCAGATCATCCACCGTTGTAAAAAATTGAGACTGGGTGGTAGACGCTGTAGNTAAATCACCAATAAATTCAGGATATTTGATAGGAGAGGCTTTATGGCCAAACTGAGTAAAACGGAAGCATTGGACNAATGAAACCAACTGGTGGAACAGGATTTNACCACTGTATCTAAGGTAGTGTATCTGAGGTGATGCCAAAATCTTTGCTCAATCAACCTCGTGTTTGATCAGACGACATATTCCATCGTGCAACAGCTGACCATAAAATCCGCTACCAGGGTAGCGATATCTTCGTATGAANGGAACTCCTNTAGGCCTAGGCCGGTAGAGACATTCAGCCAAATCATTTTCCTGATCCGTTGGCTGCAAGCATCCGCGACAATACCGGGACAGAAAGAGGTATGCCACCTGATTGGTCTGGAATACCTGAAGCAAAATGACATATTGACAAGCATAAGCTCAACTGTATGGGCCCGTCTAACTCCATTGGTTGATGTTAAAGTCAATTTATTTCATCTGGCCTAAGTTCCTGGAACAGTGTTGGAGCAACCATTGATATAGCTGTGGATTATCGTAGGTTTTTGTCCAGGAATCGTGTCCAACCCNCGGGTAAATGNTGAAACGAACATGGCTACCCAGACCTTTTAATGCTGAAACCATTTCCNGCGANTGNTGGAGTGANACCACACTGTCTTCGGCACCGTGAAAGACCCAGAGCGGGAGATCTTTAATACGGTCGGCTTGCTCAACCAAGGCCGACAGTGGCCAACCCCCCTTGGATTTGATTTCGGAATTGATANATGAGGTGTATGTGCGGCCACAGANAGGCACCACGGCAGCAAAATAGTCAGGGTAGGCAGCGGCTAACCACCAGGCTCCCTGCCCACTCATGCTCAAGCCGGTTAAATAGATTCNACTAGAATCGACAGGATATNGNTAGCCTGCACGTGATCCAGCAGACTTTTCAGGATGTCAACCTGGTTTATCCAGCNAGATTCGGTAGGACATTGTGGGNAAATCGNAATAAAGGGAAAATTTGGATCTTGATCCACGATCCTAGGGATCCCGTGCTTCTTGAGTTGTGATAGATCGTTTCCACGTTCTCCAGCACCATGCAGAAAAAGGATTAGAGGGTGTGAATTCTCTGTAGTTTCAGTCGGCANGTATAATAGNTAATTAAGTTGTTGTCCCTGAGTNTGAGTTAATTCGATTTGCATTCACTAAACCTANTGTATTAATCAAATTGAGTTGTGAGTTGCAACGACGGTAAGATAGGCTATGGTTACCCTATTAGCAGGTTACCTTGATGATCATGGACAAACATAGATCTCAGCCGATCTCAACCCAGCAACATGGAAGCGCAATAGTGAGCAAAGCCCATTACTAGATTGAAAATTAGGCCCAACAGTTATATTAGAGGTTCGATGGTGGGTAGGCTCAGAATGAAATGTTTTCGTCAAGCCTGTTTTTGATTTACACACTCTTGGTCTGAGGAATAATCATAATGTCATCCCAATCCGTTCTCTCACCGCTGAAAATGGGCATCTCCTTTCCACTTTTGTAGCTTTTGTGGAGAGGAAAGATAATACGGATATTGTAATTAAAACAGTTAGGCAAGATTCATCAGCCGGTGATCTATGAGGGTGTGGGTCATGCATTTTTGAGGCGAGGATTCGGAACTGAGGCCGGTGGAAAAGAAAAAGAAGTTAATCGGGCTGCCTGGAGTCGACTTCTCTCCTTATTGAGTGCAGGCCAAATAAAGAATTAGCTATTAGCTAATAGATTATATTTTAACAATAGGATAGATTGCAGATAATTCCAAACGGAGGTACGCAATGATCACACTAGGAAGTCGTGAGTACACCTATCAGATTTCAGGAGAGAACTGGGGTAACCTACCAGAGGGCTGGTTCTACAAGGAGGCTACTTCGGTCGACGTAGACTCCAAGGACAACGTGTACGTATTCAACCGGGGCAATCACCCCATGATAGTCTTTGACACCGAAGGCAATGTGCTACGTAGTTGGGGGGAAGGTGATGTTTTCACCAACCCCCATGCGGTCACTATTGCCCCCGACGACACCGTCTGGTGTGTTGACAATCAAGATCATTCCATACGCCAGTTTACACCGGAGGGTAAGTTGCTGATGACACTCAATGAGAGGAATCAACACACGCCAGCCATGAGTGGACAACCCTTCTGCAGCCCCACCCGAGTGGCAATTGACCCCAGAAACGGCGATATTCTAGTAGCTGATGGCTATGGCAATGCCCGTGTCCACAGGTTCTCACCAGATGGGAAGCAATTGCTAAATTCCTGGGGGCAAGCCGGTACAGAACCAGGGAGATTTAACATTGTTCACGATATTGACATAGACCCGGACGGTTACGTGTATATCGGTGACCGTGAGAACCGGCGTATTCAGGTCTTCAATCCGGCGGGCGAACTGGAGGCTCGATGGGGGGATCTCTCCAGGACGGCAGCAGTGCATGTCTCCAAAGGCCTAGTTTACGTAGGAGAGTATTACGCCGGCGGAGCCGAGGCCTACAAAGTAGCAGGGCAATTGGGGCCTCGTGTATCCATATTGGATGTGAAAGGCAACGTGTTGACCAGACTTGGTCAGGAGGCCTTTGGCGACGAACCTGGTAGGTTCTATGCACCACACGCTGTGGCCACTGACTCCAATGGGGATATCTATGTGGCTGAGGTTTCTCATGCCGAGTTTGGTAGAAATATAGATCCTCCCAGAGAACTTCGCTCCATGCAGAAGCTAATCAAAAAATGACCTTCTCCCTAATGAGTTGATGGGCTTATTAGGGAAAAGGTTACAACATAGCCCTCAAAAACGGCACGATTTCATCCTTTACTTGATTATCGGGGCGACTAGTCGAGCACACCGACCGCCTGACCGGGGTGAAAGTAAGGGGATGCAAGTAGGTAATGCTGGTGAGGTGGTGTAATCGGTGAGAGACGATTTCTCCCAGTAGTTCCTCGTAGCTCGAACAGATCTCTAGGCGGTATTGGATATGAGGAACTGCTAGAAATCGCTGAGTGTCGCCTCACCCACCAATTGAAAACTGAGGAAAAAGAAAGATAGTTGAATGAAGGAAAATCCCATAGCATCTCCTAAACAAGATGAATTCGGTCCAACCGTGACCTCCCGTTTTATTCTCCGTGTTTTAATTTTTGGTTCTCTCCTAATTGCCCTAAATTGTTACTGGATCGTCTCAGGCGAAAACCGGGTTGTCCACGAACTTACCGATTTTTCCGTTTTTCCAACTGTCCTTTTTACCCTCTTCACCTTAGCCGGCGTGAATTTGTTGCTGAAACGGACATTTAAAACTCTGGCCCTACGCGACTCTGAAATTGCGATTATATACATCATGGTATCTGTGGCTACCGCACTGGCTGGGCACGATATTATCCGCCAATTGGTGCCACTGATGGCCAATCCGTTTTGGTTCGCTACACCTGAAAACGAGTGGGAAGATCTTTTCTTTCGTTACTTGCCAACCTGGTTAACTGTTCCAAACAGGCGGATATTGCGGGGATACTTTGAAGGCGATGAGAACTTTTGGCAAGCACAATATATCAATGCTTGGTTGATACCGATATTGGCTTGGACTTTCTTTGTGGTCGTACTGCTATTTGTTATGTTATGCATTAATATTGTGGTACGAAAACAGTGGATCGAACATGAGAAACTCAGCTATCCCTTAACCGTTATGCCTGTAGAGGTAATTGCGAACACTTCTACCCTCTTCTCCAACAAACTGATATGGCTTGGATTTATCATCGCTTTTACTCTCGAAGTTATCGCCGGGCTTAATTATCTCTTTCCATCTATTCCACCGTTAAAAATCAAATATATAGTTCCCACCACCATTAGGCCGTGGAATGCCATGAGCTGGGGATTTGCTATTTACGTCTACCCATTTGCCATAGGGTTGGGTTACCTAATGCCTCTAGATCTCTCCTTATCTCTTTGGTTTTTTCTGCTAACATGGAAGTTGCAACCAGTCGTTCTAACTACACTTGGATTTGCTACAGCAGTTGGTCTGCTAAACGAACAACGCGCAGGTGCATGGATTGGTATTGGCGCAATCGCGCTATGGACGAGCCGCAGGCACATCATGCGTATCATCGGAAGGGTGTTTGTCAGAAAAACGGATGATGGCCTTTACTATTTAGCGGTGTTCGGAATGATTTTTGGTACGTCCATCATGGTGTTGTTTTGGTATAAGGCTGGCCTATCACCGTGGGTTGCCATAATTTATTTTGTTACTTACTTTATCTTATGTCTTGGGATGACTCGAATGCGGGCGGAGCTTGGCCCCCCAACCCACGAGTTGCATAATGCGCATCCGGATCGTATTATGGTTGGCTTTCTAGGAACGAGAGCCATTGGCCCGGCCAATTTAACCCATACGACGCTTCTATCTTGGCTCGCTTATGGTTACCGTTGCCATCCTATGCCACATCAACTTGAGGGGTTCAAGATCGGATCTTACTTTAATATCAACCAACGCCGACTGGTGATCGCAATAATTGTTGCTTCAATTATCGGCGCATTTTTGTCAATTCTGCTTCATGTATCGTTATACTACAGGTTTCAGTTTGCCAAGTGGGGCATTGGTAACTTCAATTATTTAAGAAGCCGAATTCTGTTTCCTAAAAGCCCGAATTTTCAGGTCATGCAACAGGTGGGAATTGGCTTCTTCATCACGGCTATCCTCACTGTATTGAAGCGCAGATTCATTTGGTGGCCCTTCTACCCGGCTGGATATGCTGTAGGTAAAGGTTGGGCTATGACGTGGCTATGGTTTTCAATTTTTTTGGGATGGTTAACCAAACGACTCCTTTTCGCCGGCGGCGGCGTCAAATACTATCGGATGATGTTACCACTTTTTCTGGGCTTTATTTTTGGCCAATTTACGGCGGGTAGTCTTTGGAGCCTCCTCGGAATTATCCTGGGTAAGAACGTTTATACGATGTTTCCGTAAGATGACAATTTGCGTCGTGGCATCTAATTAGATAGCCCTGAAACGGCTATTCTTCTTAAAACTCCGCAGAAATAGCAGAAATAAGAGTGTCGTTTTTTGGTTAAAAAAGATAATCGAAGGGNGAGCTTTTTAAAANAGGTTGCCGTGCNAATCTCAACTTTTTTGAGCGCTGNCACTNTGCAGTANGTACGACGATGGTTTGGTGAAAAGCTCCAAGACGAAAAGCGATCACGGATTGCGCTAAGGCCTATGGTCAAAAACATGCTCTACCAGATGCATCATGCCTGCCCTCGACTTGATCNGGAATNCTGACGCGTATAGAGTCNTACTCNCCAGAGCCTATCATCNGGTAGAGGTAATGTGGAGCAAGGCGCNCTCCTTTTTATCTTCCGGTATTCGTCATAAAAAAGGGGTTGCCGGTACCTGACCAGCAACCCCTGATACGAGCTAAAAATGTAAGTCGTAGACTAGGCTTCGTCGTAGCTCTTGATGTGTCGCATCCAGATATTTTTGAAGCGGACCAGGTCTCCGTGATCCTGTAACTTTAGCGGGCCGGATGGGCCGTGTGGCGAATTGTAGGAGGACAGACTTTGGTGACCGGTTGGCCCNTGCGCCGGTTGCCGGTTGTGAAGTAAGATGCCATTCAGAAAGACGGTCAGGTAAGCCGGGCTGGTCAAGTTGTCACCGTCGTATCTTGGGGCTTCAAAGACGATATCGTANGTTTGCCATTCACCGGGTTGGCGACAGGCATTAACCNTTGGCGGATACTGNCCGTAGATNGCNCCNGTGAGTCCATCAGCGTAGGTCAGGTTCTCGTAGCCGTCTAACACCTGTACTTCATACAGACCCATCAGAAACACNCCACTGTTACCGCGCCCCTGGCTATCGCCTTTTACTTCTGCCGGAGCNGACCACTCCAGGTGCAGTTGGCAATTGCCAAATTCTGCCTTGGAGACGATGTCACCCGAGCGAGTGACCTCCATGTAACCGTTCTCGACTTTCCATCCTGGATCACCACCACTGACTTTTTGCCAATTGGAGAGGTCTGTGCCATCGAACAGGACAATAGCGTCGGAGGGCGCGTCGGCGCTGGTCGCGCCGGGGGTAATGACTATGGGTTGGGGGCGTTGTCCGTCGTGAACACGCCACTCAGAATCCGGAAGGAATGGGGTGTGGTCGTAACCTACGTTTGCCATGTTGGTATCAACTCCTTTTTGTTTTGTTGCATAATTTAAATGCGATGGAAAAATTCCATCTAACCATTAGCGGGCAGCGCAGGCCTGCAGACAGGCTTGCATGTGGCCGCGTGATTCAGCGGCGATGGTGCAACATTGCTCTAACGCGTATTCTTTGGCACCGATTACCTCCAGGTTCAGCGGTCCAGTATATCCGTTTTCGTCTAAGACACGAATATAGCCGACCAGGTCGATGTCACCGCGGCCGTTGGCTTGCATTTCGGGTTTTCCCGGCGCCCGGTGGCCTGTTACGACGGTATCGAACTGTCGGCCATCGGCGTCCGACGCTGGGGTCTGGAAATCGCCTTTGCAGTCACGGATATGCACGTGCTTGACCTGTGAGACAACAGCGGCGATAGCTTCGACTGGATTTTCACCGGCCCTATGAATGTGCGATGGGTCCATGTCGATGCCGAAAGCCGGAGACGAAATCTCCTCCATGGCTTTCAGGGTGGTTGGCGTATTGTAGATGCTGCCTCCAACGTGTGCTTTGACACAAAGTGTAACGCCGTACCGTTCTGCCATCTGGGACAAACTGCCCAACGAATCGATTACCTGCGGCCAGGCCTCATCATCATCACTTTTGCCGCCGGGACCACAGTTGACAATCGGAATCCCAATCTCGACCGCAGCCTGGAAAGCCTTCTCCATTTTTTCGGCATCTTGTGACGGTTGTTCCATAGCCAGCAGTTCAAGTTGGTAGGAATTGGCTAATTGCTTGATTTCGTCGGCCAATTCCTGCCACCGATCGAGCACGAGGTGTTGGCTCATGCCGTCGATGGCCGAAACCTCAATACCGTCGTAGCCGGCCATGGCAATGGACTTAAAGGCGGTTTCCATATTAAAACCGCCAAACAAGACTGAATTTGCACCGAGTTTCACTGAATAACTCCTTATCGATACTTTAATAATTTAAAGATTTCAAAACCGGGTCTAGTCTATGCGTTCTGGGTAACCGGGTTGCCCTTTAGCGTCGGCAGCGGATGTGGGCGGAGCAGAATTCCACCTTGCTCGTATGACTCAATAGCCGCCCAGGTATACTCCAGCGTGGCCAGGGCATCCCGGCCAGAAGCGCGGATCTGGTTAGTGGGCACATTATTGGTTACATCTTCCAGGAAGGCGTGAATTCGCAGCGGGAAGGTCTCGCCGAAATCCGAAGAGCCGGACTCGTGTACCACCGGGCCGGGTGAAGCCCCAACGCCCAATCTTTCCGGTGCCGCCGCTCCTTCGGTACCGGGCGCTGGCCAGAAGGTCACCTTCTCGATGCAGTTTTCGATGCAGAAGGTCCCGCGGGTACCGCCAACTTCGACGCTCCACCAACCACCTAAGCCAAAGGTTGTATCGCCCCTCTGGCTCAGCAGATAACCGATGGCACCGTTTTGAAATTTGACGTGGATGCTGTTGATCGACACCATCACATCGCCGGCTTTCTTACGGAAACTGGGCTGACTCATAAAGGCTTGCACGTGCGTAATGTCGCCGCAGAAGTGGCGCATTACACTAAAGGGGTGGGCTAGAAAGGCTTTGACATGAAAATAGGGAAACCCTTTGACACGAAGCGATCCCTGTGGGCCGTAAGTTTGTTCACCGCCAGCAAAGCCCATTTTGTGCAAGCAGTAAACCACTTCACCAATCTCGCCATCATCCATATACTGCCTGGCCCGTTCAGCCGGTGGGGTGAAATAGTGGTTCAGGTTACAGGCCAGGTAAACACCCTGTTCATCGGCTTTAGCCACCATCTGGCGAGCTTCGTTGATGTCGTTGGAAATCGGCTTTTCTACCAGAACGTGTTTGCCGTATTCCAATGCCATCATGGTGGGTTCAAAATGCCAACTACCGTTTTCGTTTCCACCTGTGCTGACATCGACGATGTGGAGTTCCTCGTTCTCTAACATCTCCCTCTGGTCATAGTAGGCTTTGACGCCCAACCGTTCCGCCGTCGCATCGGCCTTTTCCTTAACCATATCGCAGACTGCGACCAGATCTGCTAATTCGTTTTGGTCATAGCAGTTTGCGTGATTATTACCAATACCACTTAGACCAACAATGCCAACTTTGAGTCCCATCTATTACTCCTCCTAATTCTAATGTAACGGTTTCAGACTTTATCTAACGTCTAAGTTGCGTCGAGCGACTTATTAGTACTACAGCAATACGTTAGTCAATAATATTTAGGCCTGTCTCCTGTTATAGGACAGATAGGCCACAAAAACCCTCTCTGTCTGATAGCAGATGATTTTCAACATCTCTGTTTTGTAGGTCGATGTCAGCAGTAAGACAGTGGCTATCAATCTCTGTGCTTGAGGTAAAGTTAAGGCTAGAGTTCTTTTGTCTTTACAACCTGAGCCGAAACAGAAAATAGAGGTCGAGAAAGACATAAATCAGTGCCGGTACCGAGTTAGCCAGGAAGATAAGGCCCAAGAAAAATAGTTCATAGCGGCTTAACCCAAATGACCTTTTCTGTCTTCAAAACATTAT
>PACG01000087.1 GCA_002699335.1 Candidatus Poribacteria bacterium
CAGCCTTCCGTTTGCCAGCTATCGGTGGGTTTCATCCGTTGATCATATACCAGATAAAAGTCACTGCCCGGACGATAGATGTAACGGAGCAGAAAGTTAAGGTTGGCGTACTGGCGGGCGTCGTTCCACTGGGAATAGAGTTTCATAAAGAAGCGTGTGTTGAGGGAAAAGTTGAGTCTAGCTCCCGCGACGTTGGCCTGGAACTGTTGCTTATCCACATGGATCTGGTTGCGATTATAGCGTAAGTCCAACGACAGTTGGTGGCTCATTCTCCATTTGCTATCCAGGCCGAATCCGATCGTGCGGCCTTGATAGTAGTCGCCAAAGTTGATGTCTGCGCCCACGGCTAACGGTCGACGACCGGCAGACATGGTCTGTAGTGAGAAAGTTTGCATCTGGTAGGTATCAGCCGGTACTTCGATCTCACCGACAGAGAAAGGCTTCTCCACTACGTCTTCTGAGAGCGAGAAATCGATTCCAGCCCCATCGCCCGAATCCAGATTCAGACCCATGCCGATCTGGGCCTCGGATCCTAACCCCTGATTCTGGTGGTTGAGCAGGTAGCCCTGATGACATTTGGCATCCAGCGAACGGATCTGGTACTTATTGGGTCGCCAGGTTAAACTAATGTCGGAGCCGAGGGCACGGATGTCCCGGCGCGGTACAAAGCCGAGATCCGAAGTGAAATCGGGGCCGATGTCCAAAAAAGAGGTGGTCCAACGCAGCCAGTCGTTGGCCCAATGATGTTCCAGGTACCAGGCTAGGTCAGACTTGGACTGTTGGCCCTCCAGACTTCCCGCTAGAAACGCCTTGATGCGCCATCGGTCGTGTAGTCGCAGGGCTAGATCCAGACCGCCATTGCGCTGATAGTCAGAATTGCTACTCTGTCGATTGGTCAGGATCAGGCCCAGGTTAGACTGACTTAAAATGTCCCGTTGGACTCGAAGCACCGAGAAGTTGGTCCTCGGCACACTATTGTCGGACCGATCGTCGGTCGAGGCTTCTGAGGAGTATTCGGTGTTGGCGGTGGTCAAGTTGAGCAGGCCTAGACTGTAAGCCCCTACTTTGCCGGTCATTTTCCCGCCGCCCAGAATCGGAACTTTGTTTCCCTGGTAAAGTCCGATCCGACGACTGTAGAACAGGTCCACGTGCGGCGCCATTTCACCACCGTTAGCGCCGAAAGCAAACCGTCCGCTCCCCTCCAGGAAGAACTCACGCTTTTCAGGAAAATATAGGTTGAAACGGGTTAAGTTGACCTCCTCTCGATCGGCTTCCACCTGGGCGAAGTCGGTGTTGGCTGTCAGATCCAGGGTTAGATTAGGGCCAATCCCGTACTTGGCATCCAGCCCGGCATTCAACAGGAGCGACTTTTCTTGAGCTGAAGAGTCGGTCAATCCACCGATGGTATAGGGCTTAAAGCTCAAGTGGGCAGGCGAAGGGATGCCTTCCAGACCGACCAGTTGCCCGGCATAAATGGGTCGATAGGTGCCAGGCCAGCTTTCGTTTTGCGGCACCACCATCCATTGCGTCGATTCGTTGGTCCGCATGATGTTGCGACCAAAGTTGATACCCCAGAGCATGGAATCGGCTTCACGGAATCGCAGTTGATCGAAAGGGATGGCCATTTCGACCGTCCAGCCCTGATCGTGACGGCGGCCGGCTGTCTGCCAAACGCAGTCCCAGCTACCGTTGACACGGTGACCACCGTCGGTGACGGCACTGTCGGCCTGAGCTCCCAGCGCATTGGTGCGAAAGAAAAATCCGCTTCGCTTATCGCCGTAGGGATCGATTAGCAGATAGACGTTGTCGTTTTGCCACAACATGCCGTCGCGTTTCATTTCGTTGGCCACGATCTGGTCGGGCTGGGAATCGAGACACTCGAAGCCGATATACAATTTCTCAGCGTCGAACAGCACCCGGACGACCGTCTGCTCGGAAGCGGGATCGCCTTCGTTTGGGCTCTGCTGGACAAAGTTGCTGATCGGTTTTCCCTCCAGCCAGGCGGGTTCGTTAAGTTGCCCATCGACCAGGATCGGTGTCGCTGTCCGATAAGCATAAGCTGTCCGTCTCTCACTGGCCTGGATCTGCCAGGTAACTGTGTTGAATAGGATAATGACCAGCATCCATACTAACCAATACACGATACTAAGCTTCATTCGTTAACTCCTGATATAGACTCGACGCTCCTGCCTCGTCGATCCGGCAAAATCTTCAATCTAGCTAGGGGCACAGGCAAGCTAAGATCGTAGGTTACGCCCGACCAGCGGACTGACCTGACAAAGCCAGATAGGTCTAATACAATACCATACCATCCATTCGAGGCCTTTTGCACTTTCAGTTGTGAGTTTTTTTGACACCCATCTGAATCAGGGCTATAATTGCGTCGCTCTAAAAGAACAAACCCCCGCTCCTGGTTGCCTCTATTTCGGCTCCTCCGTCCCAATTCCTGATCGGAATCGAGGAAAAACTTACGCTGTTCAATGCTGAGTTATTTCAGGAGCGCCACCGCTAAATTTATTGTCAGACCAAATCACCTGCGATTCAAATGCTAAACGGTTTTTTCGTCAATCCGATCCTGGCGCTCCGCTGGAACGATTTTGCTACCCACATTAAGCGAATGGCCGACTTGGGGGCCCAAAAGATTATTGTTCAATGGACTAGCGGACACGGCTATGGCCTTTACCCCTCAAGGATTTACGATCCGATCTGGGGTTTGCCCCGCAATACCGACTGGATAAAACAGTTACTTGAGACTGCTATGGATCATCAGATCGATGTTTGGCTTGGTCTGGACGCTTGCTACTCGACCACCGAATGGCACTATGATAAGCCGTTGCAATCGCTTAGCCAGCGTTGTCGCACCACTGCCAGCGAACTAGACGATCTGTACCGAAATTCCGGTTCGCCGTCCGGCTTCTATATTCCGGTCGATCTGGATCAACCGCTGAAGAAAACAGGGGTTAACTTCCTGGACCAGATTGTTTCGCATTGTCATCAACTCGGCTACCCCGTCGCTTGCCCGGCCTCTGAACCTCGCCCCAAATTAACGGGTCGGCACTACGAAGCCGACCAACAGGATCAAGAATGGTGCGCTCGCCTCCAACGACTACGTCGAACCTGGCGTAAATCCTGGCAGCAAGCGATCGACCAGAGTGGGCTGGATATCTTGGTCATTCGAGATCTGTGTGGTGTCGGTCGAGAATCTGACTTAGAAGCAGATCTACACCATTTTCAGAACATCAGAAGGTGGGTCAGCCTGCCGCTTTATCATCAAACACAAGATTTAATTCCAACTTCAGCCGAAGCTCAAATCGGATTTTCCTATCACCATCTCGACCCCTTACCAACGGCTGAAGTCGTACCATGTCACTCAGTACGACAGGGCCCAGCGCGACAAGGTACAGTGCGACAAGCCCCTGATCTACTTCGTCAAAAAGCAGATCGGGTTGAGCAGTTTCTACAGGAAAGTTGTCTGGTTGAGGGGCAGGTGGTTTCGGTTCTGGACACCCGTTTCCCGGCTACGGCACAGCAAAATCAGTGGCAAGANGATGCCGNTTGGCTCACAGGTCTTTACGTCGGAGCGGAGAGTTTGCGCTATGCCACCACNGGCGAAACCGCAGNGGCTGACCGTGCTCGCCAATCCTGGCAAGCCGTGCATAAACTCTCAAACATTAGTGGGACACCNGGAATCGTAGCTCGATACTGGTTGCNGCATATNGATGGGCCATTGGGTNACGGCCGAAAACGGTGGCACCAAAACGACGATGGCNTTTACTGGATCNGCGATATTAGTCGAGATCAACTCAGCGGTCACATGTTCGGTCTAGCTACCTATTTCGATCATGTAGCCACAGCGGAGGAGANACTGATCATTCAAACGGATGTTGAAGCCATCACCGACCTGATTATCGACAATCAGATGATGGCAATCGATCCGGATGGTCAACCCTGTATCCACGGAAATTTTTGGGTCTCCCCCCTTTTGGCGCTGTCCTTCTTGAAATCGGCTTATCACGTCACCCGAAAGGATCGCTACCAGGAAAAGTATCTGAATCTGATTGATCCACACTATTTTCTGGGCCACGCTCTAAAAGATGCCAGGGTTTCAGCTAATCCGTTTTTCCAGCACTACCACCAGGATTCTCCGTTGTACCACTTTTTGCAGTACGAAGATGAGCCGAACCTGAGACAACAGATCTTACGCATTTGCGACCACCTTTATGCCGACACCCACCGGCACGGTAACATCTATCTGATGATTAACCATGCGATTTCGCATCCAGAGAGCGATTCCGGACAAAAAGCGGTGGCTGAGCTACACAAGTTCGACATCGAAAACTTAAATGTCTCTCGATGGGACCAGGAAGCCAGAGAGTTGCTGAAAAATGGAAATCTACCCCGGCCAATACAGATTACTCTAGCTTATATCTTGGGAGAAAGAGANAGCCTTCCAAATAGACGGGGCAATTATCTTCCGATCGAGTATCGTCCNCCCAAAGAGTTTGGCTGGAACTACTACGCGGGCGAGGAGGCTCGCCGAGCTGCCGGGCAAGCAGGCCATCATGGCATTCATATTCAGTATAGTGGGGTGGATTATCTGCTAGCCTACTGGATGGCACGCTATCACGGCCTGGTATGCTGACTTTTGGTTTTAGACCTGCAATCCGGGACGACTTTGGCCTCTACCNTTTTCTAATATTGACTATGATTGTTATGACCTCCGTAGTCGCGTTGGCTGTCACTGAGAGATCGGGCTTGCCCGTTGACATGAGCCCAATCGCGGATGGGTACATCCAGCGTGGAGTCAGGTCTGAAGATCTAGCTCTACAAAGGGGTGAAGACCATTTTTCCCGGGGCAATTACGACCGGGCAATTACTGAATATAAAAGGTTTTTGTTCTTTCATCCAGATGATCATCGGACCGCTGCCGCCTATTTAAAAATCGGTTTGGCGTTTGGTCGACTGTCGGATTGGCAGCAGTCGATTGAGGCCCTATGGACAGCAATTAGGCAAACCGAAGATCCACGTCAGCAAGCTGAAATACGACTTCAACTGGCAACCATCTTGATCGCCTCTAACCAGGCAGAGATAGCACTAACTACCTGTGCTAAGATTCTATCCCAAATAGGTGATGCTAATCCAAGTTTACCCTCGACTCAATCAGGGGCTGGTGCAGTAGGGAGTAGTCCGCTGTCCTCGATGCGATATTTGCGTTCACGGACGACTTTTCTACAAGGTGTAGCTTATACTCACCAATATCGATGGAAAGAGGCGCAGGAGGATTTTTTAACCAGTGGTTTGGTCAAATCAGAGACCATTCAGCTTTTGAAATCGCTTGCAGAAGAGGATGGCAAATCTGCACGGATAGCCAGGTGGATGTCCACCTTTCTGCCAGGATCAGGTCAAGTTTACGCTGGTGAGTGGCAGGACGGACTCAACGCTCTGGTTCTGAATGGGACCATTGTCTCTGCGATTGTTCTCTTGGTCCGATCAGAGCGGCGCAGTGAAGCAGGACTGCTGGCAAGCACAATCTTTTGGCGATATTACAACGGGAATCGGCGGAACGCGACTGAGGCTGTACTCAGGTACAATCAGAAAAAAAATAATCGGCAGGTAAATAACGTTTTAGANACCCTTAATCGAGAAATTACAGATCAACCCCCGATCGGAGTCGAGGGNCAACTTAAGTTGACGGATCGGGAAGTGAGGTAGAATCAAAAATGGAACGAAAAATAAAAATTGGNCTGGTCGGCGTCGGGATGTTCGGTGGAGATGTTCACCTCAGAACTTATGCCGATTTGCAACGGGCCGGGATTTCGCCCTGGCTAGGACGTATTGGCTTCGACGACTTTGCTCCTCANTTCGCCGNCGTCGAATTTGAGCTGGTCGCCTTAGGTACAAGGACAGAGGCTTCCGCCTTAGGCGCCAAATCCAGTTATCGCGAACTCACTGGAGGGGAAATTCAACATTTCTACGGCCAAACCCCTTGGGTAGAGATGATCCAGCGCCATCCAGATCTGGACCTATTAGCCGTCGCCACGCCAGACCATCTGCATTTTGACCCTACTATTCACGCCCTTCAAAACGGGATCCATGTGGTATTGGAAAAACCGATGACCCTGCAGATGCATCAGGCCGACCAGATCATTGAACTCGCTAATTCAGCTCAATTGGTGGTGGGATTGGATATGCACAAACGATATGATCCCGACCATTTTAAGATCTTCCACGATCTGGTAGAAACGATGGGCGATCCGATCTATGGACGGGCGGTTCTGGAAGAACCGCTTGAGGTGGCAACCAATACTTTTAAGTGGGTAACGGAAAGTGACCCTTTTAGCTACGTCGGCGTTCACTGGACAGACCTATTTATCCACTACCTACAGACGAAACCAGTTTCCCTATTTGCGCTTGGACAGAAGATGAAATTGGGCCGTCAATACGGGATTGACGCTTACGATGCCGTGCAGGTCAGTGTCGTCTTTGACAACGGAATGCACATCCAATTTGTCAATAACTGGATCACACCCGCNGATTTTGAAGGCCCTGTCAATCAGGAGTCGGAACTTTTGATGACCAACGGCAAGATCGAATCCGATTCCCAGTATCGTGGACTGCGCTACACGCTAGAAGGAGGAGGATCGAGAACCTCCAATACCCACTTCACCCGAGACGTACGTCGGCCTGACGGCTCTCAAACCTATGTGGGTTATGGCAAGGACAGCTTAGTAGCTTGCATTCTAGCCATCTTACGACGTAAATTCAATCAGACACCACTGGAGGATTTACGCTCTACGTTTCCAACTCCTGAGGAGGGACGACTCTCTGTAGCTTTGATCGAAGCCGCTCAAACTGTACGAGACGCCAATTTCGACTATTTGGAACATGGACTAGGAACCCCGGTCACAGCTAAATTCGGTCAAGATGGCATCACTATCCTCGATCCGTACGCCGAAAATCGACAGATCTACACTCGTCCGATTTGAATTTGACTATTAGATCGAGACAGGCATATCGTGGATTATAAGAACGTTGTAGATAATGTCTTTACCATCAATTGCAAGTGTAGCGACGCCAACTATTTTCTGGCTTTTCTCCGGCTAAAAATCAGCGAACTGCAAACGGACGATCATTCCTCGGTGATCCGACAACCCATCAGAATCGAAAATCTGGCAACAATCGGCTGCCGGCGTATTTAGAAACTCGTCTTGCAAACTAGGGCTGATCAGGATGTGGTCGATCAGACACCTATTGTCTTGATAAATATAGGTGTATCGATCCTCTAACGGAACAGATTCTGCTGTTTGCACAAAGTCAGCCTATTCGTCCGACAATCCCCTCAATTGTCGAAGAACAGGTGTATTGGAAGTGTCGTTGAACTCGCCTCTCACAATTACGTTCTGATTGTTCGTTAAGGCCCGAATCGCTTGACGACGCACCACGGTGGCTTTCCCTAACCGTTTGGCATCGTTATTCGACCGCTTAGAGATCAAGTGCGCAATAACTAGGTAGACAGGCTAGCTGGCAATCCGCAATTCGCAGCCGAGGATCTTGGAAGAGCGTACTGACTGAGATTCACCCCGGTCGATATCGGGTTATCCCGTTGGTCAGGGCAGGTGGTAATACTGCTCTCTTTGACAGGAAACTTACTCNGAGCGGNTACATCTTGCCCCGTATAAGTGTCATGACCCTTTTTGAAAACTACCCGCTGCTCATTCCCTTTCCACAGATAGGATCTCACTAATTCGACACAAGCCCGATTTTCGACTTCTGTCAGACCGACTATATCTGCCTGGTAGCGATCGATCAAGGTGGCAATGGCCTTAGCTTCGGCTCGGTATGCAGCNTCAGATGGAATATCGATCAATGTNCCGACGACCCGGCCATGGGGTTCTAGTGGATCAAAGAAAAACTCCGTATTTAACAGGAAAGTACCGACCTCTGAATCAGGTAGCGAACTACAGCCGTAAAACAGAATTACACCCATCACAAAAATCAGAGTCAGCAGCAACAGACTCGGTCTAAACTTCATTGGTGAATTTTCTCTAAAATCACAAGTATCTAGCGCTGTAATTTGACCAGAAAGGGGCAGCTGAACCACTCGACAGTAGTTGACTGGATTTTCCGTTCCAGTCGGCGGATCTATGCCTCTAGCTCTATGTAGCGGTGATACAGGTTGGGCTATCTGCTTCGGTAGCTATCAGTTGGGTCTCTTTCGCTGCATTGATCAGTAGAGATACTGCCTGTTCAACGGACATCGGCCGGTCCGAAACACTATTGATTGTAATATCGATCGTCTATAAAACTGTTGCCCGCTGTTCATCTATCACAGAAACAGCGAAGGGAAGACTATTGGTGCCAAAAAATCGGTGTTTGGCACGTAGGTTAAATTNGGCGAGGCACCGCTCAATNNGCTATCTGTTAGCCGGACNACNACGAAAAAGGTCTGTGGTTAGCCACCGCTAATCGTAGTTGCGGATGCGAACCGTGGAATTCTCTTCCACGGTTCGCATCCGAGGTTGTGCAGGTTGGTTGGCAAGGTTGGTCCAGGTGGTGGTCTATTGACGGTAAAAGGCGTAGATCTGATCAACCCCGTCGCACACAGACCTACACCTTTTGTCAACTGTCTTATGTGTATGTTCCCAACTCGATGGAGCATCTTCTCCTAATTGAATTTGGAATCTTCAATCTGTAAAGTTGTTGAAAACCTTGACTGGCTTACCCGTCCGTATCGATTCCCAGGCCGCTACGCCGACCGCCACCGACTTGGCACCGTCAACCACATTAGGCGACGGTTCCAGGTTGAATTCCAAACACTCCTGGAAATGGGACATATAGCGGATGACCGTCTGTCCATGTCCATACACGCTAGTATCGATCTCTGGCGGGCAGACCATTTTAAAGGGTTGTTTGAGCGGGATTTTATCCANCATCACCTCAACAGAACCCTCTTCATTGTCGGTGAAGTCAGCTCTGACTGTTCCTTTGGAGCCATAAAGGATGACCTGCATCATCGGCATTGGTGGATGAACCACATCGTATAACCCCATGGCGCGCGCAATCTGGCCATTTTTGAACTTGAGGTTAAGAAAAAAGTTGTTCATCAATGGGAAATCCGGGGTTAATTGGCCTTTACTGCCGTAAGCGTGAACCTCCTCTACATCGCCGGAAAAACAGCGCAGAATATCGACCGGGTGCACGACGCCGCCAAACATCAGATCCTGTGGCGCTTCTAGTCGCCAGGGGGTAAAGTCGTAAACCGGACGCATGTCGTGGGTNTAGTAGGCCTCCGAGACCATTAACTCTCCCAGTTCTCCATCCTCAAACATCCGTTGCAGGGCCAAAAACTGAAGGTCGAACCGCATGGTCTGCCCCACCAGAAATTTGACTCCTTTCTCCTTGACAGCCGTAACTAACTGCTTGGCATCNTCCAGATTAGTAACCATCGGTTTGGTGCAAATTACGTGTTTGTTGGCTTCAACAGCGGCCAGACAGTGTTCAGCATGCAGGTGGTCCGGTGAATAGACTGCAACCACGTCGACATCTTGGCGTTGCACCAATTCCCGATAGTCCGTAGTCCAATAGCTGACCCCCAACTCCTGGGCGTATTTGGCCAGGACATCAGCGCGTTTAGCGCAGACAGCCCGCAACTCGTAGTTCAATGTTGGCACCCCGGCCAATAGACTGGTCGTAGATCCCATATTAGTTGGATTGATTCCGATCACACCCAGTCCAATTTTTTTCATCTGTCGCTCCTCCCTATACTTCTACAAAATTCTTTAGCAGAAAGATAAATTTCCGACTTGTGTTCCAGGTAAGTGCAAAAGGCGGTTGAAATCGAGACCGGGAAGAAAGGCAATGTCTCCAAATCGGTCGAAATTCCGATAACCGTGTAACCCTCCTTCCCACAGATATTGATAACCTATTTNTATCGCTTCCGTCAAGGCATCTATCAAACCGACTATGGTTGCTTCTGTGGATTTATTTCTGCCCAATTGTCTTTGAGTAGCTGGGAAACAATGCTCCATATCGCAGGAACCCGCTCTGTATAGGTTCGAAAATCGATCGAGGAAACGACTACCGAAAATCCATCACCAATGATCCTCANATATGGCTTTTATCTCATAGAACCTGAGCTTTCAGCGCATAAGATTGTTGGTGCCGAGAAAGGCAGTGGTTGGCGGAGTATCGGCGTCGGTATTGTGCATTGGAGAAATATNGCGCCAGTAGGCCNGTCCCCGGTTGTATCCGAATCCTTAAGGTCCGTTCCAAACACCAAGTTGAACAACAGCAGCGCGTTGGGGTCGTAACTGGCACCTGATTTGTGACTTACTCGATTGGTGAGTAATCGGCGGAGGTCATGAACTGTGATTTGACACTCTTAATCAAATTTCCATCGACAATAGAATCAGTATATGCCTTCTGCCAGTCAGGATCATCCATGAATGTNTTCCAGCTTTTGTTACTAGGAAAACGGCACTATACAAGGCTGTTCCACCATCTTTATTTTTGGCGTTAACATCACTCCCTGTTGAATGAGGGATTCAACCATCTCAGTTTGCCCTGTCAGCGTAACTCCTGACAAGGGAGTTACGCCAAAGATCGCATCTTTAGCATTCTGATATCTATCCCATTGACCAGATGTTGCTTGACGACGTCGATGTTGCCCATACTCGCTGCTTTCCATATATCGTCTTGTGCCTGGACGACTGGGGTAAGCGTCAAGAATAGGGCGCCTGGATAGGAATAAAACATCAGGGGGCTTTGGCTGGTTACCAGTAATCATCCCATTGGTCATTGAGAATCATTTGTCGCCAACATAGAAGGCGGTCGCCCCCAGTCCGACTCCAGTTTTGCCCTCTCAATTTCTGTCGGCGGCAAACTAACAGATCGACCGTCTTTTCTACCAGGGATGATCCGAGATAATAGCCCGCTTGCTGAAAGTGGTGATAGTCAATAATGGCGGCCCGGTTGTTGCTGCTGAACAGGTGCAGGGGCGGCAAACTTCCCTCTGCTAGTTGAGCTGGCTTCTCGGACGGCTGTCCGCCTAATTGTGGTGCCAAAATCATTATTGATTGCAATGTCTGGCTCGATTGTCCACGCCATAGCGGGTCAATTCATTGCTGACCCCCAGGCTTGCCCCTCTTGGTCGCTTAATCCATCTGCTGGCGGCCCTCTAACGTTTGCCAGACTCGTCGTTTTAGATGCCACCAATCCAGAATTAAGCTAGCTTTTGGATATTGAGTCTGAGCCAGCTTGTTAATCCACCTAGCTCCATCGGATAAATCACCAGTTAGTCTTGATTATCAATGTCCGTGCTTCGGGGTCTCGTAAACAACTGTTGGCTGAAGGCCTGTACCGATTTCAATGTGCCCACATATTGTTTGTCTAACAACTGACGCCGATTGGTTCCTACTGCCGCTAGCTGATGACTGAAGACAATTCCTACTTTAGCCTCCATAAAACGATTCTGGGCCCTGGCATTGACCCAAATCCCATCAATGCCCAAGTAAACTGTTTTGAAGGATTAATCTGCGCTGTTTTTTGGCCGCGACAGCTCCTCCACCAGCACCTCCACCGTTTCAGCCAAGGCTTGCTCATCAGCCTGCTGGAAATTAGCCTGCTCTTGAGCCTCAACTCTAGCTGCTTCCTGCAAACAGAGCTGACGGATTCATTCGTGACTAATGGTGACGCCGATTAGTCGCTGAATGCTTTCTTGGGCTTACCGATAGGGTCAGGGGTAGCACAATGAATTGCAACTTGCTTCAGGCCCGGGCTGATATTGGCTTCAGCTAAACCCTTCAAGTCGGCCAGGCAACCACTGTTCAGCTGGAATAATCGGCCACAGGGGTGGCACCTCAGCCACGGTAGGGCAAAAATAGGGCCGAATCTGGTCTTCAGCTGACGGTGTTGGTAACCTTTGAAGATCGCTCTTTTTTACACTACGGACAAGCAATAGCCTCAGCTAGCACTTTCTATCTTTGAATCAGAGATGCTAATTGATGCTCAAAGAGTTGCTGCTTGATCTGTTATCCCTTGGCATCAATCACCGCTTCCAACTGATCAATTGATTCTGCCTGATCCGGTAACTGGATAGTAATTTGTACTTCGGTCATGGCTCTATTCTCCTGCATAGCCGACTATCTCTGGGCTACCTGATTTGACGAGCCCTAATCTATCATTATTGTTCCAATCTTAGCCAGCAAATACAATTACGGCAACCGCCCAAAGCCACTTGAGGCTTAATTCCCACTCAGGCGATCTATTCTTGATGCTTACACCGGACCTGTAAATCACTGTGCAGACTGAGGTGGTTAATTTTGCTAATTGGGGTACGGGAGCGATCATTTAACGATTGTTTACTAAGACCTAAGTTGGTGGGGTTAGGCCGATAACCGTTAGTTTTGGGCTGGTGAGGTGTTATCCATTTGACACGCACCACATATCTGGCAAATACTACGGGCTTGCATGATATAAGCCGAAAAATCCCTGCCCCAGTTGTGTCAGAGGGTTAAGCGCGCATAAACAGAGCACAAACATCGACAGCAGAATAGTACCCAACCATACCCGCTACAAAATAGACAGATTCTCCTGAGTAACTCCGCGATACACAGAAGCCAGTAGTGATAACATAGCGCGTTTAGCAACAGGTAAACATCAGTCTATGCCGGCACCTACTCTATGTCTTACGGGTTCAACCTCAGACGGACTTACTTTTGAAGCCCCTGTAAAAAAAGGAGAGTAACGGCTGCGGATATTTCATCCACACCACAGGTGATCTCCAGCATCCTCTTTCCAATGATATAGTGAACACAGGCACCGACAAATGAAGAGGCAACCAGACAGGAATTCATTTGCTTAAAGGCATTATCCTCAATGCGCTGTTGAATGTAATTGATAAAGTCTTTTATGGGTAACTTAGGATTTTTTAGATATATATCGGCCAACTTCCCTTCTTCTAGAACACTATACATCAGCAGCCGGTAAAGCGTGGTATTTTCACCCTTTAACAAAATTGACCTGGCAATAGAGTAAAAGACTCCGTAATCGTCTTTTTTTGCAGCCTGGTCGGACGGGAAAGAGACAACATATTCATCCAATTGCGATTCAACGATAGCTGCATAGAGCTTTTCCTTGGTCTCAAACAGACGGAAAATCATAGCTTCACTGACATTGCCCGCCTGTGAAATTTCCCGTGTTTTAGTGCCGTGAAAGCCCTTTTTTGAAAATAGTTCGGTGGCAACAGATACAATTTGCTTCCTACGCTCATCGGCCGAAAGTCGAGTTCGTTTTTTTTTCACTGGTAGAAATACTACCTTCCAATCGCTTTTTCTGTCTGATTCCTTAAAGAATTATGGTCAAACCCTGAACGATATTACAACGCCATTCAGCAATGAGACCAATCAGATAAAAGGTAAGGGTAGAAATCAATTTTAGCTTGAATATGGCTCTTTAATGCTGATACAATTTAGCCCTCTCCCCAAAGGAAGTAAGTGGTTACTTACAATTATATCATTTCGGTTGCATTCGATGTCAATACCCACGTTATCAGTCACAAATACGGTCCTAGCCAATCTAATGATGATTCTGAGCATCGCTTTTAGCATTTATGCCTGAATATCTTGGCCCAGGGACTTTAACTTGACACCTACACCGCCAGAATCACCACTTTCTATCCGGGGCCTCACCAAAAGAAGTAGAAAAGCTGGTGACGGCTCGAATTGGAAAAGAGATCTAAAATATTGATCAGATTAATCTAATTATAGTTACATCACAAATTGCTTCGGATTGGCATCTTTATTTGAGGATTGATCACTTAGATTGATTGACATTTTCCCCTTCTCCTTCAGTATACTTTGGTAAGTATGTATATCTTTTGCCATGCAATATAACAAAAAAGTAGGTGCCTGACAAGTGAAACCCGTTTCATTATACGTTAGCCCTCCTCCAACTTTAAATCAACGGAGAATGTTACATGTTCAATTATAAACCAAAAACGCGTACTTTACTCCTCTTGATCTCTTAGCCATATTTGCGGTTAACTTGCTGGCTGATAACTACCTGATTCCAAGCAAAAGATAACTTATTTGGCTTTACAGCTCTACAAAACCTCATGCCTTTTCGGGCGTTAGTACTGAGTTAATAGGTCATATTAATGTTGGTTTGAAAGACCTGAGCAATTTTAATGCTGAATTTAGTCCCAAGGCGAATACTATTGAAACAGGAGATAAAAAGAGAGGTGAACACATGATGAAACGGCTAGAACCAGAAAAATCCCCCAATATTATACTCTCTGCCAATTCAAATATGATCTATTCGATTCTGTTAGGACAAGCCAATGAACAGATCAAAATGAATAAATTGAATCTTGGTGAGACTATAAATTGTAAGTTCTGATGTAACAACAATAAAACTTCACGGCGTAAAAGACTCAGCGTTTAGAGAAAATAAAAGTCAGTCATCCAAATTCAGATACGTTGCTAATAATAGGGGCAGTTCAACGTAAAACTATCGGATTATAATATAAAAGGACCAGGGTTCTGGTTTTCCAAGCTGAGAGAAGTAACAGTGAACATCAATATAGCTTCAAAAATGGATTCTAAAAAAGGAGTAGATCCAAAGAATCAACGGTATTGTCCGCAAGTCCGTCCATGTCGAACCGAGGTACCCAGATATGTTTTCCGCCACGGGTTAACAAGGGGGCACAGGAAAAAAACAGAATCGCGAAGAAAAATAACACTCGTATTTCTATCACCGTTTCAATCGGCTTACATGTTATCGCTGCTTTCATCGGTACCATATACATAGTTCAAAACAGGAAGTATTTCAAGATAATATCTTAGTGGATGTTTTTCGTGTCACCAAGCAGAAGTTACCCAAACGCCGACCCGACCAACGGAAGTCACCTCGAGTCAAACTACCTAAAGCTAAAGTCAAATCACTAAAATTTCTCTCATCCAAGACACCCGTTATAACCGCTGTCAATTTGCCATTGAGCGATTCTGTGTATTCTATTCCAGTTGATGTTCGGATATCGATTGATGACTTTTCGACAATGTCTGGCCTAGGTAGTTTAAGGGGCATCTTGCCAACACAGCTCGATTTAACGCCGGTATATACTTCTACGTTGCCTCAGATTATGCCAAAGAAGATTGTAGGAATCATGGATCAACAACCACGAATTGGCTTAGAAGTCAGTGACCTAAACTTTCAGATAGACGAAATGTTGTTTGCCGGACCTGGAGAAGTCGCTCAGCCACCCCGCTTCGCCAACAAGGTGGTAGCAGAATATCCGAATTTAGCTCGTAGGGCCCAAAAAGAGGGGGTAGTTATTCTAGAAGCAGAAATTGGTGCAGACGGTGTAGCCAGGGACATTATCGTCGTGCAGAAAATGGGGTTTGGTTGTGATCAAGCCGCTGTAAAAGCACTTAGAAGATCGCGCTTCAATCCAGCTCGGCAAGGGAGAAAGGCTATTCCGATGCGAATTCAGATACCGTATCGATTTCAGCTAGTCGTCTAAAGCGATCCTGAATGTGAAGTCTCTAACTCACAATCTAGCAGTCTAGACAAAACATGCTTAGAAATATAATCAAATCCAGCTTGGCCGTTTTAATTGGAATAATAATTGCCTCGGTTGTGTTAGCCTCAGAAATCGAAGGAACCGTATCTAGAAGAGGTTCACAGGAACAGATAGCAGGTGTGGCTGTTCGCCTCTTAGAAACCAATTTGACCACCTTCACCGACCGCGACGGCCAGTTCAAAATCGAAAACGTTACCGCTGGCAACTATCAACTGGTCTTCTCCCGTTTTCGCTATCGTACTCAAATCATAAATGTAACGGTTGAAGAAAACCAAGTCGAAACAGTCGAGACACGGTTGGAGCGAATTGAGTTTATTTTTGATGAGGTGATAACAACTGGGAACAGATTAACCGAGTCGGTTAGTCGCCAAAGTTTAACCGGACTGGAAATCAAACGAATCCCTGGCACTGGTGGTGATGCCTTGCGTGCCATTCAAGCACTACCAGGCATTAAGGCTGGTGCTGACTTTGGTGGACAACTCTACGTCCGGGGAGGTAGCCCCGAAGACAACACTATCTACTTCGACCGTTACCCACTGGCCAATGCCTATCACTTTGGTGGGCTGGTATCTACAGTCAGTTCTGAGATTTTGCAACGCATCGATATCTACGCCGGTGGTTTCGGCGCTGAATACGGTCAGGATTCACAGGCCGTCATCGACATTTATTCTCGCCCGGGCAACCGCAAACATTTTAGCAGCAGACTTAATCTAAACATTCTCTATTCCGAAGGCTTAATCGAGGGGCCGCTGGGGCGGTCAGGCTCCTGGTACTTCGCTGGCCGTCGCAGCTATTTTGACCTTTTTCCATTAGAAAAAGTCATAGACGTTATCACCGCTTTTCCCCGCTTCTGGGATTACCAAACCCGGTTTAACTACGACATTAATGAAAAATTCCAGATCGACTTTACTGCCTTTGCTGCCGACGACTTCGCTGAATTGGTCTTTACCGAGGAACAACAAGATGAAGAAGAATTAAGAGGGGCATTATACATTAAAAATTCGGCTAACGTACAAGGGTTTCATCTGCGCGCTTTGTTAAGCCCTCGTCTGACCTACGACTTCAATCTTTCTCACAATAAGCAGTTGGTCAACTTCAAGATCGGCCAGGGATTCTTCCTGCGCATTCAGCCTAATGTCTATGATGTGAGGCACGATGTGGTGTACGAGCTTTCACCCAATGTTCGGTTGGAGTCAGGCTTGATTAACTCAATCGGCGACGTTGTGGTCCAACTGTTCTTTCCCAATCCACCAGAAGAGGGAGATACAAACTACGATTTTCTACAGGCTGAAAAAAATAAGGTCGATACAGTTCAAGAATTCTATGAAGTAGAAGGCTATCTGCAGACGCGCTTTACGATGGGGGAAATCCTGTCAATGACAGTCGGTACACGGGTAGATTACTCCGCTGACTTAACCGCTCAGGCTACGCCGCAACCTCGCCTCAGCCTGAACTTTACCCCTGCCCAATTGCCACAATTAAGATTGGCCTATGGTCGCTATCTGCAAACCCCGCAACCGCCACAATTCTTTGACCCCGGAGGCAACCCGGAATTGGAAGAGAGTCTGGCCGACCACTACATTTTAGAGTTGGAACGTGAATTTGAAAATGGCACTGTGCTGAAACTAGCTGGTTACCGTAAACAACTGAAAAAACAAATTGAACCGGACCCAGAAAAAGATCCAGCCAAAAACAGAAAGTATCTCAACATTGGAGAGGGATATGCACAAGGGGCAGAATTCCTGCTCCAACATCGTCAGGGAGACAAATTTTTTGGTTGGTTAAGTTATGCCAGATCAGTTTCTAAAAGACGAGATGCCCCCGATCAAGCCTACCGATTCTACTCCTACGACCAAACGCATATCGCGACTGTTACTGCCAGCTATAAATTTACCAAAACCTTTGAGATCGGTGGGCGATGGCAATATGCGACAGGAAACCCCTACACACCTCTGACTTGCGAAGAAAATATCGATAATCCCTGTTACCAGAGTACTCTTGACCCCAGGAACAGACAGGCGAGAAAGATTCCTCTCTACGGTGCGATTAATTCTTTCCGTGTAACTCCTTTTCACCGTCTGGATGTTCGAATCAGCAAAACCTTTGTTTTTGACACTTGGCAGATGGGGACCTATCTAGAACTAATCAACGCTTACAACCGAAAGAATGTATTACAGTTCAACTATGATGAAAACTACGCACGAGACGAAGATGGAGAAGTCAAGAAGGAAATTATCGGACAACTTCCTCTCGTTCCGTACGTTGGTATTATATTGGAGTTTTAAAGACCTGGTTTTGTTCATTACAGATACTTCTGATTCCTCTACCCAACGATGTAACTCAACCAATACCTGAAATGCCTGTTGGTAAAGAAGTCACCACTCCAACAGTCAATACCACCACTTAAAGTCTGAAAGAGGAGGAAGGTAACCGCATCTGCTTGAACAGATGAGTCCAATTTATAGTGGAATCCTGCATGGTCGTCATACCGCTATCAATAGTGGCAGCATGTGATAGTAAAACATTTTTGCTGTCACGCCGTTCAGGCTTGAGTGCGATCTTCTGTGGTGTAGCAATGTGGTTGCTAATTGATTCTCTGGTCTTAGTTACCGACTCATATGCCGTGAGGCAGACCTCTTCATATTTGATAATTGGCTCGAGGCACACCACAAAGATGTTTATCCCTCCAACTGGTGCTTGTAGTCGATTATCTTGTTGCGCTTAGCAGGCCCGCTTGGCTGAGTGTTCCTTCCAAAAATCCCACTTACTCTGGTGCTATTTTAGAGGATGCTTACCATGGGACTGTCCCGATTCTTGGGACTACCTCAACTATCATTCCCGCAACAACGGAAATCCAGTTGACTTGGAGCCTCACTAAATCCTATCTAAACACGCCTTCTTACAGGTGTGAAAACACACCATACTGGGCTGTTATCCGATTGAGATAGAAAATTCCTGCTGACACCCAGGTTTTCACTTGGAGTTTTCTAAGCACTGATTGGCCGGTCTACTTTTCTTCCCCAAGACAGGTGCCTTACTACCAATAAATATTATAGAGCCTGTTCTTATTTGTTACTTAAAAATCGATAGATACTTTACACTGAAAATCTATCAGGCCATCTACAACTAATCTGGAGAGAAACCACATTAATTTTTAGCTGTATTGGCAGAAGTTAATGAGACAATCACACAAGGAATTCTCACCAGCAAGGACATAGAAGTAGTCAAGACGACTAGGGCAATATAGGAGATGTATGAATCATTCCATCAAAGCGTGGTTTTTCGTCAGAGCCTAGATAATTGCAAACGAACTATCCAAATAGCAGTATTGTTGTCTCTGATTCTGATCATGGGCTTGAGTGGCAACATCCTCTTCACCTTTAAATAGCTAGGAGAATAGCTACTTCCGGAAGAAACATCAGCCCGGATCTTTACCTCAACCTACGGCCGCATCGCTGAGAAATTTCCCCATTTCCTCTTTGACGAAGACGTTATGAAGCTGTTGCCACAACTACCGAAAAGCGAATAACCTGGGGGAGTGTGAGAGATGAATTCGGCCACACTAATATGGCATTTATTGCATTCGGAAACCGGGGTGAACCGGTTTTCAAAATCAACAACCTCAATACTCAGCTTCTCTGCTGGCTTCGCCATGGGATATAAGCCGGTCGCTGGAAGAACTACGGGAAGTAGAGCTGCTTGGGTAACTAGATCTCGTTTTTTGAAACTTCAACCTCTGGAAGGTGCTTTCATTCGTTGGCGTGATTGGCGGCTGAGTTCGGCTAAGTGATCTTGGTTGGCTAATGCTTGTTCCAGATGGCGCATCCGTTTGGTAGGCGCATTGCGTAGCATCGCTTCACCATAGACAGAATCGATCCAGAAACGGGCAAAAGCACTAACCTCCTCTCTCAGGATCGGTAGTTGATCTGCAGTATGGCGGGGACTGCAATTAATAGTAAACATCCGTCTGTGGTTGCCACCGCCCCAACTGCTGTGTTTGGTACCCTGGTGAAAGGCAACCACGTCCCCCGGATCGGTTTCAACAGCTATAGCTGGAACTTGATTGCCTGAAATCCCCCAATTTTCGTTGCTCTCTCGCACTTGCGCTTGCAACAATTCCGCATATTGATCGCCATACTTGTGGCTTCCGGGCATCACCCGAATTGCCCCCGTATCCTCGGTCAACGTATCCAGATAAAGGGCCAATTTATAATAGACAATCGGGCGTGGCCATCCTCCATCTGAGTGCCACCTTGTAACGCCCACGTAATAATTGCCATCACTACCTAGGTAGTTATAATCATCACCGAGCAAACTGGTAAAGATGCCATCGATTCGCGGGTCGTCTATCAAACTAGACAGGTATTCGTTCTGGTCGATGAAGGGAACGATGCAAGAGCGGGCTGTGCCGTCGTGCGGCTTCTTTTTATGACCGTGACCATGATCAGCCCACACCAATTCGAAGTTTTTGATGATCTGTTCAATCTGGTCTTCCAATAGTCTGGGTAGGTGAAGATAGCCAAAGGTCTCCATAAACGACAGTTGTTGTGGGCTGAGTTTCATTCTGGAACCAATCTACACAGTAGATTTTCCTCCTCTATTGCTTCTCGCTATTTTACAATAACTAAAAAGGTGGTTAGCAGGAAAGCTCGTCCATTTCGTTTTGGTAATGGACTTACGCCTCTATATGCTGCGTAGAAACCGATAGGCATTTCGGACCGCAACGGCATACCTAATGGACCTAATCAATTGACAATCTGGAAGCCTTTAATAAAGCCATTATCGCCATAGTCGATGGCCTTTATTTTCCACTCGCCCTCTTTATCTTTTTGATACAGGGCTTTAAATGGTCGTTTATTTCGCGACTGGTATTCGAAGGTTCCCTTGGACCGAGCAATTTTTCCTTTCTTTTCCTCTACCGAGACTGTCTCAATCGCAGTTTTCATAGGCCAAGGGGCACGACGACCAAAGATGGATTTCCAAGATCCCCTTATTTTTTGCGTACTTTTGCTGGTTACCAGCTCACCAAAAAAATTATGTGCCATTAAGACCGAACCCGTTTTTATCCAGTGAGAAGTTACTTCCGCTGGGTCTCGATCTCTGGCATTAATTGCCTCATCCAGTGCTTTATGTGCGGCTTGAACGGCTTGCTCTTCTGCGGCAAAATTAATTTCGGGTAACTCGGTAGCCTTGATTTCATCCACTGCATCCGAGGTAATTGTCGAGGTAGTAGCTTGGGTTGACGTATCAGATTCGCCACAAGAGATGATCAGACCGGCGATGGCGAGAAAGCATATCAGAGAGCAGATAACTTTCTGCTTCATTTGAGGCTCCTTTGTGAAAATAGGTGTTGACCTACTTATATATCAACAAAAACACATTATTGCAAGGAAAAAGAATAGGTGCAAAGGGTGCTCTGGTCGCTCCTTAATGGGCAACTCGTTTGATTTTGGCCCCCAAATAGTGGTTAATTTGAAAAGCGAAGGCTTTCAAGTCTTCCCTAGAGAGCGGATAGTGAAACGGACTTTGGCTTGGTTGGGCTGGTATCGGGGCTGGAGCTTAGACTCTGAGCGCAAAAGTCAGCACTCAGAAAACATAATTTAATTGCTATGACTAGTTTAGCGAGCAGCTGCAACTGAGGTTCAAACGAATAAAACAACTTTCAAACAAGGTCTTACTAACTTTAACGGAAGTACAGCTAGATTATAATAATTCAATCTACTATAATCCAGCGCATGAAATGCAACCGAGAAAACGATGGACGCAAGTATGATCACCATACCCTTCAGGTTATGCGCATGCAGGCAATAAAGGCCGTACAGGGTGGTCAGAGTGCAACCGAGGTGGCCAAAGCCGATGGCATTAACCGCCAGACCATCTACCGCTGGATGGCCAACTATCTCTCAGGCGGACAGGAGGCACTATTGACAAAACCCATCCCTGGGCGCCCCTCAAAACTATCAGATAAACAGATGAGGTGGATTGCGGAGGCTGTCCGCAACGATACCCCCCAGCAATATGAATTCGAATTTGCTCTTTGGACCTTAAAGATCATCGGGACACTGATCCAAAAGCAGTTCGACATCAAACTTTCCATAAACACCCTAAGTAGAGTCATGAAGCTCCTCGGCTTCACCGCACAAAAACCACTCTATCAGGCCTGGCAGCAGGATGAAAAACTGGTGCGTCAATGGGAAAAGGGTATCTATCCAGAAATTAAGAGAGAGGTTAAAAAGGCAGGTGCAACTATCTACTTTGCCGATGAGTCGGGAATACGCTCAGACTACCATACGGCCATACCTAGGCACCAAAGGGAGAGAGCCCAGTGATCACAACAACAGGAAGCGGCTACTCCGTAAATATGATCTCTGCAGTCAGTGCCCAGGGGCAACTACGTTTCATGTTGACCCAGAGGACAGTTACAGCTGTCATCTTCAGGGAATTTCTGAAACGACTGATGATCGGCACCAACAAACCGGTATTTGTGATCGTTGATGGTCACCCCACACATAAAGCAAAACTAGTGAAAAAATACGTTGAGTCACTCAACGGAAGACTCCAGCTCTTCATTCTGCCACCATACTCACCTCATCTTAATCCAGATGAGACATTATGGGCACATGTAAAAAGGGAGATTGGGAGAAAGAATGTAAATTCACTGGAAGAGATGAGAAGTCATGCTCTTGGTGCGCTGCGGAGATTACAGAAAACCCCAAGACTGATCCAATCGTTCCTTGATCAGCCGGAGTGTCAAGATGCCAGAATCTAGCATTACTTTAGTGAGAGTTAGTAACAGTAAGGATAAATTATCGGTTTGCATTCGGTGTAAGGGCAAAAAGCGGTTGAAATCGAGAAAAAATAACATCTCCAAATCGGCCAAAAAAGAGATGACAATGGTAGCCTACTTTCCGCAGCGGTTGATCATCTATTTTTAGTTACTGTCGATCATCGTTTTATCAAACCGGTTATCGGTAGATCGAAATGAACGATAAAAGGGTTGGCAACAAAGCTACTTGGAAGGATGCTTTAAGGGACAAGCGGTACGACCTTACAGCTCGAAAGTAGGACCCTCCTGCGCTGCGAGGCTACAGGTGTCTGTAGGATGTCATCTAAAGCCGATTTATGGACGACGAAGTGTACCGTTCATCCGTACTGCGTTCCTGCCAAGTCGGAGACCTTACCTCCTGATATCTTAGCGGATAGCAATTGGATTGCCCGGCGAGCCTGTTGCCCCTTTCAGTCGAAGTGGCGTAAAAATAAAGCCGAATTGGTAGACTTTGTCTTTGGCTAAATCAGCAGTGATGATATTTTCAAGGTTATAGATCCCATGCTTAGCCAAAAATAGCTGGTGAACGGGAAAAGCCAAGGATTCATCAGGGTTTGGGACTACCTCGATTCCCCAATTGTCTGCGGCGACCATGACAATCTCTTTTTCTACCAAATATTGTCCTGCGGATAAGCCAATTCCGGGTTCGGTCTCTGTGTACCGATCATTATCGACCATCCAATGTTTACCCCATCCGGTATGGATCACCACCACATCTCCCGGTCGGATCTCGGTTTTTTGTTGGCCCAGCGCACCTTTCAGATCATCAGCCGTAATCTCATAGCGATCGGGTAGTTGTTCCACCTGCTTATAAGCGACTACGTCGATTAACACGCCTCTGGTAACAATTGGGCCGACCTGCTCAACACCGAGTTTGGTGAAGCCTTCCGGTGTGATGATATCGTCTTGTTTGAGACCGTTATAGCATAAATTGCCAATACTAATATGCGACAAGGCATCAAACTGCGTTCCGACCTGACCTAGCTCACCGCTGACAATCTCCTCATGCCACGTTAATTGGTTTTCACCCAATGGCCCCGATGTTCTCGGGATTCGCAAGCTGAAATGGCGTGTGCCATATACGGGCATTCCGGCTTCGTAAAGCCGACCTAATTGATAAACCAGACCTGTCCGGATAAGCTGGCCTGCTTCCAAAACCTTCTGTGGTGTCAGTCGATTGGCAGCACCGCGTTGGTCTGCTTTTCCCCAAACCGATGGATACCAATCTCCAACCAGGTCGACCTTCGGTTGGACCGGGGGCAAGCTCGACCGGTGACTATCGCTCCATCCAATGGTTGTCAGGCTGAGTAGGGAAATTACGGAAAGAAAGTATCGGCTGATTGCATTGATATCTATCGTATTTATTAAGCCGCACATGTTAACTCCTTTGTTACGTTCAGTCTGGTTTACCAAGAGCTGAGGACAAATTTGGATTGTTTCCCGTTGCGTTTAGTTCGGTTGCTCGGCTTGATTGACCCATTGCCAAATAGATTTTCAACTTCCCTAGTGATAGTTTCCGTATAGGGTAAATTGAAACGCTGACCACACTGCGCAATAATTTCTCCAAACTTGGGGGCAGCTAGACGTAACACCAGATTGTATTCACCTCGATTGGCATTGCAGATCTGGTTAAGTTGGTCCAACTTAACCCGGTTTTCTAAATCTTCGTTGGCAATCGAGATTTCGACCGCAGATGTCATCTTATCGATCACTTCGTTGATTGGGACCACTTCGTTGATCTGGAGTTGCCGAACCTCTTCCTGTGTCTCATCATCGTCTCGTCGCCGATCCTGGCCGACGTTCCCACGGAGCCAAACCACGTTTCCTTCCTCAATCAGATCAACCGACGTTTTATAGGTGTCCGGAAAGACGACAGCGGGTATCGTACCTTCGAGGTCTTCTAAAACAACAATCGCCATCTGTTCCCCTTTTTTGGTAGTAACTACGCGTGATTCGGCAATCATGGCAACAACGTGGGCCTCTGTCCCATTGGCGTGTTCAGCCAGCGTCTGTGAAGTGGCGGTAGTATAATACTCGATTAGATCACCATACTGTTCCAGCGGATGCCCCGACAGATAGAAGCCAAGCATCTCTTTTTCATTTTTTAGTCTCTCGTCGTAAGTCCACTCCTCAACTTCGGTCAACTCAATCTGGGCGAAGAAATTCGTTTCTTCGCCCTCGCTAAAGAGAGAGATTTGCCCTTTGTCTCGGTCTTGTTGCGCACTTTGTGCGGCTTTCATAACCCGATCCAGGTTTGCTAGATCCTGAGCTCGATGGCCGTCACCAACGTTATCAAACGCACCTGATTGTATCAGGCTTTCAATAGCGCGTTTGTTAATCAGCTTGCTGTCAATCCGCTCGCAGAAATCTTGTAACGAACTAAACGGCTCACCATCAGATCTGGCTTCGACAATGCCTTCAATCACATTTTCACTAACATTTTTAACGGCAGCCAACCCGAATCGGATGTCATTTCCATCAATAGTAAAGGTGGTATCGCTACTATTGATGTCGGGAGGAAGCACTTTAATCTCGGTCCGGAGAAAATCAGCCAGTTTCTTACATTCAGCGATATACTTCATGATTTTTTCGCTGTATGCTGATTCACCCGTCATCATAGCGGCCATGAACTCACGTGTATAGTGAGTTTTCAAGTAGGCCATCTGATAAGACAAAATAGCGTAAGCTACCGTGTGCGATTTGTTAAAAGCATATCTACCAAAAGGCTCTAAGTACTCGAAGATTTCGACAGCTTTCGCCTCTTCTACTCCGTTTTTAAGACTGCCCCGGACAAATTTCTCCTTCAGGTCGCTTAGCATTTCTGCATTCTTTTTACCCATTGCATAGCGCAGTACATCTGCTTCGCCCAGAGTGAAGCCGGCCAGATCCTGTGCAATTTGCATTACCTGTTCCTGGTAGATACAAACGCCGTAAGTCTCAGACAACGCTCCTTCGAGTAGCGGATGGAGATAGGAGATAGCTTCCAATCCAATTTTTCGTCGAATGTAACTGTCCATCATACCGCTATCCAAAGGGCCGGGTCTATAGAGAGCCGGAATCGGTATGAAATCCTCGAACTTATCCGGTTGAAGCTGGATGATAACACGTCGCATTCCTGGCGAAGTTTCTAGTTGGAATAGACCACCAACGAGGCCTTTGCTAATCATAGCGTAGGTTTTATCGTCATCAAAAGGTATGTCTGTCAGCGCCAATTCTATACCGTGGCGTAGGTGAATTCGCTCCAAGCAGTTGTGGACTTCCGACAGCGTTCGCAACCCCAGAAAATCGAACTTAACCATACCAATCGATTCGATGGTCTTGAATTCAAACTGAGTAGCGATTCGACCACTTTTGTCCTTGAAGAGAGGCACGTAGTCGGTTAAAGGCCCATTGGCTAAAACGATTCCGGAAGCGTGGATCGAAACGTGACGCTTCATCCCTTCCAGTTCATGTGCAAACTGCATTACCTCTTGATTTTGTGGTTCTTTGGCGGCATTATTGAAGTCCGGAACCTCTTCAAGAGCTTCATCCAGCGTTATACCAGGGGTAGATGGGATCAGCTTAACAACCCGATCGACATCCGAAAGCGGTATGTCCAATACTCGACCGACATCACGAATTGCCTGTTTTGCCCCTAAACTGTTAAAGGCAGCCACATATCCAACCGACTCTTCTCCATAGCAATCGACTAGATACTTAATCACCAGATCTCGGTGTTCTGGCGCAAAGTCGATGTCAATATCGGGCGGATTAAATCGCTCCAGATTCAGAAATCGCTCAAAAATACAGTTGTACTCCATCGGGTCGAAAGTCGTCACTCCTAAGGCGTAGAGTGCCAAACTCCCACCCGCTGATCCACGTGTATTCAGTGGAAATCCCTGATTGCGAGCGTAGTTGACATAGTCCCACACAATTAAGAAATAGCCAGCATAATCCGTTTTCTCAATGATAGATAATTCATAGTCAAGTCGATCTTGCATCTTAGCATCGACTGTTTCTACCTGAGTTTGGAGACCTTCCTGGCAAATTTTCTTCAGGTAGGCCATCTCAGTGTACCCTTCAGGAACTGAAGTCTCAGGCATGATGCTCTGGTCATAGTCGAGTTTGACCTGGCAACGGTTGGCAACCTCTAAGGTGTTGGTAATCACTTCAGGAGGATAGTCGATGAAAACCTGGTGCATCTCGTCGATAGTCTTGAGATAAAACTGGTTGTCGAAACGGAGTCGATTTTGATCGTTACGCGTTTTTCCCATCTGAACGCAGAGTAGAACGTCGTGCATATCATGGTGTTCTTGCGTCAGGTAATGCGAATCATTGGTTCCAACCAGTGGCAAGTTAAACTCCTGAGCAATTTTAATTAGGTCCGGCATGGCTTCGACTTCATTGCTGAGTCCATGATTTTGGATCTCGACGAACACATTATCTTGCCCTACAATATCGATCAGGGTTTTCAGATTGGCTACCGCTTGATTCTGGTCCGGTCCGATCAAGGCGGGGACAAATCCATTGATGCAGCCAGTCAAAACGATAAGCCCTTGCTTATAGGCTCTCAAGATCTCCATGTCGATTCGAGGCTTAGAGTAGAAGCCTTCAATATAGGCCAAGGAAACCAACTTCATTAAATTCTGGTACCCAACCATATCCTCAGCCAAAAGGGTTAAATGGTAAGGTTTCTGTCCCTTTTGGCGATCGGTTCGACTATCCGGAGCAACGTAGACCTCGCAACCCAGAATTGGATTGATCCCTTTATCTTTTGCCGCTTTGTAGAAATCGTAGGCCCCAAACATATTACCGTGGTCGGTCAAGGCAATAGCCGGAGCCGAGTTTTTGACAGCCCAATCGACCATCTCTTCCATTCGACAGGCACCATCGAGTAGGCTAAATTCACTATGATTATGCAAGTGGACAAAAGGGGTGATGGCCATAAAAACTCCTTTGAAAAGGTCGACTATTGGTCGCTAAGCTTCGATCTGAACAACATTGGGTGCGGCAGTATTTGCTTTTGGATGGGTTGTATGGGGGAATCCACAGTGGACATCTGCCGGGGATTTATATAGACATAGGTCGCCGGAGAAGTTATAACGGATAATGCCAATCCGAGATCGGATGGTTGTGACTGCACTCGACTGGCGAAAACCGGTGTCATTGAGGTCGGTTGGTCGTAAAAGCGTACCATTAACAGAACTGCAGCGAATATAATACTTAACCCTACAACCAAAAGTCGGTTAGCTTTACCCTCGACCCAGCCGAAGCACCTGCTTATACTTTGGTTCTTGCGGATGTATTTGCTCATACGACCTACCCCCGACTTGGTCGGGGAGTCGCTCCTAGTTGGGGGGAAATGATTGCCTCTTTGAAAAAGAGGAATTGGTCGGTGTGGTTCTAAAGCGGTCGCCTTCTGCATCAGTCGAGGTAAAAAAGTCGATGAAGCCGAAACCGGCTGGGCACGTTGGAGTACAGAGTGTACCTGTCGCATCTGCATCATCTCGAAGGCGCAATCACTACAGTTTCGCAGGTGACACCCAACTGCTCCCATTTCGAGTTTTGGCAGCTCCTGATCCAGATATGATGAGAGTTGAGGTTTAACCTCTTTACAGAACATCTGAGTCGGTGTGAACCTATCTGACTTGGATTTTTGCATTGGAACTCTCCTCGATCCCAATTTCGATCAGTTTCCGTTTCAGCTTTTGACGGGCGCGATGGATCAGCGATTTCACCGCACTAACCGAACAGCCGATAATTTGGCTGACTTCTTGATAACTAAGTTCCTGGTAGGTGACTAATACAAGGCTTAATCGTTGGTTTTCCGGAAGCAAATCTACTTGCTGGCGAATCGCCTGCTCCCGTTCTTTCTGTTCATACAACTGGTCTGGCAGATAGCGCGAATCGCTGAGTAGATCTTCGAATACCGGAGATTGCTGATCTCCAGGTGAATCCGATGATTCCAAGCCCAACTGCGAGAACAAATCAGTTGATTGTCGATTCCGATTCCGGAGTTCGTTTCGACATAGATTGGTGGCGATCAGATACAACCAGTTTTTGAACTGGCCTTTGGGACGATAGCGTTGAACGCTACCCAGCACACGGAGAAAGGCCTCCTGTGCTAGATCTTCAGCTCGGTGATGATCGTTAATCACACGGGTAATGTAATTGACCATTCGATCCTGGTAACGCCGGACAATTAACTCAAAGGCACTCATGTCACCTTGTCGGCATTGAGCCATCAACTCTTCATCGGCAACCAACATCCTAATGCCCCAGTGCAGCTAATTTTTGCGGAAAGTTAGTGGTAATACCCTGCACCCCGTAATTCACCAGTTCTCTCATCCTGGGCAGGTCATTGACAGTCCAGGTCCATAAGTTAATGCCTCTTTTTCTAATTTGGTGAGCGAAAGTTGGTAGTACCATGTTTTCTTGAACGTTGAGTGTTCCTGCCCCGATTGTGGAAACCTGTTTGACCAATTCGATAGCCGGATCTTTCATCGAATTGGTTTCGTCATTACTGCCAACCAGGAAGCCGGTTGGTATACGTGGATCAAGCTGACGAATTTGCTTCAACGCGGGTTGATCAAACGAAATTACCACGACATAATCGCTCGCATTCGTTTGGTGAATTACCTTCACCACCTGTTCGACGATGTTCGTATCTTTGATTTCCACCACAGCAACTGATGATTGTCGAATCAGGTCTAAGGCTTCGGCCAAGGTCGGGATTTTCTCACCCGCGAATTGCGGGGAAAACCAGCTTCCAGCATCCGCTTCTCGGATCTGGTTCAGCGTCAGTTGGTTAATGCTTCCACTCCGATCCGTAGTTCGATCCAACGTCGAGTCGTGAATTGACACCACTTGTCGATCCAACGTTCCGTGTACATCCAGTTCGACCCCGTCAACGCCAACTTCTAATGCTTTTTGAAAAGCGACCATTGTATTTTCAGGGGCGATGCCGGAAAAACCACGATGGGCAATTTTAATCAGCATAGATCTAAGCTAATTTCCCTGCTGTCGCCACTGGTGGAGTTGCAGTGCTACTTCGACTAACGGAGCGATCCAAACTGTATCCTTTTCTCGCTGTAGATAGTGACACAAGGCCTCAAATTCGGCTTGTTCGATCGGTAGATGGCCTCCTCCGACCCCATGAAAGGTGAAAATGTTCCATCCCCCGCCATCCCGATTGGTTCGCTGGATCAATTCGATCAGATCATCTGCCTTCCGGTTTTCGCACTTCCAAGACATCAAACAGTGGAGATCTGCATGATAGGGAGAATTAGTCAGATTCGACATCTCCCCACCACCGCGAGCGGCAAAGAATCGCCCTGCTACCAGCGGGACGTAACTGTATCTGCTGGTTCCCCTACCGACAAACGTATTGTAGCACGGATAACAAAAACTCCAAAGCGTAATTTCAGGAAAAATAGCTTCGAATCGCTGACAGGCTTGATCGAGTTCGGTTTCCAGTTCTGCTAGTGTTCGGTATTCCAACCCGGCTGGTGTGTGATTGGATATGTCGGAGGACTCGAGATCTAACCGGGCCGCGCAACTACACCAGTGATGGATCGAATGGTTACCAATCTCGTGCCCATTTTCAACTGCGGGCCGAAATCGCTCTAGGTACGGAAGGGAAGTCTCGGTCTCAGACCAATTGCCTTTAGCAATGAGGTAAAAGGTGCCTCTCAAATTGTGATCTTCCAGTATGGGTATGACCGGATCTAAGTGACAATCCATCCCATCATCGAAGGTTAAACTGACAGCTGACCGGTAACCATTTAGCCAACCCAATTGTGTTTGCGGTCCCACTGAATCGTCGGGTTTAGCTGGATTGCTCATCTTTATATTTTCTACTAAGTTCCAAAGTGATAACCAGTCCAAAAGACAACATTAATCCGATGACACCTCCGAGTAGCAATAATAACTTTCGATTAGGTTTGGACNTCNNTACCGGTGGAATGGCAGGATCTAAGATCNCCAAACTGATTTCGTCACTAGCTTCCTCAATCTTGACCNGTTCGTACTCTNGTNCTAGTAGGGNATAGAGTGTCTCTTGCTTGACCTGCTCTCGCATCANATTTTTTAACTCCCGTTCGATCTTGGGAATNGCAGTTAGGTTGACCGNCAGAGNGTCACTGGAATTGTCATTNCCTTTAGTAAGGGNCTGAATCTTTTGCTGAAGCGCTTGAATCTCGTAGGTTAAGGCTNTCCGTTTAGGGTTGTNCCTNGCTACATTTACATTGTCTAGAACGGCCAACTCTATTTCNTTAGCAGTCAGCATACCATCTAANGTCCCGATCTGTGATACNNTCCCTTCAGACTGAGCCTCCAGGGAAAAAATGTTATTTTCTTCTTTGAAGCGTTGTAGATCTTTGTCGATCTGGGCCAGACTATCGGTCGATTTACGGTACTGTTCTTCAATAAAGATCCGATTCCGACGAGATTCTGTGGCCGTATTTTCTGCCAGATAAGACTGCAGGTGTTCGACATAGGTATTAGCAATATCAGCTGAGAGTTGTGCTGATGTCGTACTTGCTGCGATTAAGAGCAGCCCTTTCTTGTTATCGGTAATGCTGACCAGATTGCTTCTCATCGATTTAATCATCCTTTCATAAGTTTCGGGTCGATTCCTTTCGGCGTTCGATAAATCTGGGTATAACTTCTGTAGCAGATTTAGTTCTTTCGCTACCTCTTCCGTCATCGTTCGGCTGCTCAAGAGATTGATGAATCGGTTTAAGTCTTCCGCACCTTGACTCATTGGAAGGTTAAAGCCTAAGCCTTGGGGAACCATAGCTCGCAACGCCGACAACCGCCCCCCCCCGGCTGATTTGAGTGCTATCAGAGAGGTTTTAGCTTCAAAAATCTCGTCCACCACATAGAAAGCATAGACCAGCGATACGATGCAAGAGACGCTTGTAATTAGAATGACAATCCATTTTTTCTGCCAAAAGAGGTCGAGATACTCAAATAAATCGATCTCTTCGTCATATGACTCGATTTCTCTATTTTCCATAGACTTCCTGGGTTGGCTCTATTCGGACCTAAGTTGTAACTTACTTACACTCACCTGCGCAAAGGCTCAATCCTATCAGCGGGTCCGGCCTTAGAATATGTAATCCGTTGAGGTCTTCCGCTGTCGTCCAAACTCCGTCGGCCCGCTTCCAGAATAGCTGTCATGGTTAGTGTTTGTTGGATAGTAGCTAGTTGGTATTGGAAGTCAGTGACGGCCGATGTTCCTTTTTGGATAGCAGCAACAGCCTCAACAAAAGCGAAAATACTTCGATAGCCGTACCCAGACTGTCCTGAAAAGTATCCCTTGCCATCAGGCGTATACTTCATAAATAGGGGATTTGGTGAAACATATCCGTCAGTATCAGAAGCTAGACTATAGCCACGATGCGCTTGATCGACGGTAATTTCGCCTTGCTGCCCCATATAGAAAAAGCGTTGTTGGGAATGAACGTCGCTTTTGGGGGCGATCCATGAGGCTGTATAGATCGCTGTTCCCAATGTTTGACCGGGTAGATTTTCCCACTGCACCGTTAGCGTAATCGTATCTTCAGCGGGTAAATCGTAAGGTGGGTGGTTAGCGATACCGGTCGAGGCGGTTCCTGTGACTTGTATCGGCCGGGCTGTATCTCCAACCGCCCAAGCATGAAAATCAACGTGATGCGAATTGAGATAGTAGCTAATGTCGCTTGATTTTCCAGCCCAGTGTCGAAAGGTCTCTAGCTGCTTTTTAGGTTGGCTCATGTAAGCACTGAAAAAACTGAAATTACCCAGCGTCCGAATCCGGTCTTTGGCATCGACATAGATTGGATCCCATCGTTTATGGACTTCAATGGCTACCAGGACATTTTGTTTCTCTGCGGCCCGGATTAACTGATGGTGCTCTGATAAAGTCTTGACGGGTGGTTTGGTCAGCAACACGTGAAGGCCACGCTCGATTGCATCCAGGGCAAGCTGAAAATGGGTGTCGTCCGGGGTAAAGATTGTTACCAGGTCTCCCGCTGACATGGAGTCGAGTGCACGCAGATAGGCTTTTGGATCGGAGATTGTTTGGTCTTCAGGGAAAGTTTCAACGCGGGTATCCATTGATTGATAGATTTGTTCAATCTTGTCTTTGAAATGCTGACGTATCAACGGGAATTTAGTCCCATTCGTTCCGGCCATCACGATCCGATTGATTTTCCCTAGCCGGTGTAAATCGAACAGGGTTAAAGCAACTACACCCGCACTCTTATCAGAAGTACTCGCCGCGTGATGCACATAGCCGGTAGTATACTCACCAGTACCGATCATTAATGCTGAAATCATGAGAACCTTGCTGAAATGAAACTGATTCAAATTGTATCAATTTTTCAAGGTTGGTGCAACGACGATTCGATTTTTTGATCTTCAAAATAGTTGAGTGATCCGCTATCGACCAGCTTTGTATTAAGCCGAATAGTGTGTTATTAGCTTCGGCCGACCTTTAACATTTACAAATATGAAGGCAGCCGTAAATCATTATAGTTCAAAAGAGAGAATAAAAAACATTGACATTTTGGGACAGTTCGGTTAGAATTGGGGACGTTCTGAATTTTAGCAGATTTTCAAAGGATTAATCCTGCAATGGCTTCAGCAATATCAAACTTTTCTACCGTTTCGTCATCCGTTTTAACCTTAAAGGGTGTTGGCTCTTTATCCGGTGGTGGCGGCGAAGGCATTGGTCGCATTAAAGGCAATTTTCAGCAGGCGCAAAAGAATCCGATTCGGGAGGCCCGTGGCTTGGTCTCTGGCCCATCGCCCAGCCCATCGCAGCAGATAGATCCTGTTGACACAGGAAATACCTCAGATATTCTCAGCCAGAAAGCCAACCAACGGTTTGGCTTGCTGGTGGAAAAGATGCTTTAGTTTCCGATCATCCTACCCGCTCGAAATTATTTCGTCTATACAGACAAACCTTACCCTTCTTCAGTGCGTCTAAGCAAAGGAAAAGAGGTTTCTCACGATGTGTAGGCTAAAACTAGTTACTCTTTCCCTGTTATTCACAATCCCGTTTCTCGCAACTTCTCAAAGGGATCGTTCTGCTAACAATCAGTTGCAGATCCCTGCCGCGGATCAGGCTTTCTACAAAGTAATTGTCGATTATAGCCTATTCCGCCCCCTTGGTTGGCGTCCACCCGATACTAGTCCCAAGTACGAGTTAATCGCTACTAAGATTCCCGCCACAGGTAAAGCTAAAGCCCTGATTAGAGAGTCACGTTCCAATAAAACCTATTATGTTGGCATTGGTGACCAGCTACAGGAAACGAAAGTAGATAAAATTGCCGCTAATCAAGTTGGCTTAGTTCTGGAAGGAAAGCCGATTTCCCTCTCTATCAATAGTATCCAATTCCTAAATACTGGTGGAGGAAAAAGAGGCAAGCGTGGCAGAGGTGGAAAGTCATCAAAAGACGGAAAAGACGGAAAAGATGAAAACGCCGAGAGGAAATCCGAGGGACGTAGTGGCAATGAACGCAGAGGTCGAGGCGGAGGGCGTGGTAGTAGAGGGCGTAGCGGTTTCGATTCGCAGCGCGCTCAGGACATGCGTGCCAGATGGCAAAACTCATCCCCAGAAGAACGCGAGAAGATGATTGAAGGTTTCCGTCAGCGATTTGGTGGTGGCAGCGGCAGAAGAGGCCGTTAACCATCCACTATTCTCTCAGTAAGGATTGACCTATTCGGGGGCGCGCCCCGTCCTTTTCCTTTGTCGAATCGCTTATCTAACCGACACGCAACCTTCAAACCCATTTATATCTCTCCTACTTCTACCGTCAAATCTGGTGTTGTTTTTCCAACTCTTCGGTACTATGTGACGAGTTGGTTTTCCAGTAGTGATATCTTTGGGGTAGTTGGCCGGTGTAGTGGACAGTGGTAACGACCAACTTTCAGATGGACGATGCGCGGATCCTCCGGATGTTTACCATGCATGCCTCACTGGATAATATCTTTGGCTGTTTTCGCCTTAGCAGCGATACTCGTCATCCACGGTGCTACGAACCTGTCGATGAGTGCTGTATCAGCGAAAACCCAATAGGTTATTTCGCTTGGCGGAAAGGGAAGCCTACATCTACAGATCAATCACGCTAGCAATGGGACGCCTAGCTCGACAAATCCTGCTGTTGTATTTGGTCATTGGCTCTGTCGTCGATGCTGACAGTCTCACCCTCGAACAAGAATCTTACAGTCTTTCGATTGCCACCGATCATATTCAAAACGGATCTTATCGATTAGCTGTAGATTTGTTGCGTCCAATCGTCAACCGTGACCCCTCTTCGATTATGGCACGCTACCATCTTGGTAACGCCTATCGTCTGCAACGCCTCTATTACCAAGCAGCTGAAATCTTAGAACCTATTCTCGGCTTAAAGCCAATCGATCGTGTTGCAGGCGAAACCCATATTTTCTTAGCTGAAGTCTATATTCAACTGGGGCAATTGGATCTGGCACTCAACCAGGCCACTGCTGCCGTAGCCAAAGTTCCTGAGATCGCCGAAGCCCATTTTCACTTGGGGAAAACCTACTTGAAGCAAAAAAAGTTAGATCTAGCTAATTTCGCCTTCAAGCAGGTTACTATTAGAAATCCAGATTTCACAGACGCTTACCAGGAGTTAGGAAATATTGCCTTACTACAGGCACGGCCGACAATGGCTGTGGGATTTTTCCAACAGGTCGCTGACCTAACCCCTTTCAACTACCGCCCCCATTTGGGGTTGATGAAAGCCTACCGACTGTTGAATAACCAGGTACTGGCCGAAAAACACCAGATTCGTTTTCGTGATCTAAAAAAATACTTTGACCAAGTTTATGATCTCGAATTGGAGTTAAAAGACCATCCGGCTAATTCCCAGGTCCTATTTAGGATCGCTGAGCTACATTATAAGTGCCAAAACCTGTCTGCGGCAATTGAGCAATACCAAAAGATTTTGATTCCAAACCCACAATCAGAGCTAGCCTGGGATCAGTTGGGTCGTATTTATATGCAAACTGGTGATTTTGAATCAGCCATTAAGGCATTCGAGTCACTAATTGGCTTAAACCCAGAATCTTTAGAAGCTTATCTCCGACTCAGTTGGATCTACACGCAACAGCAGCGATTCGACCCTGCCAAGCAGCTTTTACAAAAGGCAATCCAACTTTCACCAGATCTAACATTGGCCTATCACGGGTTAGCCGAAGCCTATCTGGCTGAAGGTGACGCCGCTCAAGCCTTAGCTACCTACGAGCGAATTGTTGAGCTAGGAGATCGTGGGCCAGATATCTTAATTATGCTAGGCCAACTACGGTTTGAAAGTGACCGAACCAATCAAGCTTTAACTGCATTTCAAGAGGCGATTAAGCTTCGTCAGACCGATCCTCGTCCTTATCGTCATATCGCTCAGATCTACGTACGGGCTAATCAATATCTCGATACTGCACTGAAATATGCAAAACAGGCGGTTAAGCTGAATCCAGGTGCAGCGGAGATTTCAACGTTAGCCTCAGTTCATTTTAGCCAAAAGCAACTTCAAATGGCTGAATCCTCAATCCAGCAAGCACTTGTCCAAGAGCCAAATAACCCAGAATACCTACAGCAACTCCATGAAATTCAGCAAGCCCAAGCCTCCGGCAAAGGCGATCCACATCGAGACAATCAGACAGAATAAATCGGAACCCCGATCCCCAACCCTTTGGCAATGGCTGCCTTTTACTATCCAGATCCTGGTTGCTGCTCCAACCTCGCTTCCGTTCAATATATGCGCCGAGGTCATTTTTAAAGCCGTAACAATATCTGCTCAGGTCGATTTTGTTCATTCTGATGGGCAAAGTGGTCAAAGGCTATTCAACGAGTTTATCGGGTCTGGTGCAGCACTTTTTGACTACGACAACGACGGCGATCTAGACCTTTATCTAATCAATGGGGCACCGCAATCTCCATTTGGTTCAGAAATTGCCCCCAAGCCCAACCGGATGTATCAAAATCTGGGCGATAGCACATTTACCGATGTTACTCAGATAACGAACCTTGGGCACACCGGTTATGGTGTCGGTTGTGCGGTTGGCGACTACGATAACGATGGAGATACCGATCTCTATCTGACCAATTTCGGACCAGATGTGTTGTATCAAAATCAAGGCGATGGGACGTTTCTGAATGTCACAGTAAGTGCGAACACAAACAACGCTAGCTGGGGTACCAGTTGTGCTTTTGCCGACTTTGAAAATGATGGGTTCTTAGATCTTTATATTGCTAACTATGCAGACTACGAGGTAGCGCACGACCGTCAATGTCTAAACCAGGAGATTCACGTCTACTGTGGCCCTCATGCATATCCAGCAGCAACAGACCGTTTTTTCCATAATAATGGAAATGGCACATTCTCCGACCTAACAGACTCACGCGGCTTTTTACAACCACCTCCCTGCCATGGACTTGGACTGACTTTAGCCGACTATGACAACGATGGTGACTCCGACATCTACGTGGCTAATGATCAGGATCCTAACTTTTTATTTCGAAATCGAGGGGACGGTTTTTTCGAAGAGGTTGCATTACTGGCTGGTGTCTCCTACAATGACATGGGTAAGGAGGAAGCAGGAATGGGGACTGCTTTTGGTGATTATGATAACGATGGCCAGATAGATTTAACTGTCAGTAATTTTCAAACCGAAACCAATACAGTCTATCACAATCGAGGGAACAACTTTTTCATGGATCTAACGATCACCACTGGTATTGCTGAAAAGACTTACAACTATCTAGGTTGGGGGATTAAGTTCTTCGACTACGATAATGACGGTTGGAAAGATATTTTCGTTGTCAATGGCCATGTAATGGACAACATCACCGAGTTAGAACCAAATGTCTTCTATGCGCAACAGAATCTACTTTTCCGGAATCTGGGTAACGGTACGTTTGGCCGGGTTCAAGATCAGGGCGGATTAGCCTTAAAAAAGGTGAGTCGATCCGCAGCCTTTGGCGACTATGACAACGATGGCGATGTGGACATTGTGGTAACTAACTGGAACCAATCTCCGGACCTGCTGCAGAATGAAATCGGGAACCTAAACAACTGGGTTAGATTCAGAACTGTTGGTCAAGATAGTAACCGCTCTGGAATCGGGACTAAAATCAAAGTCGTCACCCCGGATCTGACCCAATACCAAGAAGTTAGATCCGGAGGCAGTTATCTAGCAGCCAATGATCTGCGAATTCACTTCGGGCTGGGTCAAGCTAAGATGATTCAACAGGTGGAAATTCGTTGGCCTGGTGGTCAGATAGATCACCGACAACAACTGCCGGTTAACCGAGAATATCTGCTAGTAGAAGGTGACAGTCAGTAAGTTACACATTTTGAATAGGTAGTGTCAAGCTATGGGTAGCTGACTGAAAACTTAATGATGATCGATAGCCGTCGTTTTTCTTACATTATCGCCTTAGATAGTTAAGGCATAGCAGATGGTGAATATAGCTAGCCGACTCGGGGTGACTTCGTTCAGGTAAATTGAATCTCGGTCCGGGTGATGGCTAGAGCGAGTTCTTCAGTATAGGTGTGAAGTGTACGAAAGGCCAATTGTTCCTCGTCGGCTCGAAGGATGTCGATCGTGGTCGTAGGTGGGGGATGGTCGCCATTGTGGCTAGGGAAGGTTTGTTGTAATCGGTAGATTTGCTGATCTACAGGCGGTTGCGATTGATTAATAAACAGTTCACGATTATCGTGCCGGTTCAATTCCAAATTGACCTGATAACGCAAACCTGCTGAGTGTTGATAGCAGCCGCTTTGGAAGGGGGCAATCAACCGTATCTGACCATCGGTTGGCAAACCCGTCTTTGCCGCTGAGATGACCTCCGCTACTTCTGTGGTTTCAGTCTGTATATTGACAACGTGGCTACTGCCAATAATCCAAAATTCTGCTTGATAGCCACGTCGTTGGAGTTGGGTTTGACGAAAAA